>JBBDQV010000024.1:0-11800 GCA_040905845.1 Alphaproteobacteria bacterium | reverse complement strand
TTGCCGTGCCTCTATCGCGCGAACGACGACACAGGGTTCGGCGCGGCACGCCGGTCCTGGAAACCGGATGTTGACGGACAAGGGCTCGAATACGGCGGCTCGCCGGGCCGCCGTGGCCAATCCCGGCGGTCCCGAAAGGCCATGGCGGACCTGAAGATGATCGATGTCGGTCCCGCGTCCATGGACCCAGCGCCTGACGTGGCGTCGTCTTCGGGCTCGGCGCCTCGCCGCCTGCTTCACGTGTTCCCGGGCTTCGGGGTCGGCGGCGTCGAGTTTCGCATCGCCGCGATCATCAACCGGCTGGGGCGGCGCTTCAGCCACACGATCATCGGGCTCGACGGCGTCTACGATGCCCGGTCACGTCTCGACGCCGACGCGGACGTGAGCTTTCCCTTCACGCGGCCGTGGCCGAAGGAGAACCCGGCCCTGGCCGCGCTTGGGGCGCGCCGCGTGCTCGCCCGGCTCGGGCCCGATCTCCTGTTGACCTACAACTGGGGCGCGGTCGATTGGGCGCTCGCCAACCGATTCGTGCCGGTTTGCCGGCACGTTCACTTCGAGAGCGGGTTCGGCAGCCCCGAGGAGGCGCATATGCGCCGCCGCATCCTGCTGCGCCGCCTCGCCCTCGGCCGCGCGGAGCGCATCATCGTGCCATCGCTTCGGCTCGCGCGGCTGATGACCGACGAATGGCGCCTGCCCGCGACGAAGATCCACTACATCCCGAACGGCGTCGATCTGACCCTGTTCGGCGAGGCGCCTGATCCTTCCGCGATCCCCCAACTCGCGCGGCACCCGGGGGCGTTCGTCGTCGGCACGGTCACCTCGCTCCGACGCGAGAAGAACCTCGAGCGCATGATCCGGGTCTTCGCGGCCGCGGCCGAGGGCCGCGACGCCGTGCTCCTGCTGGTCGGCGACGGCGCCGAGCGGCCAGCCCTGGAACGCTACGCGCGCGAACGGGGCGTCGATCGCGTGCTGTTCGCGGGCTTCGTGGCGGCGCCCCACCGGGTCATCGGCCTCATGGACATCTACGCGATCTCATCCGACACCGAACAGATGCCCAACGCGCTGGTCCAGGCGATGGCCGCCGGGCGGCCCGTCGTCGCCACCGACGTCGGCGACATCAAGCACATCGTGGCCGAGCCGAACCGGCCCTTTGTCGTCGATCCGGCCGAGGAGTCCGCGCTCGCCGCGTGCCTCGGCCGGCTGATGGACGATGTGGCGGAGCGCCGCCGGCTCGGTGCCGCGAACCGGGCGCGCGCGGCCGAGCGCTTCGACATCCGCGCCATGACCGAGGCCTATCGCGCCGTGTTCGACGGCTCGCCGCTGCCACCGGCGGCAGCGCCATGACCCAAGCGCGCCTTCACCTGATCGCCGCGGCGCGCCCCAATTTCATGAAGGTCGCGCCGCTTTACCACGCGCTGGTCGATCAGCCGTGGTGCTCGGTCGCGCTGGTCCACACCGGGCAGCACTACGACGTCGACATGTCCGACGCGTTCTTCCGCGACCTCGGGCTCAGGAGCCCCGACCACCACCTTGGCATCGGCGGCGGCACCCACGCCGAGCAGACCGCCGGCGTCCTGGTTGCCTACGAGCGGTTGTGCCGGGAGGACCGGCCCGACTGGACGATTGTCGTCGGCGACGTCAACGCGACCATGGCGTGCACGCTCGCCGCGAAGAAGCTCGACCTCGGCGTCGCCCACCTCGAGGCCGGTCTGCGCAGCCGCGACCGCACCATGCCCGAGGAGATCAATCGGATCGTCACCGACGCGCTCGCCGACCTGTTGTGGACACCGTCGCGTGACGGCGACCGGAACCTGCTCGCCGAGGGCGTCGAAGCGTCGAGGATCGATTTCGTCGGCAACATCATGATCGATTCCTACGAGATGCTGCGCCCGGCCATCGAGGACGACCGCGCGCGCGACCGGTTCGGGCTCGCGGCCGGCGCCTACGGCGTCGTCACCCTGCATCGCCCGAGCAACGTCGACGACCGCTCGGCGCTCGGCCGGCTCGTCGAGGCCATCACGACGATCGCCGTGCGCGTTCCGCTCGTCTTCCCGGTCCACCCGCGCACGCGCAAGCAGCTCGAGGCGTTCGGGCTCGCCGCGGCGCTCGGCGCCGCGCCGGGCATGCACGTCACCACGCCCATGAACTACATCGCGTTCATGGCGCTGGTCCGCGAAGCTCGCTTCGCTTTGACCGATTCCGGCGGTATCCAGGAGGAAACGACCTATCTGGACATCCCCTGCCTGACGTTGCGCGACACGACCGAGCGCCCGGTGACCGTGACCCAGGGCAGCAACCGGCTGATCAAGGTCGGCGACCTCGCGGGCACGATCGAGCGCGTGCTCGCCGGCGACTGGCCCCACGCGACGCGGCCCGAGCTGTGGGACGGCAAGACGGCCGGCCGGGTCGTCGCGAGCCTGCGCCGGCGCTGCGCCTGAACGGCGCTCAGGCGACGTAGAACCAGGCCAGGAGCCCGAGGCCGAGTGCTATGCGGTAGACCACGAACGGCGTGAAGGTCGCCGTCCTGAGCCAGCGCATCAGCCACGCGATCGCCGCGAGCGCGGCGATGAACGTGAGCCCGGCGCTGAGCGCGGCGTCCCAGGCCAGCGTGTCATCGCCCGAGGCCGCCAGCTCGACGCCTTCCAGCAGGCTCGCGCCGGCGACCGCGGGGATCGACAGCAGGAACGAGAAGCGCGCCGCTTCGGTGCGGTGCAGGCCGAGCGCGCGCGCCGCCGTCATGGTGATGCCCGAGCGGCTGGTCCCTGGCAGCAGCGCGATCGCCTGGGCGCAGCCAACCAGGAATGCGCCGCCCAGCCCGAGATCGCGCATCGTGCGCTCGGTCGGTCCGTAACGGTCGGCGAGATAGAGCAGCACGCCGAACCCGGTCGCCGTCCAGCCGATCAGCTCGACGCTCCGGATGCCGCCCGGCGCGAGCTCCTTGATCACCAGGCCGGCGGCCACGGCGGGCAGCGTGGCGATGGCGATGAACAGGGCCAAGCGCCCGTCGCGATCGGTCCGATCGGCCGCGACGAGACGGTAGAGCCCGGCCGCCAGGCGCACGACGTCACGCCAGAAGTAGGCGAGGATCGCTAACAGCGACCCGAAATGCGCGGCGACGTCGATCATCAGGCCCTGATCGGGCCAGCCGGTGACCACCGGCAACAGTACCAGATGGGCGGATGAGCTGATCGGCAGGAACTCGGTGATGCCCTGGACGACGGCCAGGACCACGATGTGCAGAAAGCTCACGAACCGACGCCCCTCCAGCGAGAGGGCCGGATGCTACCATTCAAGACGCCGCCCCGGACGTCTAAAAAAATAGGTCCGATGTGAAGCTATTTTTTAGGTCACGATAGCTGATATTTCTCGTGAATTGGCGACACGACGCAATATTAGGACAGGCTTAATGTCCTATATGTCGTTTTCCGGCTTTCCGTGGCCGAATGAATGCCCTAGAGTCGTGGTCTCGCGCCCCTTTGGGGTACCAGAACCGAGGAACACGCGTGCCGACCGAGCTGCTGCGGTTCGTCGATCGCCCCAAGGCGACTCCTGAGAAGCGGGCGACGGCTGTGCGCCGCGCCGACTTCGACGAGATCTACCGCGATTTCGCGCGCGAAGCCGCGGCCGAACAGTCGGCGCGCTGCTCCCAGTGCGGCGTCCCGTTTTGCCAGGTCCACTGCCCGCTCCACAACAACATCCCCGATTGGCTCAAGCTGACCGCCGAGGGCCGGCTCGAGGAGGCCTACGAGGTCGCCGCGGCGACCAACACCTTCCCCGAGATCTGCGGCCGCATCTGCCCGCAGGACCGGCTGTGCGAGGGCAACTGCGTCATCGAGAAGGGCTTTTCCTCGGTCACCATCGGCGCGGTCGAGCGTTACATCACCGAGCAGGCGTTCGCCAACGGCTGGGTCGATGTGCCCCAGCCTCGGCGCGAGAACGGCCGCTCGGTCGGCATCGTGGGCGGCGGGCCCGCCGGCCTCGCCGCCGCCGAATGGCTGCGCCGGCGCGGCTATCGCATCGATGTCTACGACCGCCACGACCGCGTCGGTGGTCTGCTCGTCTACGGCATCCCCAATTTCAAGCTCGAGAAGCACGTCGTGGCGCGGCGCGTCGACCTGCTCGCCAGGGCCGGCATCGGGCTCCATCCGAACACCGAGATCGGCCGCGACCTCGCGCTCGACGAGCTGCGCGCGCGCCACGACGCCGTGCTGCTCGCGTGCGGCGTTTACAAGGCGCGCGAAATCCAGGCACCAGGCGTCGGGCTTTCCGGCGTGGTGCCGGCGCTCGACTTCCTGATCGCGAGCAACCGCAAGGGGCTCGGCGACGCCGTGCCGGGCTTCGACGATGGCACGCTCGACGCCCGCGACAAGGACGCCGTGGTGGTCGGCGGCGGCGACACCGCGATGGACTGCGTGCGCACCGCGGTGCGCCAGGGCGCCAAGTCGGTCACCTGCCTCTATCGGCGCGACCGGGCCAACATGCCCGGCTCGGCGCGCGAGGTCGGCTACGCCGAGGAGGAAGGCGTGCGCTTCCAGTTCCTGTCGACGCCCGCGGCCTTCCTCGGTGAGGATGGTGTCCACCAGGTCCGTGTCGCCGCCATGCGGCTCGGCGCGCCCGACGCCGCGGGGCGGGCGAGCGTGCAGCCCGCCCCCGACGGCGCGACGAAAATCCCGGGCGACCTCGTGATCAAGGCGCTTGGCTTCGACCCCGAGGACATCCCCGGCGCGATGGCCACGCCGGAGCTGCGCGTCACGCGCTGGGGCACGCTCGAGGCCAACCACCGGACCCTGATGACCAGCGTGCCCGGCGTGTTCGCCGCCGGCGACATCGTGCGCGGCGGCTCGCTCGTGGTGTGGGCGATCCGCGACGGGCGCGACGCCGCGAAGTCCATCGACGGCTATCTCGACGCCCGCGCGGCCAACGCGGACGCGCTGTATTCTGCCGCGGCGGCCGAGTAGGAGAGGTCGGATGGCGATCACGGCGAAGATCGAGCAGCCTTACCGGTGGGTTCTCACCCTCCGAACGCACGACAGCTTCTCCGAGGATCTCGGATCCGTTGGCGAATGGGTCGGCCCGCGCATTGGTCCGCGGAAACGTGATCAGGAGCAGAAGGAAGAGTTTGTACTGCATCGCCTGCTGGTCGCGTGGCGCGATGCGGGTGCCCTCTCGTTCCCTGTCGAGGTTCGAGCAGTCGATCGACGACTTCAAGGCAGTTGGCGACTGCCCGACTTCGTGTTGCAGCAAGGCGCCGGCGGGGACATAGGCCTTGAGGTGACAGAGGCGGGCGAAGAAAGGCACCAGCGTTGGATGACAAAGCTGGAGCGCTCACGCGGCGCCCAGCACGTACCCGACGAGGACGATGACCTATCGACCACTCGAACGGTGGACGAGTTCAAGCGTGCCATTGCAAGCAAGTCCAAGGTGCTCAACGAGGGAAGCTATGGCGGGGTTGGTCAATGCGACTTGGTCGTGTACGACAATACCCATAGTGGCGGTTTTTTGGACAAACCGGACATTCTCGATGAGCTTCGGCGGTCTAATGAGCTTGGCGGTCAGTTTCGCCAAGTCCACCTCGTGTTCGCTTCCATGGTCTTCGTGAACGTCTTCGGCGACTCACCGCGTCGTGTCGAGATCGGTTGGGATTACGAGATGGACTACGTCCAGTGGCTCGAAAGCCAGGCGCGTCTTCTGCGCAAGGGAGCCACCGACGGTCTCGACAGAGCCAACCTCGCGGAGGAGTTGGAGAGCTTGGCCAGAAAAGATCGACGCGAGCTAGGGAACCACTTGAGGGTTCTGCTTCTGCATCTTCTCAAGTGTCAATTTCACGCGGGTCCCAAACGGGAAGAGCCAATTCGAGGATGGTCCCTATCGATGCGCAATGCGCGCCGATCGATCGATGCTCTCTTGAGCGACAGCCCCAGCCTGAAGGCTGAAATCGAGCGTCAATTGACCGACGTGTATCACGCAGCACGTGAGGACGCGGCAACAGAGTTGGACGTGCCTGTCGATACGCATCCATTGGCGTGCCCCTACACCTCGGAGCAAATGCGCGATCTCAACTTCATGCCCGTCGTGGGCAGGGCCGAGATGGCTACGTCTCAGAACACGAAGGCAAAAGGCAAGAAACCACTGCGGAAGGTCAATCTACGCCCGAGCACTGCCCCGGCATTACCCAAGCGATATACCGCAACATCCATGCGGAAAGTTCGGCCGGGCAAGAAGAAATGAACGGCGAGGATTGGATAGCACGCTGGACTCGTGACGCCGCGCATCTCGCGCGCGAGGGGCTCTACGACCCCGCGTTCGAGCACGATGCGTGCGGCGTCGGGTTCGTCGCCGCGATCGACGGCAAGCCCCGGCGCGAGGTGGTTGTCGCTGCGATCAACGCGCTGAAGGCGGTGTGGCACCGGGGCGCCGTGGACGCCGACGGCAAGACCGGCGACGGCGCCGGCATCCACGTCGAGATCCCCCAGGAGTTCTTCAAATCGCACATCCGGCGCAGCGGGCACGCGCCCGAGGGCGGGCGGCTCGCGGTCGGCATGGCGTTCCTGCCCAAGACCGACCTCAATGCCGCCGAGGCGTGCCGCTCGATCGTCGAGGCCGAGATCCTGCGCTTCGGCTACGCCGTCTACGGCTGGCGCCAGGTGCCGATCGACGCCACGGTGATCGGCGAGAAGGCCAACGCCACGCGCCCCGAGATCGAGCAGGTCATGGTCGCCAACGACAAGGCGACCAGCGACGATGACTTCGAGCGCGACCTCTACATCATCCGCCGGCGCATCGAGCGCCGCGTGGTCGAGGCCCAGATCACCAACTTCTACATGTGCTCGCTGTCGTGCCGCTCGGTTGTCTACAAGGGCCTGTTCCTGGCCGAGCAACTGACCGCGTTCTACCTGGACCTGGTGGACGAGCGCTTCGTCTCCAGCTTCGCGATCTTCCACCAGCGTTACTCGACCAACACGTTCCCGACCTGGTGGCTCGCCCAGCCGTTCCGCATGCTCGCCCACAACGGCGAGATCAACACCGTGCGCGGCAACGTCAACTGGATGAAGAGCCACGAGGCGCGCATCGACTCCAAGCGCTTCGGCGATCACATCGAGGAGATCAAGCCGGTCGTGCCGTCGGGCTCCTCGGATTCGGCGGCGCTGGACGCGGCGTTCGAACTCCTGGTGCGCGCCGGCCGCTCGGCGCCCCTGGTCAAGACCATGATGATCCCCGAGGCATGGTCGAAGAACGCATCCATGCCCGACGACCTCAAGGCGCTCTACAGCTACTGCAACTGCGTCATGGAGCCGTGGGACGGACCGGCGGCGATCGCCGCGACCGACGGGCGTTGGGTGCTCGGCGGCATGGACCGCAACGGGCTGCGCCCGATGCGCTACGCCATCACCGGGGCCGGGCTGGTCTTCGTCGGCTCCGAGGCCGGCATGGTCGCGCTCGAGGAGCAGACGCTGCTCGAGAAGGGCCGGCTCGGGCCCGGCCAGATGATCGCCGTCGACCTCGCCGAGGGCCGGCTCTACCACGACCGCAAGCTGAAGGAGATGCTCGCGCGCGAGCAGCCCTACGCCCAGTGGGTCGGCAACATCACCCATCTCGACACGCTGATCCAGGCGGGTGACGCGCCGCGCCCGGCCATGGGCAAGGACACGTTGCGCGCGCTCCAGCGTGCCGCCGGCTTCACCCTCGAGGACCTCGAGCTGATCCTCCACCCCATGGTCGAGGACGCCAGGGAAGCGGTCGGCTCGATGGGCGACGACACGCCCATGGCCGTGCTGTCGGAATCCGACCAGTACCGAGGCCTGCACCACTTCTTCCGCCAGAGCTTCAGCCAGGTCACCAACCCGCCGATCGACAGCTTGCGCGAAAGCCGGGTCATGACGCTCGACACCCGGCTCGGCAATCTCGGCAACGTGCTCGATCAGGACGCGAGCCAAACTCGCATTCTGCAGCTCCAGTCGCCGGTGCTGACCAACGGCGAGTTCGCCGCCATGCGCCGCTACATGGGCCGCGACGCGACCGTGATCGACTCCACCTTCGCGCCCGACGAGGACCCGGAGCAGCTCCGAGCCGCGATCCGCCGCGTCCAGCAGGAGGCCGAGGACGCGGTGCGCGGCGGCACCGTCCACCTGATCCTGACCGACGAGACGGCGGGCGAACGGCGCGTGGGCATTCCCATGGTCCTCGCCGCGGGCGCGGTGCACAGCCATCTGGTGCGCCAGAGCCTGCGCACCTTCACCTCGCTCAACGTGCGCTCGGCGGAATGCCTCGACGTCCACCACTTCGCGGTGCTGATCGGGGTGGGCGCGACCACGGTCAACGCCTACCTCGCCGAGGAAAGCGTGCTCGACCGCTGGCGCCGCGGGCTGTTCCCCGGGCGCGACCCGGCGGCGTGCATGGCCCGCTACAAGAAGGCGGTCAGCGACGGGCTGCTGAAGATCATGTCCAAGATGGGCATCTCGGTGCTGTCGTCCTACCGCGGCGGCTACAACTTCGAGGCCGTCGGCCTGTCGCGCACCCTGGTCGCCGATTTCTTCCCCGGCATGCCGTCGCGCATCTCGGGGATCGGGCTCAACGGCATCCTCTACAAGCTGTTGCGCCTGAACCGCGAGGCCTGGGCGGAGGAGACCCGCGCGCTGCCCGTGGGCGGGCTCTACCGCTATCGCCGCGGCGGCGAGCGCCACGCCTGGGAAGGCGCGCTGATCCACACCCTGCAGACCGCGGTGGGGAGCGATTCGTACACGCTGTTCAAGCGCTACACCGAGGGCATGCGCGACCGCCCGCCGGTCGACCTTCGCGACCTGCTGGACTTCAAGCCCGAGCGCCCGCCGGTGCCGCAGGACGAGGTCGAGTCGATCACCGAGCTGCGCAAGCGGTTCGTCACGCCCGGCATGTCGCTGGGCGCGCTCGGCCCCGAGGCGCACGAGACGCTGGCGATCGCCATGAACCGCATCGGCGCGCGCTCGAACGGGGGCGAGGGCGGCGAAGGCGCCGAGCGCTACAGCCCGCGCGCCAGCGGCGACAACGCCAACTCGCCGATCAAGCAGGTCGCCTCGGGCCGCTTCGGCGTGACCGCGGCCTACCTCAACGCCGCCTCCGAGCTGCAAATCAAGATCGCCCAAGGCGCCAAGCCAGGCGAGGGCGGTCAATTGCCCGGCTTCAAGGTCACCGCCGAGATCGCCCGGCTGCGCCACGCCACGCCGGGCGTCTCGCTGATCTCGCCGCCGCCGCACCACGACATCTACTCGATCGAGGACCTGGCCCAGCTCATCTACGACCTGAAGCAGATCAACCCCGAGGCGCGCGTCTCGGTGAAGCTGGTGTCGCAGGCCGGCATCGGCACGGTCGCCGCGGGCGTCGCCAAGGCCAAGGCCGACCTCATCCTGATCGCCGGCCACGCCGGCGGCACCGGCGCCTCGCCCCAGTCGAGCATCAAGTTCTCGGGCAGCCCTTGGGAGATGGGCCTGACCGAGGTCAACCAGGTGCTCACCCTCAACCGGCTGCGCCATCGCGTCCGGCTCCAGGTCGACGGCGGGATTCGCACCGGGCGCGATGTCGTGATCGCCGCGATGATGGGCGCCGAGGAGTTCGGCGTCGGCACCGCCTCGCTCGTCGCCATGGGCTGCATCCTGGTGCGCCAGTGCCACTCGAACGCGTGCCCCGTCGGCGTTTGCACCCAGAAGCCGGAGCTGCGCCGGAAGTTCGAGGGGACGCCCGAGAAGGTCGTCAACCTGTTCTCGTTCCTGGCCGAGGAGGTGCGCGAGATCCTGGCCTCGCTCGGCGCCCGCTCGCTCGACGAGATCGTCGGGCGCACCGATCTCCTGATGCAGGTGAGCCGCGGCTCGCGCTATCTCGACGATCTCGACCTCAACCCGCTGCTCGCCCAGGCCGACCCCGGCGCCGAGGGCCGCGTGTGCACCATCAAGGGCCGCAACGAGGTGCCCGAATCGCTCGACGCCCAGATGATCCAGGACGCGCGCGCGGCGCTCGAGGGCGGCGAGAAGATGCAGCTCGCCTACAACGTGCGCAACACGCACCGGGCCGTGGGCACCAGGCTGTCGTCGATGATCACGCGCCGGTTCGGCATGGACGGGCTCAAGCCCGGACACATCACCGTGCGCCTGCGCGGCTCGGCCGGGCAGTCCTTGGGCGCCTTCGCGGTCCAGGGGCTGCGGCTCGAGGTGTTCGGCGACGCCAACGACTATGTCGGCAAGGGGCTCAGCGGCGGCACCATAGTGATCCGCCCCCTGGCCTCGAGCCCGCTCATCGCGCGCGACAACACCATCGTCGGCAACACCTTGCTCTACGGCGCGACCGCCGGGCGGCTCTTCGCTGCGGGCCAGGCGGGCGAGCGGTTCGCCGTGCGCAACTCGGGCGCCGAGGCGGTGGTCGAGGGCTGTGGCTCGAACGGAGCCGAGTACATGACCGGGGGCACCGTCGTCGTGCTCGGCCAAGTCGGCGACAACTTCGCCGCCGGCATGAGCGGGGGCATGGCCTTCGTCTACGACGACGAAGCCGTGTTCGAGGAGCGCATCAACCCCGAGTCCGTGATCCACATGCGGCTCGCCTCGGCCCACTGGGAGGCCGTGCTCAAGGGCCTCGTCGAGGACCACGCGCGCGAGACGCAATCGGTTTTCGCCCAATCCCTGCTCACCGACTGGGACCTGATCGTCGGCAAGTTCTGGCAGATCGTGCCCAAGGAAATGCTCGCCCGCCTCGAGCATCCGCTCGCGGACGTGGCGGAGGAGAAGCGGGCGTAGGAGGGCTCAAGCAATTGGGCACTTTCTGGCCATGGGTGTATACTGAGGGCGATTCTGAGTGAAGAAACCGAGAGGCTTACCTAACGCACGGTTGTGCCTTGCGAGGTAAATTGCGAGTCGAACAGAATCGCTGCTGCGAAGCCGTGCTTCGGTTGATTGAAGCGAAGACCGGCGCTAAACGGGAATGTGTCGTATTCCCGGATCTGGCAGAACGCTCGTCCAGAGCGGTCGATGTTTGCGCGAATGTCGGGGATGTCAGGCTCGCAATCGAGCACACTTTGATAGAGCCCATCGAGGGCTTCATAAGGTCCGGACGACAGTTCGCTCGTCTCTTGGAGGGGTTCGACGAGCTGGTGAGCGGTGCGGTACCACCCCGTCATACGTTTCAACTGCTCTTGCCATTGGATGGGCTCGAAGGGTTGAGCAAGAAGCAAGTCCATTCGGTTAGGCATGGGCTCTCGCAATTCGCCATAGATGGGATGCGACGCCTTGCCCCCTCCGCCATTGAGCCACCGGGAGACCCTCCGGACGACGAGTCGATTGACGATGACGCTTGGGAATCCGGCGATATTGACAGGATCGCCGCTTCTATCGCCAACGCTCTCAAGCATCGGGAGGAGAATCGACCGCCCAAGTCCATCTCCGAGACAGTGGCCGGAATTTCGTCTCCCGTTACACTCTCAGTCCTTCGGAACCCGCCTCCTTACCTACTCGGCAAGGTCCTAGTCGTCAGGGCCGCCGACGAGGACATCGAGGTTGCCCGATTTCAGCGGATCCTGAGATCGCGCAAGGATAAAGATCAACTCTTAGGGCGGGTAAAACAGGATGGTTATAGGACGATTCTCGTATTTGAAGATAATGATATCGCTCTATCCAATGACAATTTAGTGGTCGAAGCACGTTCACGGTCTTTGACGCATTTTTCTGCATCTGTAGACGAAATTTATTTAGTGGATACGTCATGCAGTACTTACTTCATTCGGCATCTTGGTAATTGCTCACCCTCTGTCGTGCTGGCGCGCCCGTGGGCGCGGCATGGTCAG
>JBBDQV010000023.1:0-11846 GCA_040905845.1 Alphaproteobacteria bacterium | reverse complement strand
GGTCGAGCAGCTCGACCGCCTTGCTCACCGAGGCGTGAGCCTCGGCCGAAGCGTAGACGGTCAGGCGCGGGCCCTGCGCCAGTCCCTCGCGCCGGGCTCGGCCGTCGGTCGCGGCCTCGCGCGCGGCCGCCAGCGCGACCAGGGTCGCCATCGACGTCCCGGAAACGAGCAGGCCGCCGGCCCTTTCCGGCAGGCCGAAGACGTCGCGGAACCAGGCCACGACCTGTCGCTCGACGTAGGTCGCGACATGGTCGCGCCCGCCGCAGTTGGCGTTGAGCGCGCTGGCGAACAGGTCGGCGACGACCCCCGCCGGCGTCCCGGCGCCGTGAACCCAGCCGAAGAAGCGCGGGTGGCGATTGCCGACCCCGTAAGCCATGAACGCGGCGACTTCGTCGGCGAGCGGCCCCAGCGCCGTACCGGCCCAAGGCGGGGGCGCCGAGAGCCGCGCCTTCAGCTCGTCGGGAACGGGGCGCCAGACCGGCCCTTGGCGCAGGTTTCGGAGATCGGCGACGACCCGGCGGGCCTCGGCGACCAGGCTCGCCTCGAAGGCGTCCCAATCGGCGGGGTCGAGCGAGCCCGCGTCGTCAGCCGCGATGTCCGGACGCGTGGACATGCCAGGCACGGCCTGCGCCGATCGTCAGCCCGAGCGCCGACGCGCCACCGCGGCGAGCGACCGGGCCGTCGGCTCGGTCACGTAATAGACGCCGTCGACGATCCTGGAGCCATCCTCGCTCCACTGGGTCGCGTCGTAGTCCCAGCCGAACAGCGTCGCCTTCTTCTCCGAGTCGTTGATCAGCCGGCGCAGTTTTCGTGTCAGGACACCCTCGAAATGTGACAGGACGCGCAAGTCCTGGTCCTTGGTCACGGCCAGGAGCCGGCTCATCGGCACGCGGCCGTCACCCTTGGCGAACAGCGCGAGCCGCTTGGTGTGTTCGTCGGCCAGGCCGTGGACGAGCTTGCGGGCAAGCTCCGGCGACAGGTCGAGCGGCCTGCGCCAGCGCAGGGTCGGATTGCCGCCGGCTTGGCGCTCCGGGACCTTTCGCCCTTCGAGCACGGCCAGGAGCTCTTCGCGGGTCTCCGGCGTCAAGCGCCTGAACTCGGCGCCGTCGATCATGAGTTGCATCGGCCCACCCCTGACGAACTCTCGCCCGCAGTGTAACGCCTGGATGGGTACCTGTCTCGGCGCGAACGGAGGCGCCCAAGAATCCGGCCCGACGATTGCTTGTCGCTCCAACCATCGTTAACGTCATCGGCAAGAGGGGGGACGGTCGTTCGTGTCCAAGGTCAATGTGGCTTTCCGCTCGTCGCAGGCGACGGGCGTCGATGCCTACCATCGGGGGCTTTACGGCCAGGCGTGGTCGATCCTGCAACCGCTGGCATCGCGCGGCGACAGTGTCGCCCAGTACTATCTGGGGGCGATGTACCATTTTGGGCAAGGGACGAGCCAGGACTTGTCGTCCGCGGCGCGGTGGTACCGCTGCGCGGCCGAACAAGGTGTCGCCGGTGCCCAGCGCAATCTCGGCGTGCTGTACGAGGACGGCAAGGGCAAGCGCCAGGATATCCGCAAGGCGGCGAAGTGGTACCGGCGCGCCGCGGAGCGCGGCGACGCCCTGGCCCAGCACAACCTGGCCATGCTCTACAGCGAGGGCCACGGCGTCGACGAGGACGACGCCGAGGCGACCCGCCTCCTGGCGTTGGCCGCCGTCCAGGGCGACCCGCTGTCGCAAGTCGCGCTCGCCCTGCGCTGCCAGTACGGCGTCGGCATTGCGTGCGACCCGGTCGTCGCGTATGGCTGGCTCTGCGTCGCGACTCGGCAGAGTCCACCGGGCCAGGAGCGCGAGCGGACCCTGTGGCTGCGCGACGTTCTTGGCCGCAAGCTGCCGCCTGAGTCGCAGGCCTCGGCTGCGTTGCGCGCGGCGCGCTGGCGGCCCGGCCAGTCGATCTGAGCGAAGCCGAGCGTACCTTCCTGGCGGAGCATCCCATGCCTTCGTTCGACATCGTTTCCCGCCTCGACCTGAACGAAGTCGACAACGCCCTGGCCGGCGTCCGGCGCGAGGTGGCGCAACGGTTCGACTTCAAGGACTCCCATTGCACGATCGAGCGAGCCGATAACACGATCACGATCGTCGCCGACGATGATATGAAACTGCGCCAGATGCAGGAGCTGCTGCGGGGCTATTTGGCCCGCCGCAAGGTCGATCACCACGCCTTCGCGTTCGGCGAGCCGGAAAAGGCGGCGCAGAACCGCCTGCGTCAAACCGTCACCGCGAGGCAGGGCATCGACCGGGACATGGCGAAGACGATCGTCCAGGCGCTCAAGGGCACCAAGCTCAAGATCCAGGTCGCGGTGCAGGGCGACGAATTGCGCGTCTCGGGCAAGAAGATCGACGTACTCCAGTCCGCGATCGCGCACGTCAAGGGGCTCGGCATCGACCAGCCGCTGCAGTACGTGAACTTTCGCGACTGAGCAGACCCCGACACGCGGGGTGTTCGCCGTGGGCGGCACGGCGGAACCGAGCCGGTCAGACCCGGGCGGCGCGCACGCTCACGTGCTCGAGCGCACCGTCGCGCAACAGCGCGCTGACGCGGACCCAGCGGATGCACTCGTTGATGATCATGTTGGCCTTGTTCGCCGACACCGGCTCGGTCTTGAGCCGATCGGTCAAGGCGAGCCACGAGCGGATCATCGCGCGCTCGATCGCATCGCTCGTCGTGTCGGCTTCCTTGACGCCGAAACCGGACTTGCCGAGGGCGGCGAGGAGATCGTCCCGGTTCCACAGGCCGCGCGGCGCCGCTCGATTCTTCCCGAGGACCAGGAACGCGGGATCGGACTCGGCCCCCTTGCGCACGACGAACTCGCCGAAGACGAACTTCCCGTTGGGTTTGAGCGCCTTGTGCACAGCCTTGTACAGCGCCGGTTTGTCCGCCACCTCGAGGATGCCGTCCTTGGCGTAGCAATGATCGAAGGTCTTCGCCGTGAAGCCGGGCGCCACGGGATTGAGCGCCTTGATCACGGCCTTCTTGGCGAAGCCCGCTCGACTGGACAGATCCATGGCCTCGGCGGCGAGCTCGGCGTCGCTCTCGAAGCCCGTGACCCAGCAGCCCGCCTCCTTCGCGATGACGCGCGTCGAGCCGCCGAGCCCGGGCTCGAGTTCCAGGAGATTGACGGCCGCGGTCAGCGCGAGCGACTTGATCGACGCGATGACGTAGTCCTCGCCACCGGGCGTGACGAAACCGGGTCCCCACAGGGTCTGCAACCAGGCGCGGTCCGGTTCGCCATCGGCGTACGCCTCGTCTTCGACGGGCGCTGTATCGGCCACCGCCGCCTGCAGTTCGAGCTCGGCGTCGTCCGGCACGATCGCCTCGCCGCGCGACCACAGCCGCCGCACGACCCTGACCAGACGGAGGCTCGTGCGATCCTTGTCGGCGCCGCGTCCTCGGTGCTTCGCGACGATATTCGGCTCACCGACGTCGACGAGATCCCCTTGGACCGCCTTTGACGCGCTCATGCCGCATCTTGGCGACCCGCGCGTTAATCATTGCTGAATCTTGAACGCGCTCAGGCCGCGCCGGTCGCGCGCTCCGGCTCGAGCAGCGAGGCGACCGGGGTGCCCAGCCATCCCGCCTCGCGCTTGCGCCAGTAGAGGGCGCGAAGCTCGCTGGTGACCAGGCCCGGCGCGCCGTTGCCGAGCGGCCGGCCATCGACGCGCGTCACCGGCATGATGCCCCCCGCGGTCGACGACAGGAACGCCTCGTCGGCGTCGCGCAAGGCGTCCGCTCCGTACTTGCCGAACGAGACCCCGATGCCGAGCTCGCGCGCGAGCTCGGCGACGGTCCGCCGCGTCATGCCCTCGAGCACGTTGTCATCCGGGGTATGCAGTCGGCCCGTCTTGACGAAGAAGAGATTGAACCCGGGGCCTTCGGCGAGGTGCCCCGCCGGCGTGCACAGAACGACGTTGTCGGCGCCGCGTTCGAGGCCCTGGAACATGCCGCGCTGGAGATCCATCCAGTTGAAATTCTTCACCGTCGGATCGATCGCCTCGGCCGGCGTGCGGCGATTGTCGACGATGGCCAGGTCGATGCCGGTCTCCTGCTTCTCGGGCCGGACGATCCAGATGTAGGGAAGCGCGAACGCTACGAAGCGGTTCTTGCACTGCCTGAGGTCGCGCCGCTCCATCGAGGCGAAAGTTCCCCGCGTCACGATCATCTGGACGTAGGCGTCATCAAGGCCGGCGCGATGAACGCATTCGGCCAGGATGCGCGCGAGGCCCGCCGCGTCGTGCGGGCAGACGAGCCGCATGCCCGCGCAGCTTCGCTGGAAGCGCGCGAGGTGATCGTCGAGGCGGAAGAACTGGCCGCGCCACACCGAGACCGTGTCGTACACCGCGTCGCCGCGCAGGAAACCCAGGTCGAACAGCGGCAGACGCGCGTCCTCTGCGGGGATGAATGCATCGTCGATGTAGGCGATTCCGGCCATGGCACGACTCCCTCCGCCGCGTGGCGATCCGTCGGCGAGGCTAGGGCGCACCTCGTTGCCGGGTCAATTCCCCTTCGCGCCGAGGTCGCCGGACGGCGCGCGGTCAGGCCCGTCGGAACGTCGACGTGCCCGCCGGTTCGCCGTCGCAGGCGGCCAGGCCGCGCGCGACGAGATCGATCAAGTGCGCGAGGACCGAGCACCCGGCCGCACCGTGGAGCTCGCGCGGCACGTCGGCGTATAGGACCGCGACCATGCGCGGGATGGTCGTGGGTCCTGCGGCCAGGGCGTCGAGTATCTGGCGCTCGCGCCCGCGGCGATGGGCGATCAGCCCGCGCACGTGATCGCGCGGCCTGAGCACGGGCGGGCCGTGGGTGGGCCAGTACGTCGCGTCGGCGCGGCCAAGCAACGCTTCGAGCGAGGCCATGTAGGCGGCCATGTCGCCATCGGGCGGCACGACCACGGTGGTCGACCAGCCCATCACGTGGTCGCCGGAGAACAACCCCACGCTCTCGCGATGGGCGAAGCACGCGTGGTTCGACATGTGGCCGGGCGTGTGGACGACCTCCAGCGTCCAGCCCTCGCCCTGCACGATATCGCCGTGGCGCAGCGCCCGATCCGGCACGAAGCCGTGGTCGATCCCCTCCTCCATCGCAACGGCCGAGGCGGGACCATGCCGGACACGCTGCGGCATGCCGTGAACGGTCGCGCCCGTCGCGGCCCGCAGCCGCCGCGACGCGGGGGAGTGATCGAGGTGGGTGTGGGTGACCAGGATGTCGCCGACGGTCTCGCCCTCGAGCGCCGTCAGCAGGGCGTCCACGTGATCGGCGATGTCGGGCCCGGGGTCGATGACGGCGACGCGCCCGCGCCCGACGATGTAAGTCCCGGTGCCATGGAACGTGAAGGCCCCCGGGTTGCGGGCCACGACCCGGCGGATGCCCGGCGCGATCGCCTCGGCGACGCCGTACTCGAACACCATGTCGCGCACGAAGTCCATCGCCGCCCTGCCTCGCGTCGTCGTCGGACCGAACCCGGATCGGGTACGGTAACACGATCGTGACGCCGATCACTCCGCCTGGGCGGCCGTGTGTCCGCGCGCACATGCGCAGGGCCGCGCGGCCCTTAAGGTTGACGGCGAATTAACCCCAAGGGGTGAGCTCGATGAAGAACGACCCGATCCGCGAATTGCTCGAAGACGAGGCGCTGCGCGCGCTGATCGCCGAGATCGCGGATCATCCGGATCTCGACCATGTCACCATCGTGACGCTACGCGCCGTGCGTAAGGGACGCCCGGCCAGGACACGGTGCAAGCCGACGGACGCCGCCGCGTGACCCGCGCCGCGCACGCCGTCCGCAACAAAAAAGTCATTTGACCGTCACACGAGCCGACGGCTAGGCAAGGGCCAGGTTCATTCTCTCCGGTCGAACGAAGTTCGGCCGCGATCTCGTGCCTCGTCTGTCCATGGCGACGGAACTCGAACTTCGCTTCCGCATCGATGCCGGCGTGCTCGCGCGTCTCGCCGACGCGAGCACGGTTCCGGGCTGGCGCCTCGGACCGTCGGTCACGCACGTGCTCGACAGCACGTACTTCGACCTTCAGGACCGGAGCCTGGGCCGGTGCGGCATCGGCGTTCGCATACGCGCGGATGGCGTCGCGAGGACCCTGACCGTGAAGATCGGGTCCGACGCGAACGCGACGCTGGGTGCGCGGCGCGAGTGGAACCTGCGGACGGCAGGCGACGTCCCCGATCTGCGCAAACTGCGCCGATATCTGCCGGCCGAGGCGATGGCGGGGCCGCTCGTACCCGTGTTTCGCACCGAGGTACGCCGCATCGTGCGGGTCCTGAGCGGCCCGGCGCGGGCGCGCGGCGAGCTGGCGCTCGACGAAGGCGTCATCCGCGCCGGCCGTCGCCGTGCCCGCATTCGCGAGCTCGAGCTCGAGCTCAAGGCGGGCCGGCCACGCGCGCTCCATGACCTGGCGCTGGCGCTGCACCGCGGCTTCGGTCCGTTCATCCTGGAGCCTTCGACCAAGTCCGCCCGCGGCTACGCCATGGCCACCGGCACGGCCCAGGCGCCGCGCCGGGCGGACGACATCGGTCTCGCCACCGAGCTCTCCGGCGAGGCCGCGGCGAAGACGATCCTGCGGTCGTGCCTGGCGCAGATCGTCGCCAATCAGGCGGCCGCGCTCGAGGGCGCCGATTCCGAAGGCGTTCATCAGATGCGCATTGGCGTGCGTCGGTTCCGGGCCGCCTTGTCGTGCCTGCGCCGCCTGTTGCCCACGGCGGCCCGCAGGGCGATCAGCGCCGAGTTTCGCTGGCTCGGGCGCGAGCTCGGCGACGCGCGCGAGTGGGACGTCCTGATCGCCGAGACCCTGACCCCGGCCATGGCCGACCCCGCCACCGCGGTCACTGTCACGGCACATCTGGATCGGGCCGAACGGCGCCGGGCCGTGGGCTACCGCCGCGCCCGCCGGGCCTTGCGGAGCCCGCGCTACACCGCCGCCGTGCTCGGTGCCCTCGCCTGGCTCGAGCAACCGTGGGCCGACGGCGCGGGACGAAACCGTGGCCGCCGGCTCGCCAAGCCGTTCGTCCGTGTCGCCTGGCGGGTCATGCGCGACGCGGACCGCGAGTTGCGCCACGACCGCGCGGCGGTCGAGGACGGCGACCCGGCGCGCCTCCACGCGGTCCGCATCGCGGCGAAGCGGGCGCGCTACGTCACCGAGTTCCTGGCCGCTTTGGCGCCGCTGGCGGCGGTCGAGTCGTATGTCAAGGCCCTGAAGCGCGTGCAGGACGCCTTCGGGCACTCGAACGACGCCGCGCGGGCCCAAGCGATGCTGCGTTCCTTGCTCGACGAGGGGGCTGGAAGCGGCGGGTCCGAGGCGCCGATCGACGCGATCGTTCACCCGGATGGCGGCGCTCACACGAGACGGCGCATGGCGGAGTCGTGGCGCAGGTTCGAGGCGACGATGCCGGTTCACGAGGCCATGGGGCATGGCCGCTGACGCGACCGGCCTAGCCGAGTTCCTTGGGCACGACGAACGCGGCCAGGGAGCACGAGCCGGGGCCGAGCGCCCGCCAAGTCCGACAAGAAACGTCGAGCGTGGCGAGCGCGCCGGTTGGGAACGCGGCGCGCGCGCGGGCGAGCGCGTCGCTTTCGCCTCGCCCGGCGAGCAGCACGACCAGGCCATGAAGATCCGGGTTGTGGCCGACGACCATGACCACCCTTTCCGCGTCGCCGACGGCGCGCAAGGTGGCGAGAATCCCTTCGGTGCTGGTCCCGTAAAGTCTTGCATCGTGGATGACCCGAACCCTGTCACCGAGGCTCGGCAGGATCAACTCCAGGGTCTGGCGCGCCCGCTCGGCGGTCGAGCACAGCACCAGGCTCGGCCGAACGCCCTGTTCGCGGCAGTAGCCAGCCAGCAGCGCACCCGCGCGCCGGCCGCGCCCGTTGAGCGGCCGAGCCTCATCCTCGAGCCCAGGTTCGCTCCGGCTCGACTTGGCATGCCTAAGGACGTAGAGCCGCTTCATGGCGTACCGGGGGCCTCCGGTAAGGCAAACGTAGCGACCGACATGGTATAGATTCGGCAAGATGAAACGAGCCCAATCCTCGGCGAGGGACGCCGACGCGGCGAGGGCGATGGCCTCGCCGAGGATCCCACCGCTCGGCGGCGACCTCGGCCCGGTCATCGACCCGGCCTCGCGTGAGCGATTCATCAACCGCGAGCTGTCGTGGCTCAAGTTCAACGAGCGGGTTCTCGAGGAGGCGTCCAACGGCGCGCACCCCCTGCTCGAGCGCGTGCGCTTCCTGTCGATCTCGGCCGACAACCTCGACGAGTTCTTCATGGTCCGCGTCGCCGGCCTGACCGGCCAGATGCGGGCGGGCGTGACACTGACCTACCTCGACGGCCTGACCCCGGCCCAGCAGCTCCTCGCCATCAGGGCCGAGGCCCGGCGCCTGATGCGGGGCCAGCAGGAGCGCTGGCGCGCGCTCGCCCTGGAACTGCGCGGCCAGGGGATCGCCGTTGTCGAAGCCGATGAGCTGACCGCGGGCGAGCGGTCGTGGCTCGAGACCTATTTCGCCGACGAGGTCGAGCCCGTGCTGACGCCGCTCGCCATCGATCCGGCGCATCCATTCCCGTTCATTCCGAACTTCGGCTTCTCGCTGGTCCTGCAGCTCCACCGGCGGAGCGACGGCGTGAGTCAGCGGGCCCTGGTCCCCTTGCCCGCGCGGCTGACCCGGTTCGTGCGCCTGCTGGGCGCCGAGGCGCGCTACGTGCCGCTCGAGCTCCTGGTCCGCCTCAACCTCGCGCGCCTGTTCCCCGGCTTCGAGGTCATCGCGGAGGGGCTGTTCCGCCTGGTGCGCGACAGCGAGATCGAGATCGAGGAGGAAGCCGAGGACCTGGTACGCGTGTTTGAAAGCGCGCTCAAGCGGCGCCGGCGCGGCAACGTCATTCGACTCAAGGTCTCCTCGGGCCTGCCGGAGGACCTGCTCGAGTTCGTCGTCGACGCGCTGGGCGTCGGGCCGGACGACATCTACCGGGTCGACGGCCTGCTGGGGCTCGCCGACATCCGCCAGATCATCGACAACGACCGCACCGACCTCCTGTTCGTCCCCTACAACGCGCGCTTCCCCGAACGCATCCGCGACTTCGGTGGCGACTGCTTCGCCGCCGTTCGTCACAAGGACATCGTCGTCCATCATCCCTACGAGAGCTTCGACGTCGTCGTGCAGTTCATCCGCCAGGCGGCGGAGGACCCGGCGGTCGTCGCGATCAAGCAGACGCTGTACCGCACCAGCAACGATTCGCCGATCGTCCGGGCGCTGATCGACGCCGCCGAGGCGGGCAAATCGGTCACCGCGCTGGTCGAGCTCAAGGCGCGCTTCGACGAGGAGGCCAACATCCGCTGGGCGCGCGATCTCGAGCGCGCCGGCGCCCAGGTCGTCTACGGATTCATCAACCTCAAGACCCACGCCAAGATCTCGCTGGTCGTGCGGCGCGAGGGCAGCCGGCTGGTGTCCTACGTCCATTTCGGCACGGGCAACTACCACCCGGTCACGGCGCGCATCTACACCGACCTTTCGTTCTTCACGTGCGACGCCGCCCTGTGCCGGGACGCCAACCGCGTCTTCAACTACTTGACTGGCTACGCGACGCCCGAACGGCTCGAGAAGCTCGGCACGGCGCCACAGACGCTGCGCGACACGATCCTGCGGCTGATCGACGACGAGATCGAGCACGCGCGCGCTGGGCGCCCCGCGGCGATCTGGGCCAAACTCAACGCCCTGGTCGACCGCAAGGTCATCGACGCGCTCTACCGGGCGTCCCAGGCCGGGGTGCCGATCGACCTGGTCGTGCGCGGCATCTGCTGCCTCAGGCCGAGCGTGCCGGGCCTGTCGGAGACCATCCGGGTCAAGAGCATCGTCGGACGGTTTCTCGAGCATTCGCGCATCGTCTGCGCGGGCGCCGGCCACGGGCTCCCGTCGCCCGAGGCGAAGGTGTACATCTCGTCCGCCGACTGGATGGCACGCAACTTCGACTGGCGCGTCGAGACGCTGGTTCCCATCGAGAACCCGACCGTTCATCAGCAGGTGCTCGATCAGATCATGGTCGCCAACATCAAGGACGTGGCCCAGAGCTGGCTGCTGAAACCCGACGGCTCCTACGAGCGTTTGGCGGCGCAACGCGACGCCTTCAGCTGCCATCAGTTCTTCATGACCAATCCAAGCCTGTCCGGTCGGGGCAGTGCTCTCAGACGCCTACGTGCCGCCGCGCCGGGCAAGGCCGCGGCCGAATAGGCCGACGGCGGCGGGCGCCGCCGCCGCGGATCGGCCCGTCGCCGTCGTCGACATCGGCTCGAACTCGGTCCGTCTCGTCGTTTTCGAGGGGCCGCGGCGCTCGCCCCTCGCCCTCTACAACGAAAAAGTCACCTGCGAGCTCGGGCGTGGCATCGAGCGCGACGGCCGACTCAGCGCGGACAGTGTCGAGCGCGCGCTGACCTGCATGGAGCGCTTCGTCGCGATCGCACGGCGTATCGGCGCGGCGAGCCCGCTGCTGCTCGCCACGGCGGCCGTGCGTGACGCGACGGACGGGGCCGATTTCGCCAAGGCGGTGCGCGCAAGGCTCGGGACCGAGCTCACGATCCTGAGCGGCGCCAAGGAAGCCCGGCTCTCGGCGCTCGGCGTGGTGTCGGGCAACGCGGACGCGAGCGGCGTCGTCGGCGACCTGGGCGGCGGCAGCCTCGAGCTGGTCGCCCTGGCGAACGGGCGGCTTGGCGCCCAGGCGACGCTGCCGATCGGGCCGCTGCGCCTCATGGCTCTGGACGCCGCGGCGGCATCCTTGTCGATCCGGGACGCCGTCGACCGTCGCCTCGCCGAGGTTTCGTGGCTCGGGCCGACGAAAGGCACGGCTTTCTTCGCGGTCGGCGGCGCGTGGCGCGCCTTGGCAAGGCTGCACATGGCGCAGGCCGGCTACCCGCTGCGCGTGATCCACAACTATCGAGTCGCGGGCGCCGAGGCGGCGGAGCTTTGCGACGTCGTCGCGCGCATGAGCCGCCAGAGCCTCAAGCGGGTCGCGGCGGTATCGCGCAACCGCCTCGCCGCCTTGCCGTGGGCCGCCCTGGTCCTGCGGCGCCTGCTCGCGACGCTGCAACCGAGCGCGGTCGTGTTCTCGGCCAACGGGCTGCGCGAGGGGGTCGTGTTCGACCGGCTGACGCCGGCGGAACGCCGGCGCGACCCTCTGCTCGCGGCGTGCGACAACCTCATGAGGGGCCGCGAACGGGGCAGGCCCCACGGCGCGGCGCTCGGCCGTTTCACCGCGCCGGCGTTCCCGAACCAGGACGCGCGCCACGCGAGGCTGCGCCAAGCGGCGTGCCTGCTGAGCGACATCGGCTGGCGCGAGCATCCTGAATACCGCGCCGAGGCCGCGCAGGACTCGGCGCTGCGCCTGCCGTTCGGCTGCCTCGACCACGACGAGCGCGGCTGGCTCGCGCTCGCGCTCCATGCCCGCTACGGCGGCGACACCGAGGCGCCCGCGACACGCCTGGCGCGCCGGCTCGTCGCCTCGGACGAGATCGTCGGCGCGCGCGCCGTCGGCCTGGCGCTCAGGCTCGGCTACTCCTTGAGCGGCAGCGTAACGGCGCTGCTCGCCCATGGTCGGCTGGCGTGCGGTGACGGGACGATCACCTTGCACTACGGCGCCCGGCTCGCGCCGCTCGTTGGCGAACTCGTGGAGCGGCGGCTCGGGGCCTTGGCCGAGGCCTTGGGCCGGCGCCCATCGATCGTCGCGGCGGGCCCGCCCTAGCGCGAAATCCTACCGTGATCGAACCCTCACCCTGCCCTCTCCCGCCAAAGCGGGAGAGGGTTGCGCAGGGTT
>JBBDQV010000022.1:0-11891 GCA_040905845.1 Alphaproteobacteria bacterium | reverse complement strand
TACGGCGCCAAACTCCGAACAGCGTTGCTCGCCCCAACCGGACAGCCGTGGGCCAGGTCCGTGCATGACGACCGTGTGAACGGATAGGTGGTCATTCTCAAACGGGCTCTAACATGTACATCCTGCATGGAGACTCCCTCGCGTGATCGCCAGTTTTGGATTCGTCTCGATCGACGTGCCCTCACTTCGCCTTCCCGCTCACCCCCGCCTCGGCGAAGGTGGCCATGCCGGCGTGGGTGGCGACGGCGGCCTTGAGGATGAGCGCAGCGAGCGCGGCGCCCGAGCCCTCGCCGAGGCGCAGGCCGAGATCGAGGATCGGCTCGAGCCCTAGCGCGGCGGCGAGCCGGCGGTGTCCGGGCTCGGCCGAGCAATGGCCGAGCCGGCAGTGGTCGAGCGCGTCCGGCCTGAGCCGCGCCAGCACCGCCGCCGCCGCGGTCGTGACGTAGCCGTCGAGCAGCACCGGCACGCGGGCCTTGCGCGCGGCGAGCACGGCGCCGGCGAGCGCGGCGAGCTCGCGCCCGCCGACCCGGCGCAACGCCTCGAGCGGGTCGCCGAGCGCATCGCCGTGGCGCGCGCGCGCGGCCTCGAGCACGCTCACCTTGCGCGCGAGCCCGGCGTCGTCGAGCCCGGTGCCACGTCCGGCCCAATCGGCGGCCAGGCCGCCATGGAGGGCGAAGGCGAGCATTGCCGCGGCCGTGGTGTTGCCGATCCCCATCTCGCCGAGGCAGACGAGGTCGGTTCCGGCCTCGACTGCCGCCATGCCGCGCGCGATGGCCGCGACGCAGTCGGCCTCGGTCATGGCCGGCGCGAGAGTGAAGTCCTCGGTCGGACGGTCGAGCTCGAGCGCGACGACCTCGAGGCCGGCCCCCGCGACCCGCGCGAGCTGGTTGATCGCGGCGCCGCCGGCCTGGAAGTTCGCCACCATCTGCGCCGTGACCGTCCCCGGGTAGGCCGAGACGCCCTGGGCGACGACGCCGTGGTTGCCGGCGAAGAGCGCGATGCGGATGGTTTCGAGCCGGGGCGGATCGAGACCTTGCCACGCGGCGAGCCACTGGACCAATGTTTCGAGCCGGCCGAGCGAACCGGCCGGTTTGGTCAAGATCGCCTCGCGCGCGGCCGCGCGCGCGCCGGCGCCCGCGTCGGGACCGGGCAGGTCGGCGACGAGCGCGCGGACGTCGGCGAAGCGTTGCGGGGCGATCATTGACTTCGCGCGGTTGTACGATCGGGTCGCGTCAGGTAACAGAGGCGCCGACGCGAGGGAACCACTTTCCATGGACGAGGACGAGGACCAACCGACGACGACGCCCGATTGGCGCGACGCGCTCGCCGCCGCCGTCGGGTTCTTCACCGTGCTGCCGGTGCGCGCGCCGGCCGTGGCGCTGGGTCGCGTCGCGTGGGCGTTCCCCGTCATCGGCGCCGGCGTCGGGCTCGCGGCGGGCCTCGCCTTCGCGCTGGCCCGGGGCCTGGGTCTCGGCGCCATGGCGGCGGGCGTTGTCGCCGTGATCGTCACGGTCACGCTGACCGGAGCGCTGCACGAGGACGGGCTCGCCGATACGGCCGACGGGCTCGGCGTGCGTGGCGGCCGCGAGGCCCGGCTCGCCGCCCTGCGCGCCTCGGGCATCGGCGCGTTCGGCGTCCTCGCCCTGATCCTGGTGACGCTCGGCCGGGTCGCGGCGCTCGCCCAGATCGGCGCCGGAGCCGAGGCGCTCGGCGCGCTGATCGCCGCCGGGGCGCTGAGCCGCGCCGCGCTCGCGCCCCTGATGCACGCCGTGCCGGCGGCCCGTGGCGACGGCCTGAGCGCCGCCGCGGGCGCGCCCTCGGCCGAAATGGCGCTCGTCGCCATCGCGGTGGGAACCGGGATTGCCTGGCTGGCCGTCGGCCTGTTGGCGACGCTTGCCGGATTGGTGTTCGGCGGCATGGTTCTGTTCGGCGTCGCGCTGCTGGCCCGGCGCTTGTTCGGCGGCCAGACCGGCGACGTCCTGGGCGCGGCCCAGCAGCTGGTCGAGTTCGCCGTGCTGCTGGTCGTCGCGGCGCTGGCATGAGCCTGACCGTCACCCGCTGGTGGTGGGTGCGCCACGCCCCGGTCATCAACCCCGACGGCACCATCTACGGCTCGACCGACCCCATCGCCGACGTCTCGGACACGGCGTCGTTCGACGGCCTCGCGCGCAAGCTGCCGCCGGGCGCGGTCTGGGTCACGAGCCACCTGACCCGGGCGCGCCAGACCGCCGAGGGCATCCGTGCCGCCGGGCTCGACACCGGCACGCCCCGCGTCGAGCCCGACCTCGGCGAGCAGAACTTCGGCGCCTGGCACGGCCTGAGCTACGAGGAGGTCGACCGCGCGATGGGCGGGCACCGGTTTTGGCTCGCCCCGGCGCGTCACCGGCCGCCCGAGGGCGAGAGCTTCGTCGAGCTGATCGAGCGTGCCGTCCCCGTGATCCTGCGCCTGACCGCCGAGCACGTTGGCCGCGACATCGTCTGCGTCGCCCACGGCGGCACCATCCGCGCCGCCGTCGCCCACGCGCTTGGGCTCGATCCCGAGATCGCGCTCAGGATCTCCACGGTCAACCTCGGCATCACCCGGCTCGACCACCTCGGCGAGGACGGGCGCGCGGACGCCTGGCGGGTGGGGTGGATCAACCTCGCGCCGAAGTAGCCGGCCAGGCGCGCGCGTGCTAGGGTCCGCCCCGCGGCGACGTGAGGGAAGCCGGTGACGCGGGCAACCGCCAGGCCGGTGCTGCCCCCGCAACTGTAAGCGGCGAGGCCGCGGCAAGAACCACTGGTACCGGTCGCCAAGACCGGGCCGGGAAGGAGCCGCGGTCGACGACCCCGAGCCAGGACATCTCTGCGCCGCGCGATGACGCCATCCTCGGAGGGAGGAGAACGCCGTGTCCGTCGACACCGCCAAGGCCAGACTTTCTCGTGATCCGCCGCGCTCGACGCTCGTCCTGGGCGGCGCGCGCTCGGGCAAGAGCGCGCACGCCGAGGCGCTCGCGGCGGCGGCCGGGCAGCCCATTTACCTAGCCACCGGGGCCGCGCGCGATGCCGAGATGGCCGATCGCATCGCCCTGCATCGAGCGCGCCGTGGACCCGCGTGGACCACGATCGAGGAGCCGCTCGACCTGACGGGCGCGCTTGCGGGCGCGTGCGCGCCAGGCCGCGCGGTCGTCGTCGATTGCCTGACGCTTTGGCTCGCCAACCTGCTGGGCGCGGAGCGCGACGCCGGCGCGGAATCCGAGCGACTGATCGCCCTGCTGCCGCGCCTGGCCGGCCGGCTCGTCTTCGTCAGCAACGAGGTCGGGTTGGGCATCGTGCCGGAGAACGCGCTGGCCCGCGCCTTCCGCGACGCCCAGGGCCGGCTCAACCAAAGTGTTGCCCGCGCGGTCGAAACTGTCGTCCTCGTCGCGGCCGGCCTGCCGATCGTCCTGAAGCAAGGACCCTCGCCATGACGCTCAGCGGCAAGATCCCGGCGACCGTGGTGACCGGTTTCCTCGGCGCCGGCAAGACCACGCTGATCCGCCATCTGATCGAGACCGCGCGCGGCCGCCGGCTCGCGCTCGTCATCAACGAGTTCGGCGAGGTCGGCGTGGACGCCGGGCTGCTGGCGGCGTGCGGGCTGCCCGGCTGCGCCGAGGAGGACATCGTCGAGCTGACCAACGGCTGCCTGTGCTGCACCGTGGCGGATGAGTTCCTGCCGACCATGCTGCGCCTGATCGAGCGGCCCGACCCGCCCGAGCACATCGTCATCGAGACCTCGGGTCTCACGCTGCCCAAGCCCCTGGTCAAGGCGTTCGCCTGGCCCGAGGTCGCGACCCGCGTCACCGTCGACGGCGTCATCGCCGTCATCGACGCGGCGGCGGTGGCCGACGGCGGGGTCGTCGCCGACGCCGCCGCGTTGGCCGCCCAGCGCGCCGCCGACCCGGCGCTCGGCCACGACGATCCGATCGAGGAGGTGTTCGTCGACCAGATCGCGTGCGCCGACCTGATCGTGCTCAACAAGGCCGACCTTCTGGACGCCGACGGGCTCGAGCGGGCCGGCCGGCGCGTCGCGGCGGCGAGTCCGCGGCCCGTGCGCAGCCTCGCCGCGGCGCATGGACGCATCGACGCGGCCGTGCTGCTCGGGCTCGAGGCACGCGCCGAATCCGACCTCGACCGGCGGCCGTCGTGCCACGACGCCGTCGGCCTCGCCCACGAGCACGACGATTTCGAGAGCTTCAGTTTCGCCTTCGCGCCCGCGGCGACGACCGAGGCGCTGCACGCACGGCTGAAGCCCGTCCTGGCCGCCCATCCCATTCTGCGCCTCAAGGGCTTCGCCGCGATCGAAGGGAGCGACGCTCGCCACGTCGTCCAGGCGGTGGGGGCGCGCCTGCAAGGGCACTTCGACCGCCCGTGGCGCGCCGGCGAGGAGCGCCGCTGCCGCCTGGTCGTCATCGGCCCCAAGGGCCTCGACCGCGCCGCGATCGAACGCGCGATCATGGGCTGAGCCATGCACCTGCTCGCCGCACAGCCTGGAGTCGTCGTCACCGACGAGCCCGTCGATCTTGCCCAGAGCCCGGGCGACATCGTGGTCTTGAGCGCGGCCGACAGCGAGCTCGCGCTCATCGCCGGGGCACGGGCTCGAATGGGGGGCGAACCGCCGAGCGTGCGGCTCGCCAACCTGATGCAGCTCCGTCACAACCTGTCGGTCGATCTCTACGTCGAGAAGGTCGCGAGCCGGGCCAGGCTGATCGTCGCGCGCCTGCTCGGCGGCGCGGGCTACTGGCCCTACGGAGTCGACCAGCTCGCGGGCCTCGCGCGCTCCGGCCCCCTGCTCGCCCTGCTGCCCGGCGACGACAAGCCCGATCCCGAGCTCGCCGAGCGCTCAACCGTCGGCGCCGAGGCGACCGAGCGGCTATGGCGCTACCTGGTTCACGGCGGCGCCGCCAACGCGCGGAGCTTCCTCGGCTACGCCGCCTCGCTGATCGGCCGCGCGACGCCGTGGGCCGAGCCCGTGCCCGTGCCGCGCGCCGGGCTCTACTGGCCCGGCGCGGTTGCGCTCGATCTCGATGGCTGGCGCGCGCGCCGAGCCGGCGGGCCGGTCGCCGCGATCGTGTTCTACCGCGCGCTGGTCCAGGCCGGCGACACGGCGCCGATCGACGCGCTGATCGACGCCTTGCGCGCGCGCGGGCTCGACCCGCTGCCGGTCCATGCCCAAAGCCTCAAGGACCCCATCGCCGCCGGCTTCGTCGCCGAGGCGCTGCGGTCCGCCGGCGCGGATTTGGTGCTCAACGCGACCGCGTTCGCCATCGGCGCCGAGGCCAGCGCGCGCCCCGCGCCGCCGTTCGACGCCATCGAGGGCCCCGTGCTCCAGGTCGTGCTGGCCGGCGGCACCGAGGAGTCTTGGCGCGGCGGAACGCGCGGGCTGTCGCCCCAGGACGTGGCGATGAACGTCGCCCTGCCCGAGGTCGACGGCCGAATCGTGACCCGCGCGATCTCGTTCAAGGCGCCGCGCCGCATCGACCCGGCGACCGAGTGCGCCGTCATCGCCCACCGCCCGGTCGCCGATCGCGTCGACTTCGTCGCCGACCTGGCCGCCGCGTGGGCCAGGCTGCGCCGGACGCCCGCGCGCGACCGGCGCGTCGCCGTCGTGCTCGCCAACTATCCCAACCGCGACGGGCGGATCGCCAATGGCGTCGGGCTCGACACGCCGGCGAGCGGCGCCGGCGTCCTCGACGCGATGGCGGCCGCGGGCTATCGCGTGACGAACCCGCCCGCCGACGGCGCGGCCCTGATAACTGACGTGCTCGCCGGCCCGACCAACGCGCCCGTGGTGCGCGATGATCGCGAATCGATCGGCCTCGCCGACTACGCGGGCTTTTTCGCGCGCCTGCCCGAGGCGGTACGGACGGCCGTGACCGAGCGCTGGGGCCCGCCCGAGCGCGACCCGTTCTTCCGCGCCGAACCGGCTTCGTGCGGCCGGCTCGCGTTGCCGGTCGTGCGCTACGGCAACGTCGCCGTCGGCGTGCAGCCGGCGCGCGGCTACAACCTCGATCCCCTCGGCAGCTACCACGACCCGGCGCTGGTGCCGCCCCACGGCTATCTGGCGTTCTACGCCTGGGCGCGCGAATCCTTCGGCGCCCACGCCATCGTCCACTTCGGCAAGCACGGCAATCTGGAATGGCTGCCTGGCAAGGCGCTCGCACTGTCCGAGGCGTGTTTCCCCGAGGTGGCGCTCGGGCCCTTGCCGCACCTCTATCCCTTCATCGTCAACGACCCCGGCGAAGGCGCCCAGGCCAAGCGGCGCGCCCAGGCGGTGATCGTTGACCACCTGACCCCGCCCTTGGCGCGCGCCGAATCCTACGGCCCGCTCGCCGAGCTCGAGCGGCTGATCGACGAGTACTACGACGCGGCCTCGCTCGATGCCCGGCGCCTGCCGGTGCTGGCGCGCGACATCCTGGCGCTGACCCGCGGAATCGGGCTCGACCGCGACGTCGGCATCGCCAAGGCCGACGACACCGGGACGGCGCTGACCAAGCTCGACGCGTACCTGTGCGAGATCAAGGAGATGCAGATCCGCGACGGGCTGCACGTCTTCGGCCAGGCGCCGGAGGGCGACCGACTCGCCGCGCTGCTCGCGGCGCTTGCGCGGGTGCCGCGCGGCAAGGGCGAGGGCGGCAACGCGTCGCTGATGCGCGCCGTCGCGGGCGACCTGGGCCTGGCGTTGGACCCGCTCGACGCCGACATGGCGGCGCCGTGGGCGGGCCAGCGCCCGGCCATTTTGGGTGATCGCGACGGCTGGCGCACGGCCGGCGACACGGTCGAGCGCATCGAGAATATGGCGCTTCGTCTCGTCGCCGGCGAAGCCGCGTGCCAGCCCGCCTGGTCCGCGACCCGCGCGGTCCTCGACGAGATCGAAGTCCGCCTGCGCCCGGCCGTTACGGCGAGCGGCGCGGCCGAGACTTCGGCCTTGCTGGCCGGGCTCGACGGCCGGTTCGTCGCGCCGGGCCCGTCGGGCGCGCCGACGCGCGGCCGGCCCGAAGTCCTGCCAACGGGGCGCAACTTCTACTCGGTGGATACGCGGTCGGTGCCGACGCCGGCGGCCTGGCAGCTCGGCTGGCGCACGGCCGGGCTGATCGTCGAGCGGCACTTCCAGGAGACCGGACGCTGGCCGCGTCGGGTCGCGCTAACGGCTTGGGGCACCGCGAACATGCGGACTGGCGGAGACGACATCGCCCAGGGGCTCGCGCTGATGGGCGCCCGCCCGACCTGGGAGCCGCGCTCCGGTCGCGTCACCGGCTTCGAGGTCATGCCGCTCGGCGTGCTCGGCCGGCCGCGCGTCGACGTGACGTTGCGCGTCTCCGGCTTCTTCCGCGACGCCTTCGCCAACCTGATCGACCTGTTCGACGCGGCGGCGCGCGCGGTCGCCGCGCTGGACGAGGCCGGATCGGACAATCCTCTTGCCGCGCGCGTGGCCGCCGAGACGGCCGCGCTGGAACGCGATGGGCTGTCGCCCGAGGTGGCGGCGCGGCGCGCGGGCGCGCGCGTCTACGGCTCGCGCCCCGGCGCCTACGGCGCGGGCCTGCAAGCGCTGATCGACGAGAAGGGCTGGACGGATGAGAGCGACTTCGCGCGCGCCTACCTCGCCTGGGGCGGCTGGGCCTACGCCGCCGGGCGCGAGGGCGAGGCGGCGCAACCCGATCTCGAACGACGACTCGCCAGCATCGAGGCCGTGCTGCACAACCAGGACAACCGCGAGCACGACCTGCTCGACAGCGACGACTACTACCAGTTCGAGGGCGGGCTCGCCGCCGCGGTGCGCACGCTCTCGGGCGCCGAGCCGGCGCTCTATCACAACGACACGAGCCGGCCCGAATCGCCCAAGGTGCGCACGCTCAGGGACGAGATCGGCCGGGTGGTGCGCGCTCGCGTGGTCAACCCGAAGTGGATCGCCGGCGTCATGCGCCACGGCTACAAGGGCGCGGCCGAGATGGCCGCGACCGTGGATTACCTGTTCGCCTTCGCGGCGACCGCTCGAGTCGTCGACGACGCGCACTTCGACGCGGTCTACGAGGCCTACCTGCGCGATGCCGACGTGCTCGCGTTTCTGCGCCGGGCGAACCCGGCGGCACTCGCCGAGATGGCCGACCGTCTCGCCGAGGCCGTGGCGCGCGGGTTGTGGCGGCCGCGCGCGAACACCGCGCACGCGGTGCTGGCCGCGCTCGGCCAAGGCCGCGACCCCGACGAGGTGGCGGCGTGACGATGCGCGAGCTGCCCGAGCTGAGCTTGAAGAGCGCGCTTGCGCTGTGGCTCGCGGCGCTGGTCGCGACGGTGCCGTTCGCCGTCCTCTTGCCACGGCTCATGGCGGAGGCGAGCGCGAGCATGGCGCTCGGCGGCTACGCGCTGTTCTATCTGGTCGCGGCGGCGATCGGTTGGAGCCTCGGCTCCCGACTCGGGCTCGGCGCGCCCTTGGTCGAGGCCTGGCTCGACGGCCGGCGCGGCGACGTACGCGAGCTTGCGCGCTCGGCGCTGCTCGGCGCGATCCTCGGCGTCGCAGCGGTCGTCTTCGTGCTCGCGCTAGCATGGCCCTGGCCCGACAACACAGGGCCAGATGTCCTGCCCTGGTGGTCGGGGCTTGCACAAGCGCTTTACGGCGGGATCGGCGAGGAACTGCTGTTCCGCTTCGGCATGATGGCGCTGATCGCCTGGATGATCACGCATCTCGGCCGGTTCTTCGACACGCTGCTGCGCTGGTCGCGCCCGTCGTGGGAGCTCGCGCCCAACGTGACCGTGGCCCTATGGGGCGGGCTCGTCATTTCGTCGGTCGTCTTCGGGCTGGCGCACGCCGGGCAGGGCGAGGGAACCACGATCGTCCAGGTCAGCCTGAGGCTGGCCGCCGGCTTCTTGTTCGGCTGGCTCTACTGGAGGCGCGGCATCGAATCCGCCATGGCCGCGCATCTGGCCTACGATCTGGTCGCGTTTTACGCCAACTTGGCGCTGGTGAGAGGGGTGGGATGACCGACGACGCACTGACGACGACCGAGGACGAGCTCGACCGCCGACACGCCGAGAAGATGGCGAAGAAGAAGGCGGCGCGGGCCAAGATCCTGGCGACCAAGACGATCGAGAAGGGCCTGCTCATCGTCCACACCGGCAAGGGCAAGGGCAAGTCCACGGCGGCGTTCGGGCTGGTCATGCGCGCGCTCGGCAACGGCATGCGCGTCGGCGTCGTCCAGTTCGTCAAGGGCAGGTGGCAGACCGGCGAGCGGCGCGTTCTCGAGCGCTTCGCCGACCAGGTCACCATCCGCACCATGGGCGAGGGCTTCACCTGGGAAACCCAGGACCGCAGGCGCGACATCGCCGCGGCGCGCGCCGCGTGGGACGCGGCCAAGGCGTTGATCGCCGATCCGGGCTACAAGATGGTCGTGCTCGACGAGCTCAACATCGTGCTGCGCTACGACTACCTGCCGCTCGACGAGGTGCTGGCGACGCTCAGCCAGCGCCGGGCGGACCTGCACATCGTCGTGACCGGGCGCAACGCCAAGGAGCCGCTGATCGAGGCGGCCGACCTGGTGACCGAGATGACGCTGATCAAGCACCCGTTCCGCGCCGGGGTGAAGGCGCAGCCGGGCATCGAGTTCTGACGGGGGCATCCAACGGGAGAAGACCCATGAAACACGTCATCAACGCCGTGGCGCTCGTTCTTGTCGGGCTGGTCGCGGCGCACCCGGCCGCGGCCCAAGAGGAGCAACAGGTCCTGATCAACGAGGCGAAGGCCTCGGTCGACCGGCTGCGCATGGACCCGGACTACGCGGTGGTCAACGACCTGCTCGCGCGGAGCCACGGCGCCTTGATCGTGCCCACGCTGGTCAAGGCCGGGTTCATCATCGGCGGCGAGGGCGGCGAGGGCGTGCTGCTGCGCCGCGACGCCGAGACCGGCAAGTGGACCTATCCGGCGTTCTATGACTTCGGCGCCGGCTCGATCGGGCTGCAGATCGGCATCAGCGCCTCCGAGGTCATCTTCCTGTTCATGACCAAGGAAGGCCTCGAGCTTGCCATGAGCGACAAGATGAAGTTCGGCGCCGACGCGGGCGTAGCGATCGCCACCATCGGCGGCGGCGCCGAGGCCTCGACGACCACCAACCTCGAGGCCGACGTCTACGCCTTCGCCCGCAGCGAGGGCGCCTACGTCGGCATCTCGTTCGAGGGCGCGGCGATCGTGCCCGACCAGGACGCCGCGAAGGCCTACTACGGCACGGCCTACACGGCACGCCAGATCATCTACGAGGAGGTCGCCCGCAATCCCGGCGCGGACGCCTTGAGGGACGCCCTTGTCAGGCCCATCCAGCAACCCTGATCGTCGGCCTCGCGCGGCCCTGATGATCCAGGGCACGGCGAGCCATGTCGGCAAGACGCTGCTGGTCGCGGCGCTCGCCCGCGCCTACGCCCGGCGCGGCCTCGCCGTGCGCCCGTTCAAGCCGCAGAACATGTCGAACAACGCGGCGGTGGCGGCGGGCGGCGAGATCGGCCGAGCCCAGGCTCTGCAGGCGCGCGCGGCGCGCACGCCCGCGACCGTCGACATGAACCCGGTGCTGCTGAAGCCCCAGTCGGACCGCACGGCGCAGATCGTCGTCCAGGGCCGGGTCGCCGGCGCCGCCAAGGCGACCGAGTACCGCGACTGGAAACCCCAGCTGATGCCCAAGGTGCTCGAGAGCTTCGCGCGCCTCGAGGCCGAGGCCGACCTGGTGCTCATCGAGGGCGCGGGCAGCCCGGCCGAGGTCAACCTGCGCGAGGACGACATCGCCAACATGGGCTTCGCGCTGGCCGCGCGGGTCCCCGTGATCCTGGTCGGCGACGTCGACCGCGGCGGCGTCATCGCCAGCCTGGTCGGCACGTGGGAGCTGCTGACGCCGGAGGAGCGCGCGCTCGTCAAGGGGTTCGTCGTCAACCGGTTCCGCGGCGATCCCGCGCTGTTCGCCGGCGCGGCCGAGGCCGTCACCCTGCGCACGGGGCTGCCCTGCCTCGGCATCATCCCTCACCTCGACGCGGCCCAGCGCCTGCCCGCCGAGGACAGCGTCGCGCTCGACAGCCGAGCGTTCGGCAAGGCCGAGGCGCGCTCGGACCAGCCGATCCGCATCGCCGTGCCGAGGCTGCCGCGCGTGGCCAACTTCGACGACCTCGATCCGCTCCGGCTCGAGCCGGGGGTCGAGCTCGCCCTGGTTCCGCCGGGAAGACCGCTGCCGGGCGACGCCGACCTGGTGATCCTGCCGGGCTCCAAGGCGACCCGCGCCGACCTGGAGGCCTTCTTCGCCGAGGGCTGGGACGTAGACCTCGCCGGCCACCGCCGGCGCGGCGGCTGGATCCTCGGGCTGTGCGCCGGGTTCCAGATGCTGGGCACCGCCGTCGCCGACCCGGCCGGCATCGAAGGCGCGCCGGGCACGAGCCGAGGCCTCGGCCTGCTCGACGTCGAGACCGAGATCGGGGTTCGCAAGCGGCTCGCCGCCGCTTCGGGCATCGATCTCGCCACGGGGCAGCGGATCACCGGCTACGAGATGCACATGGGCGCGACGCGCGGGCCCGGGCTCGACCGCCCCATGATCGAGGTCGACGGCTTCGGCGGTGGCGCGTGCTCCGCCGACGGCCGCGTCATGGGCTGCTACCTGCACGGGCTGTTCGCCGCCGACGGCTTCCGCGCCGCGTTCCTCGCCCGCCTCGGGGACGGCGCCGCGAGCGGCCTCGCCTACGAGGCGAGCGTCGATGCGGCGCTCGACGAGCTCGGGCAGGCGGTCGGCGAGGCGCTCGACCTCGACCATCTGCTCGCGCTCGCGGCACGATGATGATCTCGAAACGTGCTCCCGAGGAGCCGGGGCGGCGGCTCACCCCCACCCCGGCCCGTGACGGCGGGGGCATCCGCC
>JBBDQV010000021.1:0-11930 GCA_040905845.1 Alphaproteobacteria bacterium | reverse complement strand
CCGTCGAAGGCGCCCTGGCCGAGCTCGAACGACGAGCCGCCGATCGCCAAGACGCGCGTGCCGATGTCGACGGCGCCCGGGTAGCGCATCGAGCCCAGGAAGGTGACCGAGAACGTCACCAGGACCCAGGCGTATCGCTCGTCGGCGGCGACCTCGGGCGCCAGCGTCTCGCGCAGCTCGACCCGGCCGTTCTCGAACATCGAGCAGAGCGCGACGTTGTTGAGGTGGTTGTGACGGTCGAGGTCGCCGAAGCGCACCTTTTCGCGCGCCCAATGCGGATAAGCGCGCCGCTCCGCGGGGTCGAGTTCCGTCGTGCGCGACATGGGGTTCCCGATGATCGACTCCGCACGATACACAAACCGCCGCCCGCGATGGAATGTTCCCGGCTAGGATGGCGTTTCGGCCGTGCGGAATAGGCGGCGAGTACGGGAGGGCAAGGGGTCCATATGCCAACAGCGAGCTTCGAGCGTCGGGGATCGATCGGCGTGATCACCGTCGAGAATCCGCCGGTCAACGCCATGAGCGTCGGCGTGCCGGGCGCGATCCTCGCGCGGCTCGAGGACGCCAAGGCCGACCCGGCGGTCACGGCTGTCGTGTTCCGCGGCGGCGGCGGGGGCACGATCGCGGGCGCCGACATTCGACTGTTCGGCAAGCCTTGGCCCGCGGGTGAGCCGACGCTGCGCGACGTCATCGTCGCGTTCGAGGCGAGCCCCAAGCCGGTGATCGCCGCGATCAAGGGCAGTTGCCTCGGCGGCGGCCTGGAGATCGCGCTCGGCTGCCACTACCGGGTCGCCGCGCCCGACGCCTCGGTCGGCCAGCCCGAGGTGAAGCTGGGGTTTCCGCCCGGCGCGGGCGGCACCCAGCGCTTGCCCCGGCTCGCCGGTGTCGACGCGGCGCTGCCCATCATCGTCGAGGGCAACCCGGTTCCGGCCCGCAAGGCGCACGATCTCGGCATCCTGGACGCGATCATCGACGGCGACCTGCTGGCCGGCGCGGTCGCGTTCGCCGAGGGCAAGGTCGCGGCGGGCAACCCGCACCCCAGGGCGCGCGACCGCAAGGCCGTGGTCAAGGACCCGACGGTGTTCCAGGCCACCCGCGACAAGCTCGCCAAGCGCGCGCGCGGCCAGCGGGCGCCCTTTGCCTGCATCGAGTGCGTGGAGGCGGCGGTCACCCTGCCGTTCGACGAGGGCGTCAAGCGCGAGCGCGCGATCTTCGAGGCGTGCATGGCTTCGGAGGAATCGCGCGCCTTGCGTCACGTTTTCTTCGCGGAACGGGCGATCGGCAACGTGCCGGGCGTCGGCAAGGACACGATGCCGAAGCCGATCGCGCAAGGCGGCGTCGTCGGCTCGGGCACCATGGGCACCGGCATCGCCATGAACTTCGCCAACGCCGGCATTCCGGTGAAGCTCCACGACTCGAACGCGGCGGCGCTCGAGCGCGGCATGGCGACGATCCGCAAGACCTACGCCGGCTCGGTCAGCCGCGGCAGCCTGACCCAGGACAAGGCGGACAAGGCGCTTGCCCTGGTCACGCCCACCGGCGACCTCGCGGCGCTTGCCGACGCCGACATCGTCATCGAGGCCGTGTTCGAGGAGATGCCGATCAAGCTCGACGTCTTTCGCGCGCTCGACAAGACGTGCAAGAAGGGCGCGATCCTGGCGAGCAACACCTCGTACCTCGACATCGACGCGATCGCGGACACCATCCCAGGCCGCGAGGGCGACGTGCTCGGCACCCATTTCTTCAGCCCGGCGAACGTCATGCGGCTCTTGGAAGTCGTCAGGACCAAGACGGCGAGCCCGGCAACGCTGGCAACCGTGCTCGCGCTAGGGCGGCGGATGCGCAAGGTCGCCGTGGTCGCCGGCGTCTGCCACGGCTTCATCGGCAATCGCATGCTCGAAGGCTACATGCGCGAGGCGTGGTTTCTGCTCGAGGAAGGCGCATCGCCCCAGGACGTGGACAAGGCGATCACCGATTTCGGCTTCCCCATGGGGCCGTTCGCCGTGGGCGACCTGGCCGGGCTCGACGTCGGCTGGCGCAAACGCAAGGCCAACGCGCACCTGCGCGCCCCCAACAAGCGCCACGCCGCGATCGGCGACAAGCTGTGCGAGATGGGCCGTTTCGGCCAGAAGACCGGCGCCGGGTTCTACCGTTACGAGGCGGGCGGCCGGACGCCGATCCCCGACCCCGTGGTCGACGATCTGATCGTTGCGTTGGCCAAGGAGAAGGGCATCAAGCGGCGCGCGATCGGCGCCCAGGAGATCATCGAGCGCTGCCTCTATCCCCTGGTCAACGAAGGCGCGCGTATCCTCGAGGAAGGCATCGCGCTGCGCGGTGGCGATATCGACATCGTCTGGATCAACGGCTACGGCTTTCCGGCGTGGCGCGGCGGGCCGATGTTCTGGGCCGACTCCGTCGGTTTGGGCACGGTGTTGTCGGCGATCGAGCGCTATGGCCGCGAGCACGACTACTGGGAGCCCGCGCCCCTGCTCGGCAGGCTCGCGAAGCAAGGCAAGGGCTTCGGCGATTTGGAGACGAAGGAGGCGGGCGATGCGTGAGGCGGCGATCGTCTCGACCGCGCGGACGCCGATTGGCAAGGCGTTCCGCGGCGCGTTCAACAAGACCCACGGCGCGACCATGATGGGCCACGCGATCCGCCACGCCGTCGAGCGCGCGGGGATCGAGCCGGGCGAGGTCGAGGACGTGGTCATCGGCTGCGGCTTCCCCGAAGGCACGACCGGTTTCAACCACGCGCGCCAGGCCGCGCTGCGCGCCGGGCTGCCGGTGACCACGGCCGGCACCACGATCAACCGCTTCTGCTCCTCGGGGCTGCAGGCGATCAGCAGCGCCGCGCACCGGGTCATCGTCGATGGCGCGCCGGTCATGGTCGCGGGCGGCATCGAGCAGATCAGCCTGGTGCAGCCGACGACCAACGCGAGCGAGCGCGATGAGGACTGGCTGAAGCAGCACGTGCCCACCCTGCACATGCCGATGATCGACACCGCCGAGATCGTTGCCAAGCGCTACGGCGTGGGCCGCGAGGCGCAGGACGCCTACGCGCTGGAGAGTCAGAGGCGCACGGCGGCGGGCCAGCAGGCCGGCCGGTTCGACGCCGAGATCGTACCCCTGCCGACCCGCAAGGAGGTCTCCGACAAGGCGACCGGCGCGAAGCGAATGGAGGACGTGATCCTGAAGTCGGACGAAGGCAACCGGCCCGATACCACCCTCGAGGGCCTCGCCAGGCTCGAGCCCGTGCGCGGCCCCGGGTTCACGATCACCGCCGGCAACGCCTCGCAGCTATCCGACGGCGCCTCGGCGTGCGTCGTCATGGACGCCAGGCTCGCCGAGCGGCGCGGGCTCCACCCGCTCGGCCTCTACAAGGGCATGGCCGTTGCCGGGCTCGAGCCCGACGAGATGGGCATCGGCCCCGTGTTCGCCGTGCCGCGCCTGCTCGAGCGCCACGGACTCAAGGTCGACGACATCGACCTCTGGGAGCTCAACGAGGCGTTCGCCGTGCAGGTCGTCACCTGCCGCGACCGGCTCGGCATTCCCATGGAACGCCTCAACGTCGACGGCGGCGCGATCGCGATCGGGCACCCCTACGGCATGTCGGGCGCGCGCATGACCGGGCACGCCCTGATCGAAGGCAAGCGGCGCAAGGCCAGGCACGTCGTCGTCACCATGTGCATCGGCGGCGGCATGGGCATGGCCGGACTGTTCGAGGTCTGCTGACGGCGTCAGCCCAGGAGCGCGTCGATCGCGTCTTGGCGCGCGGTGACGGACTGGCCGTGGATGATCGCGCTCGCCTGATCGACCAGGGCGCGCGCTCGCGACGCGGTCGCCTCGGCCGTGCGCGCCAGGCCCGCCTGATCGCCCACCGCGATCGCCCGGTCGATGGCCGCGACCCCATCCAGGATGGTCGCATGAGCTCGGCGATCACGCCGTCGAAGGGGACGCGGTAGACGATGGGCGCCTGGTCGTATGCGCAGATGGCGAGCTCGCGGTCGACGAAACCGCTCTCGCGGAAGTGCTCGGCGTAGCTGATGGGGCGCCAGGCCCGGACGTCGTCGATGAACTCGGGCGCCGCGCCGAGCAGTTCGATGAGCATGATCACTTCGTTGGCGTGGTTGAGGTAGTCGGTCGCCAGCAGGGTCTCGTCGCTGATGTTGGTGCCGCGCGCCAGCAAGCGATAGGTCCGCGTGAAGCAGGGCTTCGGCGGTTCGTCACAAGGGCGGCGAATGCCGGAATCCTCGGGCATGGCGTCCGGATCTCTCGCGGGTTCGGCCACGGCGGCCGTTCCATTAACCGTGCTTCCGGCTAAGAGGCCGTTGGGGGCGGCCGTCGAGCGCCCTGGCCGTGACGCCGGGCCTTTGCTACAAGGCTCGGACGGCGGGTGGCGGCCCACGGCGTTCAGGGAGGGGCGTTCGATGAAATCTCATGCTCGCGCGGTCGTGGTCGGCGGCGGCGTCGTCGGGGTCAGCATCCTTTACCACTTCGTCAAGAAGGGCTGGCGCGACGTGGTGCTGGTCGAGAAGGCCGAGCTGACCCACGGCTCGACTTGGCACGCGGCCGGCTTGCTGCCGCTGTTCAACATGAGCTACTGCGTCGGTCAAATGCACAAGTACTCGGTCGATCTCTACAAGGCGTTGCCCGCCGAGACCGGCCAGGAGGTGAGCTTCCACGTCACCGGTAACCTCCGGCTCGCGACCAACCGCGAGCGCATGGACGAATACAAGAAGTACTGCGGCACCGCGAACACCATCGGCGTGCCGTTCGAGATGATCGACGTCGCCGCGATCAAGAAGCTCTGGCCGCTGTGCAACACCGACGGCCTGGTCGGCGCGCTCTATCACCCGCACGACGGACATATCGCGCCGGCCGACCTGACCCAGGCGCTGGCCATCGGCGCGCGCGACGGCGGCGCCGAGATCAATCGCCAGACCGAGGTCAAGGACATCAAGCCGACGCCGTCGGGCGGGTGGAAGGTGTTCACGTCCAAGGGCGACATCACCTGCGACATCGTCGTCACCGCGACGGGGAGCTGGGCGCGCCAGGTCGCTTCGTTCGTCGGCCTCGACATCCCGGTCATTCCCGTCGAGCACCAGTACTTGGTGACCGACGAGATCCCCGAGCTCATCGAGCGCAAGAAGGCCGGGCTGCCCGAGCTGGCGGTGTTGCGCGAATCCGATGCGTCCTACTACATGCGCGAGGAGCGCCAGGGCCTGATCCTCGGCCCCTACGAGAAGGGCGCGCCGTCCTGGGCCGTCGATGGCGTGCCGGCGGGCTTCGGCCAGGAGCTGCTGCCCGGCGACATCGAGCGGCTCCAGCCGCACATCGAGGCGGCGATCAGCCGCGTGTCGGTGTTCGCCAAGGCGGGCATCAAGGACTGCATCAACGGCCCGATCCCCTACACGCCCGACGGCGGCCCGCTGATCGGCCCGGCGTGGGGGCTCAGGAACTACTGGCTCGCCGAGGGCTTCAGCTTCGGCATCACCGCGGCCGGCGGCGCCGGACGCTTCCTGGTGGACTGGATCGTCGACGGCGACCCCGGCACCGACCCCTACGACGTCGACCCGCGCCGGTTCGGCGACTACGCCAACAAGGCCTACACACAGGCCAAGAACGAGGAGGCCTACGAGCACATCTTCGTCGTCCACTACCCGCTCGAGGAGCGCCCGGGCGCGCGCCCCGCGAAGACCAGCCCCAGCTACGACCGCCAGAAGGCGCTGGGCGCCGTGTTCGGCCAGAAGTTCGGCTGGGAGCGCGCCAACTGGTTCGCGCCCTCGAAGGCCAAGGCGAAGGACAAGTACTCGTTCCGGCGCACCAACTTCTTCGAGCCGGTGCGCGAGGAATGCCGCGCGGTGCGCGAGCGCGTCGGGCTGCTCGACCTCACCGGGTTCTCGAAGTTCGAGGTCTCGGGGCCGGGCGCCGAGGGATTTCTCGACGGCATGATCGCCAACCGCCTGCCCCAGAAGATCGGCCGGACCAGCCTCGGTCACCTGCTGACGGAGCAGGGCGGTGTGGTCAGCGAGTTCACCATCACCCGGCTCGCGCCCGACCGGTTTTACGTCGTCTGCGCCGCCGCCGCCGAGCGCCACGACCACGACGAGTTGTGGCGCCGGATGCCGACGGACGGCAGCGTGCGCATCGACAACCTGACCCAGGCGTGGGGCGTGCTCGTCATCGCCGGGCCGCGGAGCCGCGAGGTGCTCCAGAAGATCACCCGCGCCGACGTCTCGAACGCGGCGTTCCCCTGGCTCACCGCGCGAGACGTCACCATCGGCATCGCCCCGGCGCGCGCCATGCGGGTCAACTTCGTCGGCGAGCTCGGCTGGGAGCTGCACCATCCGCTGACCTACCAGAACCAGATCTGGGACGCGGTCATGGCCGCGGGCCGCGAATTCGACATCAAGCCATTCGGCATTCGCGCGATGGATTCGCTCCGCATCGAGAAAAGCTACAAATACTGGCGCGTCGACCTGACCACCGAGTATTCCGCCTGGCAGGCCGGGCTCGACCGCTTCATCCAGCTCAACAAGGGCGACTTCCCGGGGCGCGCCGCGCTGGTGCGCGAGCAGCAGCAGGGCGTGGCGCGCCGGCTCGTGACCCTCGCCTGCGAGGTCAAGGGCGCCGATCCGTTCGGCAACGAGCCGATCTGGGCCTGGCGCGCCATGGTCGGGCGCGCGACCTCGGGCGCGTACGGCTACACGGTGGGCAAGAGCCTCGCGCTCGCCTACGTGAACAACCAGCACGCCGCGCCGGGGACCCAGCTCAAGATCGAGATCCTCGGCAAGCGCTATCCGGCCATGGTCGTTCCTGATTCGCCATGGGACCCGGACAACGCACGGCTCAGGGCCTGAACGTCATCCCCGTGCGTGCTCATCGCCTGGACATAGGCCCGCCCGATGGCATATGCTTGACATATGGCAAGAGAGCAAGAGTCCTTGAAGCGTCACGTCAGGCTGTTTCGAAACGGCCGGAACCAGGCCGTCCGCATTCCGCGTGAGTTCGAGCTTCCCGGGGACGAAGCGATCATGCGCAAGGAAGACGATCGTTTGATCATCGAGCCCAGTCCTCCGCGATCCCTGCTGGCCGTCCTGGCAACGCTGGCGCCCCTCGACGAGGACTTCCCGCCCATCGCGGACTTGCCCGTCGATCCGGTCGAGCTTTGACTCGTTATTCTGCTCGACACCAACATCGTCTCTGATCTCGTGCGCCATCCTCAGGGCCAGGTGGCGCAGCGAATCCGCGCCGTGGGCGAGGCGCGGGTCTGCACCAGCATCATCGTCGCGGCGGAGTTGCGCTACGGCGCCGCCCGCAAGGCGTCGGCTCGGCTTTCGTTACAGCTCGAGGCGATCCTCCTGGCTTTGGACGTCCTGCCTTTTGAAAGCCCGGCCGATGCCGTCTACGGTTCGCTGCGCGCGGAGCTCGATCGCGCGGGCGTACCGATCGGTGGCAACGACCTCCTGATCGCCGCTCAAGCCGTCGCACTCGGCCACACCGTCGTGACCGACAACGAACGCGAATTCATCCGTGTCCGCGGCCTGCCTTGCGAGAATTGGCTGCGCGAATCCTGATCGGTGCGGGTCGGGAACGGCCAGGCGATCAGGACGCCGCGAATAGGGCACGTCCCGATCCGATGGAATCGATGGCGCGCATGACGCCGTCCGTGGTTCGAGACGGCGCTTCGCGCCTCCTCACCACGAACGGCTTTTCCTCGGCCGTTCGGCCTGAGGAGGGCCGCAGGCCCGTCTCGAAGGGCGAACGGTGCGCGATCCCACGTGAACGGAACGTGCTCTAGAATCGGGGCATGACAGCGCTCCTCGACATCCTTCCCGGTTGGCTGTTTGGCCTGGGCCTTGCGGCGGGGTTGGTCGCGGCCGTGACGCGCGCTCGCATGTGGTTCGCGGGCCGGCCGGCCAAGGTCGACGTGATCGGCGGTTTGCGCGCCCTGCCGGCGCGTTACCTGCTCGACGTGCACGATGTCGTCGCGCGACATCCTGCCAGCGCCCGCATGCACGTCGTGACCGCCGGCGGTTTCCTCGCCTCGATCGCCTTGATCCCCGTCGTCCATGTGCTCGACGTCAAGGACCCGGGAATCATTTACGCGCTGCTTCTGGCCCTCGCGGCAGCCTGCTTCGGGCCGTTCCTGGACCGGCGGCGCTTCGGCCGGCGCCGGCACGCACATCTCCCCCATGGTCCCGGAACGACGGCCATCGGTGTCGGTGCTTTCACCGCGTACTTTCTCTTCGTCACGGCGTCCGACGCAGGCTGGTTCGCCGAGGAGCCCGTCCACTTGGCCGTTGCCTGGCTCCTGATCGCATTTGGCGGCTGGGGCGTGGTCCAAGTCCTGGCGTTGGCGCCCTATCGGGCCATGCGCCACGCCTTCGCCGGCGCGCTGCACTTGGCGTTTCATCCGCGGCCCGGCCGGTTCGGCGCCGATCGGCCGGACGTGGCGCTCGAGCCGCTCGATCTCGAGGCGCCGAAGTTGGGCGTCGAGGTGCCCGTGGACTTCACCTGGAACCGGCTGCTCGGCTTCGATGCGTGCGTCCAGTGCGGGCGCTGCGAGCTGGCCTGCCCGGCGTTCGCCGCCGGTCAGCCGCTCAACCCGAAGAAGCTGATCCAGGACCTCGTCGTCGGGCTCTCGTCCGAGCGCGGGACCGATGCCGGTTATCGCGGCAGCCCGCATCCAGGACGAAACCAGTTCATGGCTTCGGGCGGGCGGCGCGCACCCATCGTGCCCGGCCTGGTCCACCCCGACACGTTGTGGTCTTGCACCACGTGCCGCGCCTGCGTCCACGAGTGCCCGATGATGATCGAACACGTCGACGCGGTGATCGATCTGCGCCGCTTCCAGGCGCTCGAGGCGGGCGCCGTGCCGGGCAAGGGCGCCAAGGCGCTCGAGGAGCTGCGACTTGCGGACAATCCGGGCGGGCGCGACCCGGCGACGCGGCTCGACTGGGCGGCCGATCTCGCCTTGCGCGTGCTCGCGCCCGGTGATTCTTGCGACGTGCTCCTGTGGCTCGGCGATGCGGCGTTCGACCTGCGCGGCCAACGCACATTACGGGCCTTGGTCAAACTTCTGTGGGCCGCGAAGTTCGATTTCGCCGTGCTGGGCGCGGCCGAGCTCGATTGCGGCGATCTCGCGCGCCGGCTCGGCGACGAGGCGACGTTCCAGACGCTGGCGCGCCGGGTCGTCGCGACGCTCGCGACGGTCCGGTTCGAGCGCATCGTCACCGCCGACCCCCACGCGCTCAACAGCCTGCGCAACGACTACCCGGCGTTCGGCGGCACCTTCAACGTCGTGCATCACACGGCGCTGCTGGCCGAGCTGGTCGCCGCAGGCCGCATCGTGCCCAGCAAGAGGCCCGGAGAGCGGATCACCTATCACGACCCGTGCTACCTTGGCCGCTACAACGGCGAGGTCGAGGCACCGCGCGCCCTGCTCCGCGCGCTCGGCGCCGAGCATGTCGAGATGGAGCGCCACGGGCTCCGCTCGTTGTGCTGCGGCGGGGGCGGCGGCGCGCCGCTCACCGACGTCGCCGGCGCGCGGCGGATCCCCGACCTGCGCATGGACCAGGCGCGCGCGACCGGCGCCGGAATCGTTGCCGTCGCCTGCCCGAACTGCGCGGTCATGCTCGAAGGCGTCATCGGCGCGCGCCCGCGCGTCGCCGACCTGGCCGAGCTGCTCGCCGAGGCGATCGCGTGACGACCGAACCGAACCGACCCCGGCGCGATCCGCGCGCCGAGCGTGCCGCGCGGGTCGCGGGTCAGGTGACGGCGGCGGTATCGGAGCCGGCGCAGTTCTCGGCGGCGGTCATCACGCGTGTCATCGACGACCCGGGATACCTGATCCTCACTGTCGTCGATGCGCCGGATCGACGGCTGTCGGCTCACGATCGCGACGTGCTCGGCGCCGCGCGCAAGCTGGCGGACGCGGGCGGCGGCGCCGTGCTCGCGCTCGCGTGGTCCGAAACTCTCGATCTCGGCGCCGCCGGCGCCGACCGGGCCATGATTGCGACGGCTGATGGAGCGGAGGCGCGCGCGGCACTCGTCCTTGCCGCGATCGAGCGGCACACCCCGCGCCATGTCCTGTTCGCCGATCGGGCTCCCGGCGGCGGCGACATTGGCCGCCGGGTCGCGGCGCGCCTGGGCGAGCGCGCGGCGACCAACGTCGTCGAGGTCGCGCAAACTGGCATCGTGCGTCGGGCCGGGGCGCACGAAGTCCGGCTCGCCCCGCCGCACATCATGCTGCTGGCGCCCGAGGCCGCCGACCCGGTGACGGGCGCGCGCCACGAGGCCCGGCCCGTCGATCCGCCCGACGTGACGCTGACGCCGCGCGTGCAGGACGAAGGCCCGGTCGCCATCGACGCGAGCACGGTGCCCCTGGCCGAGGCCGACCTGATCGTCGCCGCCGGAACCGGAGTGACCGATTGGCCGGCGTTCCACCGCCTCGCCATGGCGCTAGGCGCGACCGAGGGCGGCAGCCGCGCGGTCGTCGATGCCGGACACCTGCCCAGCGACCGCCAGGTCGGCGCCTCGGGCACGCTGGTCGAACCGCGCTGCTACCTCGCCTTGGGCATCGCCGGCGCGCCCCAGCACCTCCAGGGCATCGCGCATTGCGAGCGGGTCGTCGCGGTCAACACCGATCTCCACGCCGACATGATCAAGCGCGCCGACCTGGCCATCATCGCCGACGCCCAGGCGGTGATGCCGGCGCTGGCCCGCCTGGCCGAGGCGCGCCGCCGTGGCTGAGGTCTGCGTCCTCGTCTCGATCGGGCGTCACCCGGTCTCGGGCCGGGCGCGCCGCGCCGATCTCGACGCGCGCGCCGTCGAGCTCGGGCTCGGCCTGGCGGGGACTTTGGTGCGCGTCGTCCACGCCGGCGATCCGGCCGAGCCTGTATTGCGCGACTATCTCGGCATGGGCGTCGCGGCGCTGACCGTGCTGCCGCTCGGGCCCGACGACGATCCGCTGCCCTCGCTCGTCGCCTACATGCGCGCGCACCCGGTGGATATCGTGCTCGCCGGCCAATGCGCCGAGGCGGGCGAGGGATCAGGCCTTGTCCCCTACCTTCTCGCCGAGGCCCTGGGCCGGCCGCTCGTCGCCGGAGCGGCCGGGCTCGAGCTTGACGGGAGCCGGTTGCGCGCCCTCCAGGCGCTGCCCGGCGGGCGGCGGCGCGCCCTCTCGGCCGCCCTGCCCGTCGTCGTCACGGTCGGCGCCGGCGCGCCCGAGCCGCGCGCCGTGGCCTATGCCCGCGCCCGGCGCGGCCGGATCGTCATCGGTCCTTCGGTCGCTTCCCCCGACGAGGCTCGCCGGTCCTGGCACGTCGCGCCGGCCCGGCGACGACCCAAGCGGCTCAAGGCTGTCGTCGGCGGCGCCGAGGAGCGCCTGGCCGCCGCGACCCGCATGGCGACCGGCACCGGGCGGACCCTCGTGAACCCCGATCCCGCCGCCGCCGCGCAAGTGATCTGGGATTATCTGGTCGCCGAAGGCATCGTGGCCGACGCCCTCGGCGCTACATCTTGATGTCGCTGACCTGGATGACGGGCTCGATGTTCGTGTAGTTCGGCACGTCGTTCATGAGGTCCGGCCCATGGCTCGCCATTGCCTTCTGCACGGCTTCGATCGAGTCGAACATCAGGTGTCCCATCGCGACGTAGGTCGGCGGCGCGCCCGCCTCCATGCCACCAAGCCCCTGTTCGACCGCGATGCCGCGCAGCGCCGGGCCGAGCAGCCGGCGCACCAACGCCATGTGCTTGTCCAGGTAGTACGTCATGTCGAACGTCGCGCCGTCGAAGTGGGGATAGAACACGCTGACCTTGATCATCGCCGCCTCCCATTCCTTGGCCCGATGATGGCGCGCGCGGAAAGCCGCGGCAAGCGGCGCGCTGCCCACCCTCACCCTGCCCTCTCCCGCCAAGGGCGGGCG
>JBBDQV010000020.1:0-11932 GCA_040905845.1 Alphaproteobacteria bacterium | reverse complement strand
CGGGGCATCCACGCCCTTGCCCTTGCTCGGGCCAAAAGAGGTGGATGCCCGCGAAAAGCGCGGACATGACGGCCGACCGGCTTGGCCAGTGACCATGGCATGGAAACGAACGTGTATCCGCAAACGTAGCGACGCCTATCCCCTTCGAGACTCTTGCCGACTCGCGGCAGACATGTCGGGATCACTCCTCCTTTCGCCGCGCGAGCTCCGCGACGATGCCGTGGAGGGTGCGGAGCTCCTGCTCGAACGGGCGGGCGCGCAGGAAGAAGGTGCGGATGTTGCGCACCATCGAGGGGCGCTGCTGGCGGTTGGCGAGAAACGGCGTCCGGTCGAGCTCGCGCTCGAGGTGATGGAAGAAGTTCATCACCTCGGCGCGCGTCGCCGGCCTCGTGGCGCCGGGCTCGAGGCGCCGTTCGGGCGTCGCATCCGCCGCCATGAACCACTCGTAGCTCGCGAGCAGCACCGTCTGCGCCAAATTGATCGAGGCGAAATCGGGGTTGGTCGGGATCGTGACCAGGGCATCCGCGAGCACCACGTCGTCGTTCTCGAGGCCGGTGCGCTCGGGCCCGAACAGCAGCGCCGTGGCACCCCCCGCGGCCTCGGCGTGGCGCAGCTCCGTGGCGGCGGAGCGCAGCGTGAGCGTCGGCTTCAACAGCTCGCGCGGCCGCGCGGTCGTGGCCAGAACGCAGGTGCGGTCGGCGATCGCCTCGGCGAAGGCGCCGAAGACCCGCACGCGGTCGAGCACGTCGGTCGCGCCGACGGCGGCCGCGATCGCCTTGACGTTGGGCCAGCCGTCGCGCGGGCGAACGAGGCGCAGGTCGGTCAGCCCGAAGTTCCGCATCGCGCGCGCGGCCGCCCCGATATTCTCGCCCATCTGGGGCGTGACCAGGACGATCGCGGGGCCGCGCGCGGCCGCGCTCATGGCGCCGGCGCGTTCTCGCGCAGAAGCTTGAAGACGATGCTGTCGAGAAGCGCCTGGAACGAGGCGTCGATGATGTTGTCCGAGACGCCGACGGTTGACCAGCGGCGGGCGTGGCCGTCGGCGCTCTCGATCATGACGCGGGTCACGGCGGCGGTGCCGGCCTGGGGCGTGATGATCCGCACCTTGTAGTCGACCAGCCGCCAGTCCTGCAGGTACACCGAGTACATGCCGAGGTCCTTGCGCAGCGCGAGGTTGAGCGCGTCCACCGGGCCGTTGCCCTCGGCGACGTTCATGATGCGCTCGCCGTCGACCGTCACCTTCACGGTCGCCTCGGACTGGGTGACCAACGCGCCGAGCGCGTTGTGCCGGCGCTCGATCGAGACCCGGAAGCCATCGACGTCGAAGTACTCAGGCACGGCGCCGAGCGAGCGGCGCGCGAGCAGCTCGAAGCTCGCCTCGGCGCCGTCGTAGGTGTAGCCGGCGAACTCGCGCTCCTTGAGCGCCTCGATCAGGCGCGCGAGCGCCGGGTCGTCCGGCCCGACGGCGATGCCGAGGTCGCCGAGCCGGGCCAGCACGTTGGCCCGCCCGGCCTGGTCCGAGACGACGATCGCGCGCGCGTTGCCGACCAGCGCCGGGTCGACGTGCTCATAGGTGCGCGGATCCTTGGCCACGGCCGAGGCGTGCAGCCCGCCCTTGTGGGCGAACGCGGCGGCGCCGACGTAGGGGGCGTGGCGGTCGGGCGCGCGGGTCAGCAGCTCGTCAACCAGGCGCGACAACGGCGTCAACAGGCGCAGGCGCTCGGGCGTCACGTTCGTCTCGTAGCCGAGCTTGAGCACCAGCGTCGGGATCAGGCTGACCAGGTCGGTGTTGCCGCAGCGCTCGCCGAGGCCGTTGAGCGAGCCTTGGACCTGGCGCGCCCCGGCTCGGATCGCGGCCAGGCTGTTGGCCACCGCGTTGCCGGTGTCGTCGTGGCAATGGATGCCGAGCCGGTCGTTGGCGACGACTCGCCCGGCCGCCGCGACGATCGGCTCGACCTCGTGGGGCAGGACGCCGCCGTTGGTGTCGCAGAGAACGATCCAGCGCGCGCCCGCGTCGCGCGCCGCCTCGAGGCAGGCCAGCGCGTAGGCTCCGTCCGCCTTGTAGCCATCGAAGAAGTGCTCGGCGTCGAACAGGACCTCGTCGACCTTCGAGGCGGCGTGGGCCACGGTGTCGCGGATCATGGCGAGGTTCTCGTCGCGATCGACGCCGAGCGCGGCGGTGACGTGGTAGTCCCATGTCTTGCCGACCAGGCAGACGGCGCGGGCGCCGCTCGCCAGCACGGTCGCGAGCCCGGGGTCGTTCGCCGCGCTACGCCCGGCGCGCCGGGTCATGCCGAACGCGGTGAAGCGGGCGCGAGCGAGCTTGGGCGGATTGGCGAACAGCGCGTCGTCAACCGGGTTCGCGCCGGGCCAGCCGGCTTCGACATAGTCGATGCCGAAGGCGTCCAGGTGCTCGGCTATGGCCCGTTTGTCACCGACGCTGAAATCGACGCCCTGGGTCTGGGCGCCGTCGCGCAGCGTCGTGTCGTAGAGAAAGATGCGCTCGGCCATTTCGGCGGTGTCCTAGACCCCGCCTCTCCGATTTGCAAGGTGTGACCGGGGCGCGCGGGGCCCCCCACGGCCCGCTGCGGCAATGGTAAGGTGGCGCGTACGACGCGAGGTTTCCCCATGGGTGGGTCCGCCGAGAAGGCCGGCAGCTGTGGCTTTCCGTATCTTCTCTCGCCACTTCGAATCGGTCCCAGGACGGTGCGCAACCGGGTGCTGGTCACGGCCCACGAGCCCCGGCTCGCCGAACGGTTCCAGGCCGGCGAGCGCTACATCGCCTACCAGCGCGCGCGGGCGCGCGGCGGCGCCGGGCTGCAGGTTTCGGGCGCGACCCCCGTGCACGAGACCGGTATCGGCGGCGGCGCCGACGCCCTGCTCCTGACCGACGATGACTGCGTCCCGGCCCTGAGCCGTCTCGCCGAGGCCGTGCACGCCGAGGGCGGCGCTTTCCTGATGCAACTCGCCCACTACGGCGGGATGGGTGAATCGGTCGAACCGGGCCGGCCGCTGTGGGGACCTTCGCCGGTCGCCCCCCAGCACAGCCGCATGGTGCCGCACGTCATGACGACCCGGGAGATCGCCGAGGTCGTCAAGGGGTTTGGCGCCGCGGCCCGCCGGGTGCGCTCGGCCGGGCCCGACGGCTGCGAGATCCTGGCCGCCTTCGGGCTGCTGATCGCCGCGTTCCTGTCGCCCTACTCCAACAAGCGGAGCGACGCCTACGGCGGATCGTTCGACAACCGGCTGCGATTCTGCCTCGAGATCGTCGACGCGGTGCGCGAGGGCGTCGGCCCCGAGCTCGTTGTCGGCGTCCGCATTCCGGGCGACGAGATGGTCGAGGGCGGACTCGACGCGGCGACGATGAACGAGGTCGCGCGCCGGCTCGCGGCGACGGGCAAGGTCGATTACCTCAACGTCGCGGCCGGCACGAACCTCGACCGGATCATGCGCTCGGCCCACTGGGGTCCGACTCCGCAGCCCCACGGCGTCTTCGTCCCGCTCGCCGCCGAGATCAAGAGGGCGGTTCCCATCCCCGTGTTCACCACGGGGCGGATCACTGACCCCCGGATGGCCGAGGCGATCATCGCCGAGGGCAAGGCCGACATGGTCGGCATGACCCGCGCCCACCTCGCCGACCCGGACCTGGTGCTGAAACTGCGCGAGGGGCGTATCGACGACATCCGGCCCTGCGTCGGGGCCAACGTGTGCGTCGCCTCGGTCATGTCCGGCCGTCACGTGCGCTGCATCCACAACCCCGAGGCCGGCCGCGAGGCGGCCTGGGGGCCGATCCGGTCGGCGGCGAGGCCGAAGCGCGTCGTCGTCATCGGCGGCGGGCCGGCTGGGCTCGAGGCCGCGCGCGTCGCCGCGCTGCGCGGTCACCGGGTCGAGCTTTACGAGCGGGCCGCCGAGCTCGGCGGCCAGCTCCGCTGGACCCGCGCGGTGCCGGCCATGCGCGAGCTCGCGGCCATCATCGACTGGCAGGAGGCACAGCTCGGCAAGCTCCAGGTCACGGTCCACCGCGGCGCGGACGTGACGCCCGATCGGATCGCGACGATCGAGGCCGACGCGATCATCGTCGCGACGGGCGCGCGGCCCCACCAGGTCGATGTCCCCGGCGCCGCGACGGCGGGCATTCCCGTGGTGACGCCGAACGAGGTGTTCGACGGCACGGCTCCCGCGCCGGGCACGGCGGTCGTTTGGGACGAGGCGGGTCTCTACGGGGCGATCGGCGCGGCCGAGGTCCTGGCCGAACGCGGAACGGCGGTGCACCTTGTGACGCCCGCGTTCATGGTCGCCGAGGACATGGACGTGGTGCGCCGCGTGCCGGTTTATCAGCGGCTCGAGCAGGCGGGCTGCCGGCTGCATCCGACGCGCAAGGTCGCGCGCGTCGAGGCCGGCGCGGTGATCCTGGCCGGGACCTACGGCGGCGAGGAGGAGCGGATCGAGAACGTCGGCCTGATCGTCGGTTGGCACGGCCGGCGCGCCGACGAAGGGCTGGGGGTTGCGCTCGAGGCGCGCGGCGGCGAGGTGCGCTGGATCGGCGACTGCGTGGCGCCGCGCCTGGTCGATATCGCCATGGCCGAGGGCGCGCTGGCCGGTCGCGCCGTGTGATACCAGCGCGTCGACGAGGATCAGACCTGGGCGAGGGCGCGATCCAGGTCGGACGACTTCGCGTCGGGGAAGCAGGCCGCGAGCAGCGTCCTGAAATCCGCCTGGTCGGCGGAGCCCGGCGCGAAGCCAACGAAACGCGCGTACGCGGCGAAGCTTCGCGCCGCGGCGCCGATGCCGTCGGCCGACGGGGCGGGCGCGAACGGCACGGCCGCGAGCATCGCGTGGGCGATGCGCTCCGCCTCGATCTCGCCCCCGACGATGTCCTTGCGCAGAGCCTCGGCCTGATCCGGCGGCGCGCCGGCGATCCCCGCCTTAATGGCGTTGCGCGCCGCGCGCAGGCGCTCCGTGACCTGTCCGCGCCACGGCAGGACTGTCGCGTCGGCCTTGGCGAGCGTCGCCTCGCCCAGCGCGCCGGCTCCGGTCGCGGCCCGCCACAACGCCAGCAGCAGGATGTTCACGTCGACGCCGCGACGATCCTGCAACGCGATGGCGGCCTGGGAGAACCCCGGCCGCCGGTAGATCGCGAGCGAATGGTCCCAGAAGACCGCGTCGTCGCTCACCGAGCCTCGCGCGCGTCGCGCTTGTTCTCGTACATGGCGCGGTCGGCCGCGGCGAGCGCCGTCGTGGGGTCCTCGTCGGCCTGGAAGCAGTAGGCGCCGTAGGCGAGCGAAATCGGAATCCGTTCGCCTTCCCACGTGAAGTTCGTCGTTTCGATGGCGTTGGCCAGGAACTGAGCCTTCTCGACCGCTGCCCCCTGGTCGGCGTTGGCCAGGATGACGCCGAACTCGTCGCCGCCCAGGCGGCCGACCACGTCGGAGCCGCGCACGTTCTCGACCAGTAGGTTGGCGACGTGCACGAGCACCGCGTCGCCGACCACGTGGCCATGGGTGTCGTTGATCGCCTTGAGCCCATTGAGGTCGAAGTAGAGCAGGCTGCTCGAGACCTTGTAGCGCTGGGAGTAGGAGATCGTGCGGCTGAGCTCGCGGGTGAACGCGCGACGATTGGGGATCGGCGCGAGCGTGTCCTCGTCGGCCAGCCGCTCCAGGTGCTGCATTCGGTTGTTGGTGTCGCGGAGCTCGCGGCGAAGCTGCTCGACCTCGCTCAGGAGCCGCATGATCGCCTCGCGCACCTTGGGCGTGAGCTCGGTCTCCGGAATCCCCATGATGGTCGTGACGTCGTTGATCGAGCGTGACAGCTCGGGGGCGGCGGGCCCGGCATCGGCGCCGCGCTGTTGCGACGTCACCGCGCTGGTTGGGCGAGCCGCGGCGCCCGGCTTGGTGCGGTCGATCTTCATGCCACCCCGTCCGTCACGCGAAGGTCCCGGAAACGCGGGGACTCCGCCAGAGGCCGTGCCATCGCCGAAATTCGAGCATCGCCGAAGAGGGTTAAGGTCCCGTTAGACAACGGCGAGCCCGAGCACCCGGCCGATTGGCGCGCCGAGGTGTGGTATAGGCTAGCGTTCCGGTCGCGAGGAGAGCAAGCCATCATGGTCGCAACGTCGTCCTTGGCGTCCCAGGCGCCCCTGGTCGGTATCATCATGGGCAGTGTATCCGATTGGGACACGATGCGCCACGCGGCCGAGACGCTCGGGCGCCTCGCGATCCCTTACGAGACGCGCGTCGTCTCGGCGCACCGCACGCCCGACCGCCTCGTCGCCTACGCGCGGGAAGCCAAGGCGCGCGGCCTCAAGGTCGTCATCGCCGGCGCCGGTGGCGCGGCCCACCTGCCCGGCATGACCGCGGCCATGACCCCCCTGCCCGTGCTCGGCGTGCCGATCGAGAGCGCGGGCCTGAAGGGCATGGACAGCCTCCTGTCGATCGTCCAGATGCCCGGCGGCGTGCCCGTGGGGACGCTCGCGATCGGCAAGGCAGGGGCGATCAATGCGGCGCTGCTCGCGGCCGCGATCCTCGGCTTGACCGATGCCCGGATCGCCGCGGCCGTCGATCGGTTTCGCGCCGAGCAGACGGCGGGCGTGCCCGAGGTTCCATCGGCGCATGGATGATCGGCGCGTGGTCCCGCCCGGCGGGACCATCGGGATCGTCGGCGGCGGCCAGCTCGGGCGGATGACCGCGTTGGCGGCGGCGCGGCTTGGCTATCGCTGCCACGTCTATTGCCCCGAAGGCGACAGCCCCGCGGCGCAGGTTTCGGCCGCCGCGACGATCGCCGCTTATGACGACCCCGAGGCGCTCGGCCGCTTCGCGCGCGCCATCGACGTGGTTACCTTCGAGTTCGAGAACCTGCCGCACGAGAGCTTCGACTTGCTCGAGCGCCTGGTGCCCGTGCGCCCGCGACCCGACGTTCTCGAAATCGCCCAGGATCGCGAGCGGGAGAAGCAGTTCCTTGCCGAGCTCGAGCTGGCCACGGCGCCGTTCGCCGTGGTGCGCGAGGCCGCCGACCTCGACCCCGCGATCGGCCGCGTAGGCCTCCCGGCGGTGCTCAAGACCGCCCGGCATGGCTACGACGGCAAGGGCCAGGCGATGATCGGGCGGGGCGACGACGCGCGGGCTGCGTTCGATCGGCTCGGCGCCACGCGCTGCATCCTCGAGCGCTTCGTCGACTTCGCGTGCGAGGTCTCGGTCATCGTCGCGCGCGGGCTGGACGGCACGATAGCGGCGTTCGACACGGTCGAGAACCGGCATGAGAACCACATCCTGGCGATGACGATCGCACCGGCGCGGATCGCGCCCGCGGCCGCCGGGGCGGCCCAGGCCATGGCCCGCCGCCTCGCCGAGGCGCTCGGCCTCGTCGGACTGCTCGCGGTCGAGCTGTTCGTGACGCGCGACGATGCCGTTCTCGTCAACGAACTCGCGCCCCGGCCGCACAACTCGGGGCATTGGACGATCGAGGCGTGCGCGACCAGCCAGTTCGAGCAGTTCGTCCGCGCCGTGACTGGGCTGCCGCTCGGCGATCCCGTGCGCCGGTTCGACGCGGTGATGACCAACCTGATCGGCGATCAAGTGAACGCCTGGCCGTCGCTCGTGGCCGAGCCCGGCGCCCACGTCCACCTCTACGGCAAGGCCGCGACCCGCCCGGGCCGCAAGATGGGCCACGTGACGCGGCTCCTCAAATTGGGGTCAGACTCGATTTCTTAATGCTTGGATATTGAAAGAATTTACTTACCAAGAAAATCGAGTCTGACCCCATTTTCCCTCGGTTCCTAATCCGGCAACGGAACGCCACAGGCGGCGAGCGCGGCGTTCTGGCGCTTGGCGAGGGTGGTGACATCGAAGCCCCGGATCAGCTCGTGGAACAGCCGGTGCCAGTTGATCTCGGCCTTGAGGTGGAGGAACACCGCGCCGAGGCCGACCGCCGCGCGGTCCATGAACACGAACTCGCGCGGCACCGCGACGCCGCCGAGCTCGCGCAGGCGCGCGTGCACCCGGCTCGCCACGCGCGCGCCGTACATGCCGCCGCCCTCCTCCTGGATGCGGCGCGGCCGGTCCTCCAGGAGCGGCGCGTAGACGAACTCGGCCCACAGGTTGAGGGTGTCGATGACCTCGGGCTTGAGCCCGGTGAACCCCCAGGTCTCGTAGGCGTGCACCGCGAGGTCGCGGTCGTCGGTCTCGAGCGCCCGGTAGAGGTCGATGACGCCCTGGACGAAGCGCGGATGGAACGTGCGGACGCAGCCGAAATCGAGCAGGTTCACGTCCATCGACGGCTCGACCTTGTAGTTGCCGAGGTGCGGGTCGCCGTGGATGACGCCGTAGTTGTAGAACGGCACGTACCAGGCGCGGAACATGTTGTGGGCGAGCCGGTTGCGCTGCTCGATCGTCGCCCCGACGATGTTCATCAAGGGCGCGCCGCCCATCCACGTCATCGTCAGCAGCCTGCGCGTCGACAGCGCGTCGACGACCTCGGGCACCCGGACGTGGCGCTCGTTCCTCAGCATGAGGCGGTAGAGCCGCATGTGGCGCGCCTCGCGCTCGTAGTCGAGCTCCTCGCGCAAGCGCGCCGCGATCTCGTCGTGGATGCGCGACGGATCGATCGCCCGGTCGTAGCGCCGATAGAGAGCGAACAGGATGCGGAGCTGGTTGAGGTCGGCCTCGACCGCCGAGGCCATGTCCGGGTACTGCAGCTTGCATGCGAGATCGCGCCCGTCGGGCCCCTCGGCGCGATGAACCTGGCCGAGCGAGGCGGCCGCGGCCGCCTCGTGCTCGAAGCGCCTGAACCGGCGCTCCCAGTTCGGACCCAGCTCGGCGGTCATGCGGCGCTTGACGAAGGGCCAGCCCATGGCGGGCGCGTTGGTCTGGAGCTGGGCCAGCTCGATGACGTACTCGTTGGGCAGCGCGTCGGGGATCGTCGAGAGGAGCTGCGCCACTTTCATGAGCGGACCCTTGAGCCCGCCCAGCGCCTCGCGCAGGTCGCCGGCGTAGCGCGAGCGATCGGTCTTGATGCCGAGCAGCCGCTCGGCGCCCAGGCGCGCGGCGAGCCCGCCGACCGAGGTCGAGACGCGGGCGTAACGCCTGACCCTGCGCCCGAGGGTGTTGCGCTCCTTGTCGTCGGCCATGCCGCGGGTCAGAGCGCCGCCAACTCGTCGATCGCGCGCGAGATGACCCCGAGCCCCTTCGACCAGAAGCGCGGATCGGACGCATCCAGGCCGAACGGCGCCAGCAGCTCGCGGTGGCGCTTGGTGCCGCCCGCGCGCAACAGCTCGATGTAGCGGCTCTCGAAGCCCTCGCGTTGCTCCTGGTAGCGGGCGTAGAGGGCGTTCACCAGGCAGTCGCCGAAGGCATAGGCGTAGACGTAGAACGGCGTGTGGACGAAGTGCTGGATGTAGCACCAGAAATGCCGGTAGTCCTGGTCGAAGCGGAAGGCCGGCCCCAGGCTCTCGCGCTGCACGCCGAGCCAGATCTCGCCGAGCCGCTCGGTCGTCAGCTCGCCCGTTCGGCGTTCGTCGTGGACCCGGCGCTCGAACTCGAGGAAAGCGATCTGGCGGACCACGGTGTTGAGCATGTCCTCGACCTTGCCGGCCAGCAGGACGCGTCGGCGCGCCGGAGCCCGTTCGCGCGCGAGCAGGCTCCGAAACGTGAGCTGCTCGCCGAACACGGACGCGGTCTCGGCCAGCGTGAGCGGCGTCGAGGACATCAGCGGGCCCTGCTCGGCCGCCAGCACCTGGTGCACGCCGTGGCCGAGCTCGTGGGCCAGCGTCATGACGTCGCGCGTCTTGCCCTGGTAGTTGAGCAGCAGGTACGGGTGCGCGCTCGGCACGGTCGGATGGGCGAAGGCGCCGTCGACCTTGCCGGGCTTGACCGGCGCGTCGATCCAGTCCTTGGCGAAGAAGGGCCGCGCGGCCTTGGCGAGCCGCTTGGAGAACGCGCCGTAGGCGTCCATCACCATGGCGCGCGCCTCGGGCCAGGCGATCTTCGCCTCGTCGAGCTCGGGCAGCGGCGCGTTGCGGTCCCACCAGTCGAGCGTGCCGTCGCCGAGCCACTTGGCCTTCATCGCATAGTAGCGGTGCGACAGCTTTCCGTAGGCCTGGCGCACCGCGGCGACGAGCGCGTCGACCACCTCGTCCTCGACGTGGTTGGCGACGTTGCGCGCCGAGATCGGCCGCTTGAAGCCGCGCCAGCGATCCTCGATCTCCTTGTCCTTGGCGAGCGTGTTGAGGATGTGGGCGAACAGCCGCGCGTTCTTGGCGAACACGCCGCCGAGCTCCTTGGCCGCCTCGCGCCGGCGGCCCGCGTCGCGGTCGCTGAGCGCATCGAGCGCTTGCGCCGAGCTCACCGCCCGGCCGCCGAGATCGAAGCGCAGCGCGGCGATCGATTCGTCGAACAGCCGCGTCCACGCCTCGGCTCCGGCCACGCTCTTCTCGTGCAGGGTCTTCTCGACCTCGTTCGAGAGCTGGTACGGCCGGAAAGCGCGCACGTCGCGCAGCCACGGGCGGTAGCGCGCGGCCTTGGGATCGCCGAGCTTGCGCGCGACCTCGGCATCGTCCAGCCGATTGAGCTCGAGCTGGAAGAACAAGAGGTGCGTCGCGATCTCGTTGGTGCGCTCCTGGGTCGTCTGGAAGAACTGGCCGACCTCGGGTACGTCCATCGAGCGGCAGAAATGGAGGTAGGCGTAGCTGCCGATGCGTCCCAGCCGCTCCTCCTGGCGCTCGTATTCGGCGATCGCGTCGCCGAACTCGGCCCCGGTCAGGCCGGCGAGGCGGCCTTCGTAGGACTTCTCGAAGCCCGACGCGTCCGTCCCGGCGGCCTTCAGGTCGGCGGCGAGCGCGGGCGCCTTGGGTCCCTTGTAGAGGTCGTCGAGGTTCCACACCGGCAGGTCGCCGAGCGCGCCGTCGGGCTTCGCCATAGATTGTTCCTTCAACAGCCGCCGCCACCATAGGGCGGGGCCGCGGACCCGCCAAGCGCGTGTCCCGCCGGAACGCTCGTGACGCACGCGCCGCTCGTCCGTATCGTGTGGGCGGAGGGCGCACCATGACCGAAGCGACGAGCGGTGACGCGGCGGACCACGTCCGAGCCAAGTACGACACGGCGATCTTCGGTCTGCTGACCACCGTGTGGGGCGAGCACCTGCACATGGCGCTGTTCGAGGACCCGAGCGAGCCGTTCGGCGTGGCGACCGAGCGGGCGACGGCGACCATGGCCAGGGGCCTGCGGCTGCGGCCCGGCCAGCGGCTCCTCGAGGTCGCCTGCGGCATCGGCGGGACGGCGCGCTACCTGGCGCGGACCTTCGGTGTCGCGGTCGAGGCAACGAACGTCTCGGCCATGCAGATCGACCAAGGACGGCGTTTGTCCGAGGCGGCGGGGCTAGGCCACCTGAACCGCTTCTCCTACGCGGATTACCACGACCTGCCGTTCGACGAAGCCTCGTTCGACGCGTGGTGGTGCCAGGAGGCGATGCTCTATTCGCCGGACAAGCGCCGCGTGCTCGACGAGGCGCTGCGCGTCGTGCGGCCCGGCGGCCAGCTCGTGCTCTCCGACCTTCTGTTCACCGCCGCCATGCCGATGGCGGAGCGCGAGCCGTTCATGCGGCGCCAGGGCGCGCGCCACTTCTGGACGATCGAGCAGTACGACGCGCTGCTCGCGACCATGAAGCTCCGCGTGCTCGAGCGGCACGACTGGTCGCGGCACGTGGCGCCCACCTTCGACAGCGTGACCGACCGGTTCACCGCCCGACGCGCCGAGTTCGCCGCCGAGGTGGGCTTCGCCGAGGTCGACGAGGTGATCGGTCGCCTGGCCATGCAGCGCGACGCCGCGCGCGCCGGCCGCCTCGGCTGGGCGTTCTACCGGATCGCGGCCTAGGCCGGATTTCAACCTGCTGGAATCGGCGGCTCTCACCCCCACCCGGTGGCCCGGGGGGGGGGGGGGGGGGG
>JBBDQV010000019.1:0-11973 GCA_040905845.1 Alphaproteobacteria bacterium | reverse complement strand
GGACGTGCGCCCGGGCCGCGGCCGAGGCGGCCTTGGCGGCCAGCTTGCGTGCCCCGGCGACGGCGGTCGCGACGATGGTCGCGAGGTCGCCGTGGCGCGGCGTCCAGCCCACGGCGCGCATCAGGCGGCCGGGGTCGGCGACGAGCGCCGGCGGGTCGCCGGGCCGGCGCGGCGCGTGGCGCCGCTCGATGCGCCCGCCGGCCGCGCGATCGACCGCGTCGAGCACCTGTCTTACCGAGGCGCCGCGGCCGTAGCCGCAGTTGAACGTCGCGCTCGCCGCGCCGCGCCGCAGCAAGGCCATGACGGCGACATGAGCGTCGGCGAGGTCGCTGACGTGGATGTAGTCGCGCACCCCGGTGCCGTCCGCCGTCGGCCAGTCGTCGCCGAAGACCTCGACGTGGCCGCGCTTGCCGATCGCCGCCTGGACCGCGACCTTGATCAGATGCGTGGCCTCGGGCGTGCACTGACCGGCGCGGCCCGCCGGATCGGCGCCGGCGACGTTGAAGTAGCGCAGGCTCGCGTGGCGCAGCCCCGTTGCCGCGCTGGTATCGCGCAGGATTTGCTCGGTCATCAGCTTCGACCAGCCGTACGGGTTGATCGGGCGTGTCGGCGCGTCCTCGCCGATCGGGATCGCCTCGGGGACGCCGTAGACCGCGGCGGTCGAGGAGAACACGAACCGGGGCACGCCCGCGGCGACGGCAGCCTCGATCAGCGTCCGGCTCGCCGCCGTGTTGTTGCGGTAGTACTTCAACGGGTCGGCGACCGATTCGGGGACGACGATCGATCCGGCGAAGTGCATGATGGTGTCGAACCGGGCGGAGGCGAGCACGCGCCCGACCAGCGCGCGATCGCCGACGTCGCCGACGATCAGCTCGACCGAGCCGGGAACCGCGGCGCGCACGCCGGTCGAAAGGTCGTCGATCACGGTGACGCGATGACCGGCGTCGATGAGGGCGAGCACGGCGTGGCTGCCGATGTAGCCGGCGCCGCCGGTGACCAGGACATGGATTCGTTCGGCCATGGATCGTCTCTATAGCATCGATGTTAAGGGAGGGTTGGCGTCGTCCTCGCGCCGGCGCTTCGTCGCCCTCGTGCTGTCCGCCGCGCTCGGGGTTTCGTCGCGCCGGGCCGAGGCGCGGCTTTCGACCGGCATGATCCGCTCCGAGCTCGCGGCCATGGGCTTTCGCTGCATCGGCAAGGTCCGCATGCGGGGCGCGATCTACGAGGTTCCCGCCTGCCTGCCCGACGGCCGCCGCGTCCTTCTCCGCGTCGACCCTGATACCGCCAAGGTGCTGCGCGTCCTGAAGCGCGACTGACGCCGACCTACCGGCCGGGCCGGTGGCCGGCGATCAAATCGGAACTGGCCAAGACGAGACTCCCGTGGTTCGCTCACGCCATGCATGGGACCGGGCCCGTTGCGCGGGTCGCGGGCAAAGGGGGAAACGGTGGCCAAGGACGATCTCTGCTACCTCTCGGCCGGCGAGGCCCTGGCGCAGTTCCGCGCGCGCAAGCTGTCGCCGGTCGAGCTGATGAAGGCACTGATGGCGCGCGCCGAGGCGGTGCAGCCCAAGATCAACGCCTTCACCTTCACCTATTTCGACGAGGCGCTCGCCCAGGCCAAGGCGGCCGAGGCCAAGTACATGAAGACCGACGCCCGCCCGCGCCCGCTCGAAGGCATCCCCTTCGCGGTCAAGGACGAGGGCTGGATCAAGGGCAAGGTCACCTCGAGCGGCTCGCTCATCACCAAGGACTTCGTCGCGCCCAGGACCTCGCCCGAGATCGAGCGCATGCTCCGCGCCGGCGTGATCGTGCACGCGCGCACCGCGACGCCCGAGTTCTCGTGCATCGGCCAGACCTGGTCGCGGCTGTGGGGCGTCACGCGCAACCCGTGGAACACGGACTACACGCCCGGCGGCGCGGCGGGCGGCTCGGCCGCCGCGCCCGCCGCCGGCACGACGACGATCGTCAGCGGCTCGGACATCGGCGGCTCGATCCGAATTCCGGCGTCGTGCTGCGGCGTCGTCGGGTTCAAGCCGCCCTATGGTCGCAACCCGCAGGACCCGCCGTTCAACCTGGACGTCTACTGCCACTCGGCGGGACTCGCGCGCACGGTCGGCGACATGGCGCTGATCCAGAACACCATGGCCGGGCCGCACCCGCACGACATCGCGACCATCCGGCCCAAGTTGCGCATTCCCGACGTGGCCAAACTCGGCCCGATCAAGGGCTGGAAGGTCGCCTACTCGATCGACCTGGGCTACGCCGAGGTCGACAAGGACGTCGCCAAGAACACCAGGGACGCCGTGGCGGCGTTCAAGAGCCTGGGCGCGACCGTCGAGGAGGTCGATCTCGGCTGGACGCTCGGGGTGCTCGCGACCGCGATGAACCACCTCGAGCACATCTTCGGCGCCTACATCGGCCGGCATCTGCGCGACCATCGCTACGAAATGACGACCTACGCGCGCCAATGGGCCGAGGCCGCGCGCCATTCCACACCTTCGGATTTTTTCGCCTCGCTGCTCGGCGCCGGCGAGATGTACCGCACGCTCGGGCCCATCCTCGACAAGCACGACGTGTTCATCTGCCCGACCACGGCGCTCTCCGCCGTGCGCGCCGACCTCGACCCGACCAAGGAGGAGGTCAGGATCAACGGCAAGCTGGTCGACCCCGTGCTCGGCTGGGTGCTGACCTACCCGTTCAACGTCATGAGCCGCTGCCCGGTCATGAGCGTGCCCTCGGGGTTCGACCGCAACGGCGTGCCCACGGGAATCCAGATCATCGCCCGCACCTACGACGACGTGCGCGTGTTCCGCGCCGCCGCGGCGTTCGAGAAAGCCAAGCCGTGGCTCGGCCCCAAGGCGCGGCCCTGGATCGACACCCGCGGGCGGAAGGCAAGGCAGTAGTGGGGACCATCGATTTCGCCATGGACACGCCCTTCGAGACGCGGGTCTTCGACCCGTGGGGGGGGGGGGGGAACCCCCCCCCACGCCTCAGGGCAAACGGGGTCTTTCATGGGTCGTCTGTTTCCGTTCGTGGTGAGGAGCGTGCCGATGGCACGCGTCTCGAACCACGAACGTTGCACGAGCCGGACGCCAGTGGCCTTCACCGGGCCTGACGACGCATTGGTTGGGCTCGCCGCATGGCGAGAATGGCGGCGCGGGCGGGACGGATAGCGCAAGCGGTCATCGGAACCCTGTAGAGGCGGGTCTCAGGCCCACCCCTACAACCGTCGTGCGAACGTCGGACTCACACCGCGCTTCCGGCCTTGAGGCCTTCGAGCACGGCCTCCTCGGCGGTGCGGGCGTTGAGGCAGTCGCCGATGACGTGGAGTTCGCCGGGCCAGTCCTCGAGCGCGTCGGCGAGCGTGGACTCGCGGTCATGGCCCTGGGCCAGAACCAGGGTGTCGACGTCCTCGACGATGATCGGCTCGCCGCTCGTGGTGTGCTGTAGATAGACCGTCGAGGCATCGACGCCGAAGACGCGGGCGTAGGCGATCGTCTCGACGCCCAGCTTGTGCAGCGTGCCGGCCCACTGGTCGCGCACGTAGCGGTGGATCAGCTCGCCCGCCATGTAGCCATTGACCGCGAGGCGCACGCGGCAGCCGTCGCGCGCGAGCCGCTCGGCCAGCCCCATGCCGATCCAGTCGCAACGCCAGTCGGCGATCACGACCGACTTGCCGACGTTGGCCTCGCCCTTGAGCACCTGCCACGCGTTGACCACGTGTGCCGCCTCGGCGCCCTCGATCGGCGGACTGCGCGGCTTGGCGCCGGTGGCGACGATCACCGCGTCGGGCCTTTCCTTCGTGATCAGCGCCGGAGTCGCCTCGGTTCCGCGCATGACCCGGACACTCCAGCGTTCGATTTCGCGGATCAGATTCGTCGCCAACCCGCCGAACTCGGCGCGGCCGGGCAGCAGCTGGGCGAGCAGCACCTGGCCGCCGAGCTGGCCCGAGCGTTCGTAGAGCGTCACGTCGTGGCCGCGCTCGGCCGCCACCGCCGCCGCCTTCATGCCGGCCGGGCCGCCGCCGGCGACGAGCACCTTGCGCGGCTTGGCCGCCTTCGCGCGCGCGCCGTAGACGAGCTCGCGCCCGGTCTCCGGGTGCTGGATGCAGCTGATCGGCACGCCCAGGTGGAAGTGCCCGATGCACGCCTGGTTGCACGCGATGCACGCGCGGATGTCGTCGAGCCGGCCCTGGCGCGCCTTCTCGGCCATTTCGGGGTCGGCGATCATCGCCCGCGTCATGCCGCACACGTCGGCCTGGCCGCTGGCCACGATGCGCTCGGCGACCTGGGGCTGGTTGATGCGGCCGCCGACGAAGACCGGACGCTTGACCTTGGCCTTGACCGCCGCGGCGAACGGGGCGACGTAGCCGGTCGCCTCGACGATCATCGGCGGCACGATGTGGATCGCGCCGGCGAGCGTCGCCGAGGATCCGGCGATGACGTTGTAGTAATCGAGCAGCCCGTCGCCATCGAGCGCGACGATCGCCTCGAGCGATTCCGAGGGTTCCAGCCCGTCGTGCCCCAGCTCCTCGCCCGAAATGCGCAGGCCGACGACCAAGTCCTCGCCGACCGCCGCGCGGATCGCCGCGACGACCTCGCGCAGGAACCGGAGCCGGTTCTCGAAGCCGCCGCCGTACTCGTCGGCGCGGACGTTGGTGCGATGGTTGAGGAACTGCGCGGGCAGATAGCCATGGCTCGCGACGATCTCGACGCCGTCCAACCCGGACTTTTTCATGCGTAGCGCGCCCGCCGCGTAGCCCGCCACGACCTCGCGGATCAGGCGCTTCGACATCGGCGCCGGCTGGGTGTGGAAGCGATCGGCGGGCGTCGCCGAGGCGGAGAACGAGGCCAGGATCGTGCCGTCGCTGCTCTCCATGATCTCGCGCCCCGGATGGAACAGCTGGCCGAACACCTTGCAGCCGTGCCGATGAATCGCCTCGGCGAGGCGCCGGTAGCCGGGGATCGCGTCGTCCGACGTCACGTCCAGGGAGTGGGAGGAATAGTGCGCGGTCGCGTGGATCGCCGCGACCTGGGTGACGATCAGACCCGCGCCGCCCCTGGCGCGCGCCTCGTGGTAGGCGATGAGCGCGTCGGAGACCTTGCCGGCGTGGGGCAGCACCGTGTCGTGCCCCGTGGACATGATGCGGTTGCGCAAGGTTACGTTGCGGATGGCGATCGGCGAGAAGAGATGGGGAAAGGCGGGGGGCATGGGCCTCGCGAAGCTGATGTGGCGCACACCCTATCGCAAGTTTCGTTCAGGTGGCATCGCGCTCCCATCGCCCTTCGAGACGCGCGCTTCGCGCGCTCCTCGGGGCGAACGGCCGAGGACAAGCCGTTCGTGCTGAGGAGGGCCCTGAGCTTGGCGAAGGGCCCGTCTCGAAGCACGGACGACGGAGCGCACAAACCGATTCCACGAGATCGAAACACGCGCCATGGACCGGCGGTCCTGTTTCTGGAACCTCGCTCACGCCTCGGGCAAACCGACCTTGCGCAGGGCGTTGACCATGCGCTCGACGAGGTCGGCGCGAAAGGGATGGAACGCCATGTGATCCCCAACGGAAAGCTGCGGCCGCAGGCGGATGGCCTCGGCCATGGCCTTCCTGCCCTCGTCGAGGCGACCGAGCTCGGCCAGCGCGGCGGCACGAATGTAGTGCTGCCAGTAGTAGTCGTAGAGCGGAACGCGCGCGAACGCGCGCAAGGCATCCTCGTGACGTCCCGTCAGGAAGTGGACGGTTCCAGCCAACTCAATATCCCACTTGGCGAGAGGGTTCAGCCGGCTGCCCCTTTCGGCAAAGATCATGGCCTTGTCGAACTCGCCGCGCCAGACCCAGACCCATCCGCCAAAGGTTGTCCCGGCCGCGCTGTTCGGATTGATGGCAAAGGCCCTTTCCAACCAGACGTCCGCTTCGCTCGCGCTGCCGAGCGACTCGCAAATGTAGGCCAGCAACCCGCACGCCTCGTCATCGCTGTCGTCGAGGGAAACGGCCTTCCTCAGGAGATCGTAGACGCGCTTGGGTTCCTCGCGGGCGGTATACTGGCCGATCATGTTGATGCAGTAGCCAATCCCGGTATAAGCGCGGCCAAAGCCGGGATCGATGGCCAAGGCGCGTTCGAACAGCGCGATCGCCGGTTTCAAGTCCTCGTGCCCGAGCCGGTTGAACAATTCCATTCCAGCCAGATAGAACTCGTAGGCATCGATGGGCGGTGTCTGCTTTCGCCTCAGCGCCGCGAGTTCGGCCTTGCCGACGTGGCCGGCGACGCGCCAGACGAGCGTCTCGACGATCTCGTCCTGCACCGCGAACACGTCTTCGAGGTCGCGGTCGTACTTCTCGGCCCACAGATGCGCGCCGGTCTCGGCGTCGATGAGCTGGGCGGTGACGCGAATGCGCTTGCCCGACTTGCGCACGCTGCCCTCGACCACGTAGCGCACCCCGAGCTTTTGGCCGACCTCCTGAATCGGCGCCGACTTTCCCTTGAACACGAACGAGGAGTTGCGCGCGATCACGAACAGCCCGTGATGGCGGGCGAGCGCGGTGATCAGGTCCTCGGTGATGCCGTCGGAGAAGTACTCCTGCTCAGCATCGCCCGACATGTTGGCGAACGGCAGGACCGCGATCGATTGCCGCCGCCGCGCGGCCTCCTCCCCGCTCAGCGTTCCAGGATCGCGTACGGCACCCCGGGGCTCCGACACGACCCCGTAGGCGCGCACGGGCTCGGCGATGTTGTGGAGCGACAGCTCTCCCATGTCCTCGAAACGGCCGGACGTCTTCCCCTTGACCTGGTCGTAGACGGAGCGCGCGATCACGAGCCCGCCGGGCTCGGCGAGCTTTTCCAGGCGCGCGGCGACGTTCACGCCGTCGCCGTGGATCGTGTCCGCCTCGAAAATCACGTCGCCCACGTTGACGCCCATGCGAAAGCTCATGCGCCGCTCGGATGGCAGTGGAACGTTGATCTCCGCCAGCGCCGACTGAAGCTCGGTCGCGCAGCGCACGGCATCCACCGCGCTCGCGAACTCGACGAGCAAGCTGTCGCCGGCCGACCCGACCACGCGGCCGTGATGCGCCGCGATCCCCGGATCGATGATCTCCGTCCGCAGGCGCCTGAAGGCCGTCAGCGTGCCCGCCTCGTCATCCGCCATCAGGCGCGAGTACCCGGCGACATCCGCCGCCAGGATCGCCGCGAGCCTTCGGGTGAGTGTCGCTTCGGCGACCATGCCGGCCCCCAGGGCAGCGAAGCCGCATCATGCCACCCATGGCGGTCTCTCGAAAGGCTGGTGCCGGGCTTTCCCGGCCACCGACGCTCGGATAGGCTGTGGTTTGCATACACATGGCCAAGAGAGGGACCCCGTGGCCAAGACGCTCCAGTTCAAGTGCTCCGGGATGACGTTCGTGCCGTTCGGGCACAAGGGGCCGGGCACGGCGGAGATCGCGCGCCTCGCCGGGCCCGACGTCTCGACCACCATGGGCGGCGGCATCGCCAAGTTCGACGGCTGCGCGGTCGAATGGACCGTGCTCTATGACGAGTTCATCGTCATGCTCGACGGCCGCTACAAGATGAAGGCCGGCGGCGAGATGCTCGAAGGCGGGCCGGGCGACGTGTTCTTCATCCCGGCCAACACGCCCTTGGTCTACATGGGCGACAAGGCGACGGTGTTCTACACCGTCTACCCGGTCGACTGGCGCAAGCGCCACGGCATGGAATAGGCCCCCGGATGGCGCTTCATTTCGAGCGATCCGAGTACGCCGAGCGGCAGGCCAAGGCGCGCAAGGCGCTCGCCGACGCGGGGCTCGACGCGCTCCTGGTGTTCAGCCAGGAGAGCCATTACTGGCTCACCGGGTTCGATTCCTCGGGCTACGTGTTCTTCCAGGCCGGCGTGCTGACGGCCGATGACCGACCGTACGTCCTGCTGACCCGGCGGCCCGATCTCGAGCAGGCGCGGCTGACCTCGGTCATCAAGGACGTCCGGCTGTGGTTCGATCAAGAGGGCGTCGATCCCGCGAAGGACTTGCGCGCGATCCTGGCCGAGCTGGGCTTGCAGGGCGCGCGCGTCGGCATCGAGCTCAACACGTACGGTCTCACCCCGCGCAACTGGGAGCTCACGCGCAAGGCGCTCGCGCGCTTCTGCCGGCTCGACGACGCCTCGGGGCTGATCCGCGCGCTGCGCGTCATCAAGTCCCCGGCCGAGCAGGACTACGTCCGGCGCGCGGCCGCGTTGTGCGACGACGCGCTCGACGCCCTGCTCGCGACCGCGCGCCCCGGAGGCCACGAGGGCGAGGTCGGCGCCGCCATGGCAAGCGCGATCTTCCGAGGCGGCGGCGACTGGGGCTCGGACCTCGGCGTGCTCGGCGTCGGCGAGCGCGCGCTGCTCGCGCGTAACAGCTCCGGCTCCCAGGTCATGGGCGACAAGGACCAGCTCACCGCCGAATATTCGGCATGCGTCCGGCGCTACCACGCGTGCCTCATGCGCACCATCGCCATCGGCGCCGGCGATCCGCGCCAGGAGCGCATGTTCGAGGCGACGCGCGACGCGCTCGCCGCCATGACCGAGGCGGTCAGGCCCGGACGCCCCTTGGGCGAGGTCGACGACGCGCACCGCCGAGTTTACGACGCCGCCGGCTATGCCGACGCCCGCTTCGCCGCCTGCGGCTACTCGCTCGGCGCCACGTTCAAGCCTTCGTGGATGGACGTGCCGCCCATGCTCTACAGCGGCAACCCGACGCCAGCCGAATCCGGCATGGTGCTGTTCCTCCACGCCATCCTCGCCGACCGCACGACCGGGCTTGCCATGTCGGCGGGGCACACGGTGATCGTGGCTAAGCACGGCGCCGAGGTTCTCTCCAAGCGCCCGCTCGCCTATCATGTGTGCCGCTGAACCGGGAGACCGACGATGAACGCCCGCCCCTTGCGCAACCTCGACCTCGACGCCGCCTATCGCGAGTCCGAGGAGTCCTACGTCAAGGCGACGCCCGAGAGCCGCAGGCGCAACGAGTCCAACGCCCGCGTCATGCCCGGCGGCAACACGCGCACGGTGCTGCACTTCGCGCCCTACCCGGCGATGATCGTGAAGGGCGAGGGCTGCTATGTCTGGGACGCCGACGGGCGCAAGTACATCGACTTCGTGTGCGAATACACCGCCGGTCTCTATGGCCATTCGAACCCGCTGATCCAGGAGGCGGTGCGCGAGGCGCTCGCCTCGGGCATCGTGCTCGGCGCGCCCAACAAGTACGAGGGCCAGCTCGCCGACGCGCTGACCGGGCGGTTTCCGTCGCTCGAGCTCGTGCGCTTCTGCAACTCCGGCACCGAGGCCAACCTGTTCGCGATCCTGACCGCGCGCGCGGTCACCGGACGGCCCGCGATCATGGTGTTCGACGGCGGCTACCACGGCGGCTGCTTCTACTACGCCCACGGCGGCACGCCCCTGAACGCGCCGTTCGAGACGATCGTCGCGACCTACAACGACGTCGAGGGCACGCGGGCCATGATCCGGGAGAACGCGACCCGCCTCGCCTCGATCACGGTCGAGCCGCTGATGGGCTCGGGCGGCTGCATCGCCGGCGAACCCGGCTTTCTCGGCATGCTGCGCGAGGAAGCGAGCCGGCACGGCATCGTGCTCATCTTCGACGAGGTGATGACCTCCAGGCTCTCGCCCGGCGGCCTGCAGAAGGTGCTCGGCGTCATCCCGGACATGACCACGCTCGGCAAGTACCTGGGCGGCGGGCTGACCTTCGGTGCCTTCGGCGGCAAGCGGGAGATCATGAGCCGGTTCGATCCCCGCGCCGAGAACCCGTTTCCCCACGCCGGCACGTTCAACAACAACGTGCTGACCATGGCCGCCGGCGCGACCGGCATCACCAAGGTCTACACCCCCGAAGCCGCCATCGCGCTCAACGAGCGGGGCGAGACCTTGCGCGCGCGGCTCAACGCGATCGCCCAGAAGCGCCGCGTGCCCGTCCAGTTCATCGGCCGGGGCTCGATGATGAACCTGCACGTGCTGAGCGGCCCGATCCGCTCGCCCGCGGACACCGATCGCGGCAACAAGCGGGCGATGGACCTGATCCACCTCGACCTGCTCGCGCGCGGCATCTACATGGCGCGGCGCGGCTTCATCGTGCTGTCGCTGCCCATGGGCGAGGCCGAGTTCGACGCGCTTTGCGCCGCCATGGACGAGGTCCTGGCCGAGCGCGCGCCGGTGCTCGCCGACGCGGCGTAAGCGGCTCACCCGCTCGCTTCGCTCGCACCCTCTCCCGCGAGCGGGAGAGGGTTTCAGCGCGGCCAGGAGCACCGTAACCCTCTCCCACCCGGTGGGAGAGGGTGGGCGCGAAGCGCCCGGGTGAGCGACTCAATCCGCGAACGGGTCGCGCACCAGGATCGTGTCGTCGCGCTCGGGGCTGGTCGAAAGCAGCGCCACCGGCGCCTCGATCAGCTCCTCGATGCGCCGGATGTACTTGACCGCGGTGGCCGGCAGGTCGGCCCACGAGCGCGCGCCGCGCGTGCTCTCGCTCCAGCCCTCGAACGTCTCGTAGACCGGCTCGACGCGGGCCTGCGCGCCGGTCGAGGCGGGCAGCCGGCGCAGCTCCTGGCCGTCGAGCCGGTAGGCCGTGCACACCTTGAGCTCGTCGAAGCCGTCGAGCACGTCGAGCTTGGTCAGCGCGATGCCGTCGATGCCGCCGACCTTGATCGCCTGGCGCACCAGCACCGCGTCGAACCAGCCGCAGCGCCGGGGCCGGCCGGTGACCGTGCCGAACTCGTGGCCGCGTTCGCCGAGGCGCCGGCCCGTGGCGTCGGCGAGTTCGGTCGGAAACGGGCCTTCGCCGACGCGCGTCGTGTAGGCCTTGACGATGCCGAGGACGAAGCCGAGCGCGCCGGTCGCGAACCCGGCGCCGACGGCGGCGAGCCCGGCCACCGTGTTCGACGACGTGACGTAGGGGTAGGTGCCGTGGTCGACGTCGAGCATGAAGCCCTGGGCGCCCTCGAACAGCAATCGCCGGCCGCCGCGCCTGGCCGCGTCCAGCGTCTCCCACACAGGCCTGGCGTAGGGCAGTACGCGCGGCGCGACCGCGCGTATCGAATCGAGCAGGGCGTCGCGCGACACTTCCTCGGCGCCGAAGCCCCTGAGTTGGGCGTTGTGGTGGATCAGCAGCGCGTCGACCTTGTCGGCGAGTGTCGCCTCGTCGGCCAGATCGCACAGTCGGATCGCGCGCCGGGCCACCTTGTCCTCGTACGCCGGGCCGATGCCGCGCCCCGTGGTGCCGATGCGCCGCCGGCTGTCGGCGGCCTCGCGCGCCCGGTCGATGGCGCCGTGGACGGGCAGGATCAGCGCCGCGTTCTCGGCGATCTGGAGCGTCGCCGGGCCGACCTCGACGCCCTGGCCGCGCACCCGCTCGATCTCGTCGAGCAGGGCCCACGGGTCGACGACAACGCCGTTGCCGATGACCGAGAGCTTGCCCGGGCGCACCACGCCCGAAGGCAGCAGGCTCAGCTTGAACGTGCGGTTGCCGATGACGAGCGTGTGGCCCGCGTTATGCCCGCCTTGGAAGCGCACCACAACGTCGGCGCGCTCCGACAACCAATCGACGATCTTGCCCTTGCCTTCGTCGCCCCATTGGGCGCCGACGACGACGACGTTGGCCATGTGCGGGAGCTCCGGCTCGCGGTCCGGTGGCGCAGTCTATCGGGATTCCGTCCCGCGCCAACGAAATCCGGCGCGGCGCGTTCAGTGCCTCACGGTGGCCCTGGCATCGACCGCGACGGCGCCCTCGCGGCCCACGATCAAGGGGTTGACGTCGAGCTCGACCAAGCGCGGCCCGAGGTCGTGGCCGAGCCAGGAGAGCCGCGCCAAGGCATCGACCACGGCGGCGACGTCGAGCGCGGGCCGGCCGCGCGCGCCGGCGAGCAGCGGCCACAGCGCGAGGCGGCGCAGCAGCGCCTCGGCCGCCTCGGCCGTCGGCGGCGCCTCGGCGAGCACCGTGTC
>JBBDQV010000018.1:0-12045 GCA_040905845.1 Alphaproteobacteria bacterium | reverse complement strand
GAGCAGCGGCCGCGTCACGCGGACATCGCGCGTCTCGACAGTGGGCGCCATGCCGGCGAGGCCCGGCCCGGCCCGGCGTCGGCGGCGCATCAGCACGGTCTCGGCCTGGTCGTCCCGCTGGTGGCCGAGCAGCAGATGCAACACGCCGGCGTCGCGGCACCAGGACTCGAGCAGCGCGTAACGCGCTCCTCGGGCCGCCGCCTGCACCCCGCCGCATGGCTTGGGGCCGTGCCAGCGCAGCACGACAGGCTCGATCCCGGCCGCGCCGAGCCATGCGGCGACCTCGGCCGCCTCGGTCGCCGACTCTCGTCTCAAGGCGTGGTCGACGACGAGGCCGATGGCGCGCCCGCCGCGCCGGACCGCCCAGTCGTGGGCGAGCAGCGCCAAGGCCAAGCTGTCCGCCCCGCCCGAGGTCGCGACCGCGACCAAGGGTGAGTGCTCGAAGGGTCCGCAAGCCTCCATCAGACCGGCGAACTCGGCCTCGCCGAGGGGTCGTGCGTGCTCGGCGCTCAACCGCAGCCGAGCGCGGCCGCCTCGGTCGTCGCCTTGTCCTGGATGGTCGCGGACGCGTTCGGGAACTTCTTGCCGAGCTCGGTCAGGCTCGCGCACGCTTCGACCTTCTTGCCGAGCTTGCCGAGCGACATGCCGAGCTTGAGCAAGCTGTCGGGCGCCTTGCTGCCGTCGGGGAACTCGCGATAGCCGCGCAGGAACGTGACGGCGGCACGGTTGTAGTCCTCGCGCACATAGTACGTCTCGCCCAGCCAGTAGAGCGCGTTGCCGGCGAGCGGATCCTCGCCGTGGGCCTGGACGAAGGCATTGAGCGCCCGTTCGGCGCCGTCGTAGTCCGCCTTGCGCAACAGCCCGAAGGCGTAGTTGTACTGGTCCATGGCGCTGCCCGGGGGCAGCGCGGCGAGCGCGGGTTCCGGCGCCGCCTCGTCCTCGGGCGGCGTCAGAACCAGCGTGCCGCCCTCGCCGACGGTGGCGGTCGCGGCCGGCGCCTCGCCGGTCACCCCGGCGCCCGCGCCGCCGCGCTCGATCGCGGTCAGGCGCACGTCGATGTCGGCGACCAGCTTGTCGAGCCGGGACTCGATCTGCCTGAACTTGAACGAGGTCTCCTCGAGCGAGCCGCGCAGGTCGCGGATCTGCTCCTCGAGCGCGCTCAGGCGGACCTCGAACTGGGCGACGCGGTCGCCGCCGCCGACCGCCGTCGTTGCCGCCGTCGACGGCTCGGGCAGGGTTCCGCCCGTGTAGACGTACCGCTGCAGGTCCTTGAGGTCGGCTTCGAGGCGCTCGAGCTTCTGGCCGAGGCCGCTCGTGTCTTGCGCTTGCGCCCCGACGGGACTCAAAGCGGCCGCGCAGGCCAGGAACACGGCCGAACCCGTCGATCGCATGCGCAACGTGAGCACCCGAGGACCTCCGCGGCGTCAGCCGGCGATCCTACATGGCCAGGGAATGGGGCGAAAGTGAGACGACCCGTCCACCGCCGGCGCTGGCCGGTGGTGGGCGGGTCGGCAACGAAGACCGCGAGCGGGAAGCGCTAGTTGACCATAGTCACGGCGCGGCGGTTCTGCGCCCAGGCCGACTCGTCGCTGCCGAGCACCGCCGGCCGCTCCTTGCCGTAGCTGATCGTCGTGACGCGCCCCGGGTCGACGCCCAGCGCGACCATGAAGTTCTTCACGGCCGTCGCCCGCTGCTCGCCGAGCGCCAGGTTGTACTCGCGCGTGCCGCGCTCGTCGCAATGTCCCTCGACCGTGACTGACACGTCGGCGTAGGTCTGGAGCCACTCGGCCTGGCGGCGCAGGGTCTCCTGAGCCTCGGCCGAAAGCTCGTAGCTGTCGAAGGCGAAGAACACCCGGTCGCCGACGTTGACGACCAGATCTTCCTGGGTGCCCGGAGCCGGACCCGTCTCTGTCGTCGAGCCCGAGTCGGTGGTCGTGGTCGTCGTCGTGCCGCTGTCCGTGGACGCTCCTCCGGTGTCTTCCGGCGTCGTCTCGCAGGCGGCGACGAGCACGAGCACCGCCAGAAGGCTGAGCAACTTACCCCGCATTTCGGTCTCCATAAGAGATTTGCGGGACGAGAGGTGCCCGTCCCGCGCGAGGCTGCCCATACCGCACTATGTCACTGCCCGCAACATCTTTCGGTTTTCGAAAGCGTCTTCCCGATGACGTGAAGGGCTCGGCCCGCCGGGCCGTCCCATGGGGCCATGTCGAGGCGCGACCGGATGCTGCTCTAGTCGCGTACGGCGAGATGGCCGGTCGCCTCGAGCACAAGCGCGCGCTCGAGCGCCGGCCGCCGGCCCAGGAATCGGCAGCGGGCGATCACGTGCTCGACGATGAAGCGAGGGTGGTAGCGAGCGAGCTCGGGCCGGTCGTCGTGGTAGACTTCCGCGAACAGCATGTCGGCGAGGTCGCCAGGGACCTCGAGCCCATGCTCCTTGGCGACCCGCTCGAGGATCGCGCGGTACTCTTCCCGTGATGGCACGTCGATCAGGAAGTTGTACGGGATGCGGCGCATCATGGCGCTGTCCATGATTTGGCTCGGCGGCAGGTTGGTCGAGAAGATGACCAGGCCGTCGAACCGGACTCCGAACTTCCGACCCGAGTGGAGGCTCAGGTAGTCGATGCGCGACTCGAGCGGCAGGGTCCAGCGGTTGAGGATCTTCTCGGGGCGGTCGATCTGCCGGCCGAAGTCGTCGATGACGAAGATGCCGCCGTTGGCCTTGATATGGAACGGCGCCTCGTAGAAGCGGCCGTGGCTGTTGAAACCGAGCTCGAGCATGTCGAGGGTCAACTCGCCGCCAACGACCGAGACCGGTCGGCGGCATTTGATCCAGCGGCGATCGAGGCCGCCGAGCCGGATGCGCGTCCTGAGCCCTGGCTTGGCCTCGTCGCCCTCGACGACTTCGTCGTCGATGCCGCGATGGACCGACGGGTCGAACACCTTGACGATCTGGCCGTCGACCTCGAAGCAGTAGGGCACGTAGATCGGTTGCCGGAAGCTTTGAGCGATGCCGAGCGCGATCGAGGTCTTGCCGTTACCCGGCGCGCCATAAAGCAAAAGGGCGCGGCCGGAATTCACGGCCGGGCCGAGGCGGTCGATGATGCCTTCCGGCAGCACGAGCTCGCCGAGGCTCTCGGCGATGGCCTCGCGGTCGATGCGGTCGTTGGTGATGCGTTGGCGGTTGACCTGGGCCTGGTACGCCTCCAGGGTCACGGGCGCCGGGCCGATGTATTCCGACTGCTCGAAGGCCGCGCCGGCGGCCTCGCGGCCCCGCGCGGTCAACGTGAAGCGGAAGTCGGAGCCGGTCAGCGACGTCGCGCCGCCCAGCGATTCGACGTGCCCGCGTTCCTGCAAGGCCTTGATGATGAGGGCGATCAGCGGCGCCGGAAGCCTGACTTCCTGGGCGATGGAGGACGCGGTCTCGTGCCCCATCGAACTCATCAACTTGAGAATCAGGCCGTTGAGCAGGGCCGGCCTAAGCCCGGTGTCGGCGATCGAATAGAGGGTTGGCGGCGGCGCCCGGAAGAACGCCTCGATCTGATCTTGGGTCAGCAAGCCGAGGGCGACGAGGCTCTGGCCGAGCGTGCCGCCCTCCTGGGCCTGATGGGCCAGCGCCGCGTCGACGTCCGCTTGTTGAACGAGCCCCGCCTGGACCAACGATTCGCCAAGGTTCATGGCGCGCCTTTCTCGTGGAGTCGTCGCCGCGTCACTGCTTGCCATGCCGAGATCATCACGATTTGGTTCATGCATTGCAAACCCTTCGCCATCGGTGCCGACCTGCCTGCGCGAAGCCGAAGCGGCTTCGCTTCGGCGAAGGCAGGCCGGCCGCTTGACCGCGACCGAGCCGCTGGCGCTTAGTTGGCGTCGTGTTCGGTATCGGATTCCAGAAGCTCGCCGTCCTTCTCGCGATCGGAGTCGCGCTGTGGACGGTGTTCCGTATCGTCCGCAAGCTTGAGGGCGCGCGCGGCCGGAACGTCGCCTCGGCACCGAAGCGCCGTGCCGTCACCGAGGACATGAAGGAGTGTCCCGTTTGCGGCACCTACGTGGCGCCGGCCAAGGCGCTCGATTGCGGCAGGGCGCGCTGCCCCTATCCCAAGGCGGCCACCTGACGCCATTCCTTGACCGCTCGGTGACCGCGCCGTTATGCTGCGCTGCAACATCGGCGTCGAGAGCCGCTCATGGCGCCGATCCGAGGAGGTTGGGGCCGTGGCCGCCGCGACTTCGTTCCAGGGCCTGATCCTCGCGCTCCAGGCGTACTGGGCGAAACTGGGCTGCGTCATCGTCCAGCCTTACGACATGGAGGTCGGCGCCGGGACCTTCCACTGGGCGACGACGCTGCGCAGCCTAGGCCCCGAGCCGTGGAAGGCCGCGTACGTCCAACCCTCGCGCCGGCCCAAGGACGGCCGCTACGGCGAGAACCCCAACCGACTCCAGCACTTCTTCCAGTTCCAGGTGATTTGGAAGCCGTCGCCCGATGACTTCCAGGGGCTCTATCTCGACAGCCTGCGGGCGCTCGGCATCGATTCCATGGCGCACGACGTGCGCTTCGTCGAGGACGACTGGGAGAGCCCGACGCTGGGTGCCTGGGGGCTCGGTTGGGAGGTGTGGTGCGACGGTATGGAGATCAGTCAATTCACGTATTTTCAGCAGGTTGGCGGTTTTGATTGCCGTCCCGTCTCAGGTGAAATCACGTACGGGCTCGAACGCCTCGCCATGTTCGTCCAGGGCAAGGACAGCATCTTCGAGATCGACTGGAACGGCCAAGGCGTGACCTACGCCGACGTCTACCTCCAGGCCGAGCGCGAGTTCTCGGCCTACAACTTCGAGGCGGCCGACGCCGGCGTCCTGACCCGTCACTTCGAGGACGCCGAACGTGCCTGCGCCGCGCTGCTCGAACGTGCCCTGCCGCTGCCCGCCTATGACCAGGTGATAAAGGCCAGCCATCTGTTCAACGTGCTCGACGCGCGCGGCGTCATCAGCGTGACCGAGCGCGCCGCCTATATCGCGCGCGTCCGCGCGCTGGCCAAGGGCTGCTGCCAAGCTTGGCTCGAGAGCCGCAGCCATGGCATCGAGTCGGCGTGACGGAATGAACGCGACTGCGACGTTGGCGCACCGCTGAGCAACCGGGAAGATAGTTGACACTATGGACCGGGAACATGGTTGACAGTTTTCGTGGTTTGTTCGCACGGCCGTTCGCGCCGGCCCGGCCGGGCCGGCGCGAACGGTCTGAGTTTTCTGGTCTTTCGGTCGATGGCGGCGAGCGGGATGTCGGCGAAGCGGATGATCCAGTCGCCGGTCTCGGTCTCGGCGACGCCGACGGGCTCGCCGACGAGTGCCTCGCTGAGGAAGACGAGGTCACCGCCCCACTTGATCTCGCCATTGGAGCGCACGCGGCGTACGGCCTGGTCGGCGTCATAGGTGGGCTCCTCGATGCGCGGCGGGTAGCTCCGGGTCGAGGGCCGGAAGCGACTGGCGGGTGTCTCTTGATCGAGCGCCTCGTGCGGGCGGATGTGATTGAAGTCGGCGCGGAAGCGATCGAAGCGGGCCTGCTGTTCGCCGGGCGAGGCGGCCGGCGGCTTGGCGGTCTCGGCCTTGAGGGTGGCGTGCATGCGCTCATGCCGGCCGTTCTGCTGGGGCGCCGCCAGGTCGGTGCGCTCGAGCCGGATGCCGAGCTTGATCCAGTGCACCGCGAGCCGGGTCAGACCGCCCGCGCCGGTGCTGGCGAAGGGCGGGCCATTGTCGGAGCGGATCGCGCCCGGCAGGCCATGCTCGCGCAGCGCCGCCTCGACCACGGGCTCGACACCCTCGGTGGTGGGCTGAACGATGCGGCACTCGATCAGGAAGGGGCATCTAGAAGGCCAGCTTCGAGTGGTAAATTCACGCGATGCGCCGACGCGCTACCCCCCCGACCCTCTCCCACGAAGGGAGAGGGAGACGGTCGCAGGCGAGGCTAGCTCGTGCCCGACCTGCTGCTCGAGATCCTGTCCGAGGAGATCCCCGCGCGCATGCAGGCGCAGGCGGCCGAGGATCTCAAACGGCTCGTCTTGCGCCGACTGGCCGAAGCTGGGTTGGGGGAGGGTGAAACCGCCCTGACATTCGCCACACCCCGACGGCTGACGTTGAGAGTTTCAGACTTGCCGGACTACCAGCCGGACCTCGAAAGGGAATTTAGGGGCCCTCGTATCGGCGCCCCAGAAAAGGCGATTGAGGGGTTCCTGAGAAGTCGTGGGCTGACCTCAATCGATCAATGCGGGGTCCAGAGGACTGCCAAGGGCGATTTCTACGTCGCTGTCGAAAGGGTTGCCGGGCGTCCGACCGCGATCATCGTCAAGGCAGCGATCGAAGTTGTGCTCAATGAGTTTTTATGGCCCAAATCAATGCGTTGGGGATCTAGTTTGACAAGATGGGTGAGGCCAATCCAGGGCCTTCTCTGCGTCTTCGGCGACGCGGTCGTTCCGGTCACGTTCGCCGGCCGGGAAGCCGGCCGGGCGACCGTCGGCCACCGCTTCCTCGGTCCCGACCGGTTCACCGTGGCCGCGTTCGGCGATTACGTGGCCAAGCTGCGCGAGGCCAAGGTCATGCTCGACCCGGCCGAGCGTGGGGCGGTGATCGCGGACGGCGCACACGCCGTCGCCGTGCGCGAGGGTCTCGCGCTGGTCGAGGACGAGGCCCTGGTCGCCGAGAACGCCGGGCTGGTCGAGTGGCCGGTGCTGCTCATGGGCCGGTTCGACGAGGCGTTCATGGCGGTGCCGCACGAAGTGCTGACCTCGGCCATGAAGAGCCACCAGCGCTACTTCTCGGTGCGCGACCCCAAATCGGGGCGGCTCGCCAACCGATTTGTCATGGTCGCCAACATGGCGACCGCGGACGGCGGCGCGGCGATCGTCGCCGGCAACGAGCGCGTTCTGCGGGCGCGGCTCGCCGACGCCCGGTTCTTCTGGGATCAGGACCGCAAGCGCCCGCTCGGCGACCGCGTCCAGGATCTGGACAGGATCGTGTTCCACGGCCGGCTGGGCACGCTCGGCGCCAAGGCGGCGCGGCTCGAACGGGTGGCGGCCGAGCTCGCCCAATACGTGCCCGGCTGCGACGTGACCCAGGCCCGCCGGGCCGCCAGGCTCGCCAAGGCCGACCTGACGACCGAGATGGTTGGCGAGTTTCCCGACCTCCAAGGCGTCATGGGCCGCTACTACGCGCGCCACGACGGCGAGGCGGACGCGGTCGCCGAGGCGGTGGCCGAGCACTACGCCCCGGCCGGCCCGTCCGACGTCTGCCCGACGGCGCCGGTCAGCGTCGCCGTGGCGCTCGCCGACAAGATCGACACCCTGGCCGGGTTCTTCGCCATCGGCGACAAGCCGACCGGCTCGAAGGACCCCTTCGCGCTCCGCCGCGCCGCCCTCGGGGTCATCCGCCTGGTGCTCGAGAACGGGCTCAGGCTGCCGCTCACGGACGCGTTCGAGACGGCGCTGCGGGGGTACGGCCCCGCCATCGCGGGCGATCCGGCCGCCGTCGCCCGCGACCTCCTCGACGTCTTCGCGGACCGGCTGAAGGTGCACCTGCGCGAGCAGAGCGTGCGCCACGACGCGATCAGCGCCGTGTTCGCCAAGGGCGACGACGATCTGGTCCGCGTGGTGGCGCGGGCACGAGCCTTGCAGGCCTTCCTGCAAGGCGGCGACGGGGGCGACTTGCTGACGGCTTACCGGCGCGCGGGCAATATCGTGCGGATCGAGACCAAGCGGGACGGGCGCGGCTACGACGGGCACGCCGATCCGGCGCGCTTCACGGCAGCGGAGGAGAAATCGCTCGACCGCGCGCTCGCCACTGTGGCGGGGCGCGTCGACAACGCGCTCGCCACCGAGGACTTCGCCGGCGCGATGGCGGCCATGGCGGGCTTGAAGGCGCCCGTGGACGCCTTTTTCGACCGCGTCACCGTTAACTGCGACGATACCGCGCTGCGCGAGAATCGCTTGCGGCTCCTGGCCCAGATCCAGGGCACGCTCGACCGCGTCGCGGACTTCTCGAAGATCGAAGGCTGAGCGCCATGACCAAGTGGGTCTTTCGATTCGGAGCCGGCTCCGCCGAAGGCTCGGCCGCGATGCGCACGCTGCTCGGCGGCAAGGGCGCCAATCTCGCCGAGATGTGCAACCTGGGACTGCCGGTGCCGCCCGGCTTCACGATCACGACCGAGGTTTGCACCGCCTACTATGGCAACGGTCGCGTGCTGCCCGCCGATCTCGCGGCCCAAGCGGACGAGGCGCTGGCCTGGATCGAGGCCCAGGCCGGGGCCCGGCTCGGCGAGGCGACGGACCCGCTGCTCGTCTCGGTCCGCTCGGGCGCGCGCGCCTCGATGCCCGGCATGATGGACACCGTGCTCAACCTCGGGCTCAACGACGCGACCGTCGAGGGCCTGGCCCGCAAGAGCGGCAATCCGCGTTTCGCCTACGACAGCTATCGGCGGTTCATCCAGATGTACGGCGACGTGGTGCTGGGCGTGGAGCACCACCTGTTCGAGGACATCCTGGAGCGGCACAAGGAGGAACGCGGCGTCACCCTCGACACCGAGCTCGGCGCCGACGACCTCGCCGCCCTGGTCGGCCAGTACAAGGCCCTGGTCAAGGACGAGCTCGGCAGCCCGTTCCCCGAGGACGTGCGCGAACAGCTGTGGGGCGCGATCGGCGCCGTGTTCGCCTCGTGGCTGAACCAGCGGGCGGTGACCTACCGCAGGCTGCACGACATCCCCGAGGGCTGGGGCACCGCGGTCAACGTCCAGGCCATGGTGTTCGGCAACATGGGCCAGGACTGCGCCACCGGCGTCGCGTTCACGCGCAACCCCTCGACCGGCACGGACGAGTTCTACGGCGAGTTCCTGGTCAACGCCCAGGGCGAGGACGTGGTCGCCGGCATTCGCACGCCCCAGCCGCTGACCATCGCCGCGAAGCACAAGAACGGCGACCAGCTCGCGGCGATGGAGGAGGCGATGCCCGCCGTGTTCGCCGAGCTGGTCGCGGTGCGCCGGGCGCTCGAGGCTCATTACCTGGACATGCAGGACATCGAGTTCACGGTCCAGCAGGGCCGGCTCTACATGTTGCAGACCCGCACCGGCAAGCGCACCGCCCAGGCGGCGCTCCGGATCGCCGTCGACATGGTCGCCGAGGGGCTGCTCGACGAGGCCCGGGCGGTTTGCCGCATCGACCCGGCGGCGCTCGACCAGCTGCTGCACCCCACGCTCGACCCCAAGGCGGAGCGCAAGGTGCTGGCGCGCGGCCTGCCGGCCTCGCCGGGCGCCGCGTCGGGCATCGCCGTGTTCACCGCCGACGAGGCCCAGGACCTCGGCGCCAAGGGCGAGGCGGTCATCCTGGTGCGCGCCGAGACCTCGCCCGAGGACATCCACGGCATGCACGCGGCGCGCGGCATCCTGACCAGCCGCGGCGGCATGACCAGCCACGCCGCCGTGGTCGCGCGCGGCATGGGGCGCGCCTGCGTCTCGGGCGCGGGCGAGATGCGCGTCGACGCGGAGAAGCGGCGGCTCGTGGTGCGCGACACGGTCGTCAACCACGGCGACGTCATCACCATCGACGGCTCGAGCGGCGAGGTCATGCTGGGCGCCGTGGCGATGATCCAACCCGAGCTTTCGGGCGATTTCGCCAAGCTGATGGGCTGGGCCGACCGCTTCCGCACGCTCAAGGTGCGCGCCAACGCCGAGACGCCCGAGGACGCGCGCATGGCGCGCCGCTTCGGCGCCGAGGGCATCGGGCTGTGCCGCACCGAGCACATGTTCTTCGACGGCGAGCGCATCGTCGCCATGCGCGAGATGATCCTGGCCGACGAGCCGGCCCAGCGTCGGGTCGCCCTGGCCAAGATCCTGCCCATGCAGCGCGCCGACTTCGTCGAGCTTTTCGGAATCATGGCCGGGCTGCCGGTCACCATCCGGCTGCTCGACCCGCCGCTCCACGAGTTCCTGCCGACGACGCGCGAGGAGATGGAAAGCGTCGCCGCCGCCTCGGGTCACGATCTTGAGACGGTCAAGGCGCGCGCGGCGATGCTCAAGGAGTCGAACCCGATGCTCGGCCATCGCGGCTGCCGGCTCGGCATCTCGTACCCCGAGATCTACGAGATGCAGGCGCGCGCGATCTTCGAGGCCGCCGTCGAGGTCAAGCGCCGCACCGGCCGGGCGCCGGTGCCCGAGATCATGATTCCCCTGGTCGCGACCGGCAAGGAGCTGGCCATCCTCAAGGCGCGCATCGAGGCGGTCGCGGCCGAAGTCGGCGCGGACTGCGGCGAGGGCATCGAATTCTCGGTCGGCACCATGATCGAGCTGCCGCGCGCCGCGCTCTGCGCCGGCGAGATCGCCGCCGAGGCCGAGTTCTTCAGCTTCGGCACCAATGACCTGACCCAGACCACCTTCGGCATCAGCCGCGACGATTCGGGCCGGTTCCTCGATGCCTACCAGCGCGCCGGCATCCTGGAGAAGGACCCCTTCGTCAGCCTCGACGTCGAAGGCGTCGGCGAGCTGGTGCGCATGGCCGTCGAGCGCGGGCGCAAGGCACGCGCCGAGCTCAAGTTCGGCATCTGCGGCGAGCACGGCGGCGACCCGGCCTCGATCCGCTTCTGCCAGGAGATCGGGCTCGACTACGTGAGCTGCTCGCCGTACCGCGTGCCGATCGCCAGGCTGGCCGCCGCCCAGGCGGCGCTGGCGCGCGACCCGGCGACCGCGCGCGCCGAGAAGGCCTGATACCGGCGCGCGACTGTACCGACTCTCGCCTCGCCTCGTCCTGAGCCTGTCGAAGGACGAGGCGGTGCACCGGCCCTCGTGCTTCGACAGGCTCAGCATGAAGAAGTTTGGAAGGGTCAGTATTTAGGCGCGCCGGTATGACAAGTTCCGTGGGTCGATCTGAACGCTTGGGGCGGGTTTGACCCCCGGGACGAAGTGCCCGGGGGCCGTTCCTACCGCCCCAGACGCTTGATCGTCTCGGTCGTGCTGTAGCCGGGCGTCAGGTCGACGAGCACCACACGCCCGCCCCAGCGCGCGACCAGATCCCCACCGACTACTTGGTCGAGCCGATAGTCGGCGCCCTTGACCAGCACCTCGGGCCGGAGCGCCTCGATCAGCCTGGTCGGCGTGTCCTCCTCGAACACGACGACGAGATCGACGACCGCGAGCGAGGCGAGCACCTGGGCGCGCGCCACGTCGGACTGCACGGGCCGTCCGGGACCCTTGAGCCGCGTCACGCCGGCGTCCCCGTTGAGGCCGACGACCAACCGGTCGCCCGCCGCCTTGGCCTGGTTCAGCAGGCTGATGTGCCCGGGATGCAGCAGGTCGAAGCAACCGTTGGTGAAGGCGACGCGCTGGCCGTCACGGCGCCACGCCTCGACGATGCCTTGCGCCGTGGCGAGGCCGACGACCTTGGACTCGACGTCGAGCAGCGCGCGTTCGCGCAGCGCGTGGGCGAGCTCGTCGGGGTGGACCACGGCCGTGCCGCGCTTGCCGACGACGATGCCCGCCGCGATGTTGGCGAGCCGCGCCGCCGTGGCGAGCGGCAAGCCCGCGCCGAGCGCCGCGCCGAGCACGGCCGTGACCGTGTCGCCGGCGCCGGCCACGTCGTAGACTTCGCGCGCGGCCGTTGGCAGGCGCTCGACGGCGCCGGCCCGCGTGACCAGGGTCATGCCATCGGACCCTCGCGTCACCAGCAGCGCGCCCGCGCTCGCCGCGTTCAGCGCGTCGCGCGCGGCCTCGGCGATCGCCGCGTCGTCGTCGAGCGCGCGGCCCACGGACGCGGCCAGCTCGGCGCGGTTCGGCGTCAGCACCGTCGCGCCGGCGTAACGGCGAAGGTCGCGCGCCTTGGGATCGACGACCACGGGCTTGCCGGCCGCGGCGCCGATCAGGCGCGCGAGAACGTCATCGGTCAGCACGCCCTTGGCATAGTCCGAGAGCACGAGGACGTCGGCCCGCGCGAGCGCCGCCCCGACCGCCGCGACAATCTCATCGGCCGTCGCCGCTCCAATCGGCGCGGTCGTCTCGCGATCGGCGCGCAAGAGCTGTTGGCCGCC
>JBBDQV010000017.1:0-12125 GCA_040905845.1 Alphaproteobacteria bacterium | reverse complement strand
TCGACGGCGGCGCCGGGGGCGACACGCTCGACGGCGGGCCCGGCAACGACGCGGTCTTCGGCGGCGCCGGCGACGACCTGATCATCGGCGGCAGCGGCCAGGGCGACGACCTCCTGTTCGGCGGTTCGGGCCTCGATACCGTGGACTATGCGAGCGCGACCCAGCCGATCGTCGTGGATCTCGCGGCCGGAACGGCGAGCGGAGATCCCTTGATCGGCCACGACGGGTTGAACGGAATCGAGCACGTCATCGGCGGCCAGGGCGGCGATAGCCTGCTCGGCAACAACGCGGCCAACTCCCTGGCCGGCGGCGAAGGGGACGACGTGCTGCGCGGCGGCGCGGGGGACGACGAGCTTCTTGGCGGCGCGGGCGGTGGCGATATCGCGCTGTTCGACGGCCCGGCGATCCGCTACGACGTGGGCCCCGATGCTCAGACCGTGGGCGTCGAGGACACGACGGGAGCGCTTGGCACCGACACGCTGTCCGGCGTCGAGATCGCGCGCTTCGGCGATCGCGATCTGGTGTTCGACGGCATCAACGACGCGCCGACCATGGAGGCTGCGGCCGAGCAACCCGGCACCATCGTCCACACCAGCTTCGAGCACGACCTCGGCGACCTGCCGCCGGCCGACGCGATCGACCCGGACGATCCCAACGGCCTGCCCGCGAGCGCCCTGACATTCGCGCGCGATCACACGGCGACGGTCACCTTTCTCGGCGCGAGCACCGCGTACGACAACACCTTCGGCATCTACTCCATCGCGGCGGACGGCACGATCGGCGATGTCCGCATCCTGTTCCCCGACGCGAGCGAGGACGCGCTGATCGAGGGCGCGAGCAGCGCCGCGTTCGACGTTGCCGCCGGCGAGCGCATCGGCCTGTTCGTCGTCGCCGACGGCGCCGACCGCAACAACCTGGGCGGGCTGATCGACGGTCACTTCGAGTTCCGCGACCCGGCCGGCGGCATCGCGACGGTGGACTCGATCGCGCCCAAGCTGTTCTTCGTCGGCGACGATACGACGACGCCAGCCGTGGAAAACGAAGTCGAGATCCGGTTCGAGCCGGGCCGCGGGGTGTTCCATTCGTTCGCGGCCGGGTTGAATCCGGGCGGCACGGTCAATGTGGCGAGCGGCGTCGATGAGGACGGCCGGCTCGTGGTCGCGTTCGATGTCCAGCCGGATATCGTCGACTTCGACGACGCCGTGTTCCGCGTCTCGTTCGACGAGGCGGTCGAGACGTCGTTCGAGCCGGTGGCGGTGGCGCCGGTGATCGAGCTCGGCGACGTCGACGGCGTGGGGCTCTTGTCGGCCGACGTGAGCCTGGCGGGCGGGGCGGGCGACAGGCTCGACATCGACACGGACCTGGCGGCCGCGCTGGGCATCCAAGTGCAAGCGACCGCGGATGGCTTCGACCTGGCCGGCCTCGGCTCGTTTGAAGACTACGAGGCGGTGCTCGAGTCGCTTGCCCTGGCCAATGACAACTCGACGCCCGGCGCGCGCACCGTGACGTTCACGGTGTTCGACACGGCCGGCGCCTCGACGGTGTCCCAGGTGACCATCGACGTCGGCGAGACGTTCGTCGACGGCGACGCGAACGGATTCACCGCGTTCGCGAACCTCGACAACGGCGCGCCGCAGGCCAGCGCGGAAGTGGGCTAGGGGCCGGCCGTCAGAGCTGCCGGACGAGGTCCTCGGCGTAGTCCTTCGCGAACTGACTCAAGGTGATGGGCACGCGACCCGACACGCGGCGAACCCCGTCGGCCACGGTCGCGGAATCGCCGGCGCGGATGCGGGCGTAGAGGTAGTCGAGGATGTCGGCGTAGGTTTCGTCGGCGCCGCCGGCGACCGCCTCGCGGCGGTACGCCTCGGGCTCGACATCGACATAGGCGAAGGTTCGGCCGGTGGCGCGGGCGAGGATCGCCGCGACCTCGGCATGGCTGAGCGGCTCGGGCCCCGTCAGGTCGATCCCCTGGCCCTCCCAGCCGGGCGCGGACAGGACCCGGATCGCCACGGCGGCGATGTCGCGCACGTCGATGAAGGCGACCCGGCCCTGGCCGGCGGCGGCGCGCATCACGCCCTTGGGGAAGGTGGTCAGGAAGTTCTGATGGAACCACGTGGGCTTGAGAGCGATGCCGCCGAGTCCCGACTCGAGCACCTGGCGGTCGCCCCGGGCGTGGACGCGCGCGAACGGCACCGGCGAGGATTCGTTGGTCGCGAGCGCCGACAACCGGGCGATGCGCTTCACGCCGGCGCGCTTCGCGGCGGCGATCAGGTTCGCCTGGAGCCCGAGCTGGTTCGGATGATCGAACGAGCCCATGAAGACCGCCTCGACGCCTCGGCAGGCGACATCGAGCGAGGCCGGGTCGTCGAGCGAGCCGTACGCGGGCTCGACGCCCTTGGGCAGGTTTCGCGCCTTGGCGCGGTCGCGGACCAGGGCCCGCGCCGGCATCCCGGCCGTCGCGAGCTGGCGCGCGACCTCGCCGCCGACCTTGCCCATGACTCCGGTGACGAGGATCATCGCTCGCCCGTCGCGGCCGCCCGAACGTCGTCGCCGGGGCTGGTGGGCGAGGCGGTGCCCGGCGCCGCGCCGGGGTCGCCCTCGCGCTCGCGCTGATGATCATAGTTCTTGCGCGCGAACCAGGTCATGTACTCGGCGTAGGTGGTGGGCGGATAGCGCGCCGGGTTGTCCGGACTTTGGCACGTCGGCAGGCAGCCGATGGGGTAGTCCATGCCGGCGTCGAAGAAGAACGGAATGGCGTAGCGGTCCAGGCCCGAGACGTTGCGCACGCGATGCGGCGTCGAGAGGTACCGGTGGTTGGTCCAGCGCCGCATCATGTCGCCGCTGTTGACCAGGATGCTCCGGGGGATGACCGGGGCCGCGAGCCACGCGCCGTCGCGCGCGCGGATCTCGAGGCCGGCGACGGGCGACTGGGCGAGCAGGGTGATGAAGCTCGAATCGGTGTGGGGCGCCGAGCCGAACTCGTTGTCGCCGTGGGCCGCGACCGACGGGTAGTGCGACATGCGAAGCGTGAACTGCGGCTCCGCGAACGCCGCGTCGAAGAAGCCTTCGGGCAAATCCAGGCTCGCCGCGTAGACCGGTACGAGCCGCCTGGCGAGCGTTTCCAGCGCGGCGCAATAGTCGATCACCGTCGCGCGGAAGCCGGGCAGGTCGGGCCACCGGTTCATGCCGCAGAACCGCTTGTTGGCGATCACCTTGGGGTCGCCGGGCGCGCGCTCGCGCTTGAAGAAGACCGCTTCGTTGAGGTTCGGCCTGGTATTGGCGTTGACGGCGGAGGAGCGCGTGACGCTGGCGCCGAACCCCATGTAGCCGATGTTGTGCTCGTCGATGGCGAACGCGCGCTTGGCCTCGATCGGCTGGGCATGGAATTGGGCGGCGGCCTCGAACGTGCGCTCGACCAGGTCCCACGGCACGCCGTGCCCGACGACGAACGTGAATCCGACCGTCTCCGAGGCACGGCTGATCTCGGCCGCCAGCGCCGGATGCGCTCCCGCCTCGCCCCGAAAGTAGGGGGCGAGGTCGAGGACTGGGATGGGGCTGGGCATCTCACGAGCGCCCTTCGTCGATCAGGTCCGCGATGCGCAGGCCATCAAGCCGCATCGTCCGACTGCGTCTTAGGATGCGATCGGCCGCCGTCCGGGCACGCACACTACTTCGATCGATGCGGAACGGAACCAGACGGGCGACCGGCGCCCCTCGCCGCGTGATGACGATGCGCTCGCCCTGCTCGACCTCGTCGAGGAGGGCGGACAAACGGTTCTTGGCGTCGAGCACCCCGACACGTGTCATTGGATCATTGTAGCGTGCTACGGCACGTTCCGTTCAGATCGATCGACGAAACCTGTCATGCCCGGGCCGGCCAAAGGCCGGAACCGTGCAGCCAGGGCAAACGCTCGGGCCGCGGCCCTGGGTTCCCGGTTCGCCGCCGCGCGGCGCCCGGGAATGACACCGTTGAAGTTCTAACTTCCTCAGTCCCATCCGACTGGATGCTGGCCGAGACGCGGAGACACTCAGTTTCGGTAGGTGACGCCGGGCAGGACGCACAGCATCTCGTAGAGCAGGTTCGCGGCGGTCAGGCAGGTGTTTCGGTTGGCCTCGAACGGCGGCGAGACCTCGACCAGGTCGGCGCCGACCATGTCGAGGCCGCGGCAGCCGCGGATGATCTCGAGCGCCTGGGGCGTCGTCAGCCCGCCTATCTCGGGCGAGCCGTTGCCCATGGCATAGGCGGGATCGAGGCCGTCGATGTCGAACGTCAGGTAGACCGGCCCGCACTTCACCTGCTCGCGCACCTCGGCCATCAGCGGCGTCAGCGACCTGTGCCAGCACTCCTCGGCCTGGACGACGCGGAACCCTTGCTTGCGCGGCCAGTCGAAGTCCTCGGCGGTGTAGCCGGTGGCGCGCAGCCCGATCTGCACGACGCGGCGGCCCTCGATAAGTCCTTCCTCAAGGCAGCGGCGGAACGTGGTGCCGTGGGTCACCGGCTCGCCGAAATGGCGGTCGTTGACGTCGGCGTGGGCGTCGACGTGGACGAGCCCCACGGGCCCGGTGCGCTTGGTCAGCGCGCGCAGCAGCGGCAGGGTGATCGTGTGATCGCCGCCGATGGCGATGGGCGCCGCGCCGTGGCGCACGATGCGTTCGGCCACGTCCGCCTGGATGATGCCGACGCTCTTCTCCAGGCTGAACGGGTTGAGCGGAACGTCGCCCACGTCGGCGATGGTCAGGCTGTCGAACGGCGCCGCGCGGGTCGCCATGTTGTAGGGGCGGATCAGGCACGATTCGGCGCGGATCGCCTTCGGCGCGTGGTGCGCGCCCGAGCGGAACGACGTGCCGATGTCGAGCGGCACGCCGACAATGCCGACGTCGAGGCCTTGGGCATCGGGCTTCTCGGGCAGGCGCATGAACGTGCCCGGTCCGCCAAACCGCGGCATCGCGTTGCCGCCGAGCGATTCGTAGCGCATGGCTCAGGCCCGGTAGACGACGCCGGGCAGGACGCACAGCATCTCGTAGAGCAGGTTCGCCGCGACCAGCGCGGTGTTGCCCGAGGGATCGTAGGGCGGCGAGACCTCGACCAGGTCGCAGCCGACCAACGTCAGCCCTTGGCAGCCGCGGATGACCTCGATGCCCTGGGGCAGGGTCAGCCCGGCGACCTCGGGCGTGCCCGTGCCCGGCGCGCAGCTCGGGTCGAGCCCGTCGATGTCGAACGAGAGATAGACCGGGCCGCCCTTGACCTGCTCGCGCACCTCGGCCATCAGCGGGTTGAGCGACTTGTGCCAGCACTCCTCGGCCTGGACGACGCGGAAGCCCTGCTTGCGCGGCCAGTCGAAGTCCTCGGCGGTGTAGCCGGTGGCACGTAGCCCGATCTGGACGCAGCGCTTGCCGTCGAGAAGTCCCTCCTCGACGGCGCGGCGAAACGGCGTGCCGTGGGTGATGCGCTCGCCGAACATGGTGTCGTTGACGTCGGCGTGGGCGTCGACGTGGACCAGGCCGAGCGGCCCGTGCTTCTTTCGCAACGCGCGGAAGATCGGCAGCACGATCGTGTGATCGCCGCCCATGGTCAGCGGAACGCAGTCTTCCTTGAGGATGCGGTCGTAGGACTTTTCGATGATCCGCATGCTCTTGGCGATCGAAAACGTGTTGATCGCCACGTCGCCGATGTCGGCCACGGCGAGGCTGTCGAACGGCGCCGCGCGGGTCGCCATGTTGTAGGGCCGGATCAGGCAGGATTCGGCGCGGATCTGGCGCGGCCCGTGGCGCGCGCCGGCGCGATTCGACGTGCCGATGTCGAAGGGCACGCCGACGAAGCAGGCGTCCAGCCCCTTCGCGTTCGGCCGGGCCGGCAGGCGCATCATGGGCGCCGGCCCGCCGAACCGCGGCATCGCGTTGCCGCCCAGCGGCTCGTAGAGCTTCCTGGCCATCGCGCTCTCCCTGGTTGGAGTGATCTTAGCGGTTCGGGACGGCGCCGCTAGCGCCCCGTCCAGTCGGGCTTTCGCCGCTCGGCGAAGGCGCGCGGGCCTTCCTTGGCATCGTCGCTGTCCCACACCGCCTGGACCAAGGCGAGCGTGCCGTCGGTGCGCGCGGCGATGGCCTGACCGATCGGCAGGTCGGCGGCCTTCTGCACCATCTCCTTGGTCGCGCGGGTCGCGAGCGGCGCCGCCTCGGCGATGCGATCGGCCAGGTCGCGCGCCGCCGTCATCAGCCCCGCCCCTGGCACGACGCCGTGCGCGAGACCCGCCGCGCGGGCGTCGGCCGCGCCGACGCGTCGGCCGGTGTAGAGCATCTCGAGCCCGAACTGGCGCGGCACGGTCGCCAGCAGACGGGCGATCGAGGCCGGGTGGCAGACCATACCGAGCATGGTCTCGGACAGGAAGAATTGGGCGTGCTCGGCGGCCAGGATGAAGTCGCAGGCGAGCGCGATCTCGAGCCCGCCGCCGGCGCAGTAGCCGTTGATCGCGGCGACAACGGGCTTGTCGAGATCGGTGCGCCCGACGATTCCGCCGAACCCGCCGGCGCCAAAGTCACGGTCTTCCTCGTCGGGATTGCTCTTCATGTCCCAGCCGGCCGAGAAGAAACGCGTGCCGCCGCCGGTCAGGATCGCGACGCGAAGCTCGGGGTCGTCGCGGAACGCGGCGAAGGCGCGATCCAAGGCCCGGCTGGTCGCGGCGTCCACCGCGTTAGCCTTGGGCCGATCGAGGGTGATCTCGAAGACGTGGCCGCGACGTTCGGTCTTGACGGGTTCGGACATGGCGTGAGCGATCCTGGGGGGCTAGGCCCAGCCGGTGTAGACGCCGAGGCCGCGCTTCCTGATCTGGCCGCCGATGACCATGCGCTGGATCTCGGACGCGCCTTCCCAGATGCGGTCGACCCGCACGTCGCGGTAGAGCCGCTCGACCGGGTTCTCGCGCATGTAGCCGCGCCCGCCGAGAATCTGGAGCGCGCGGTCGACGACGCGCCCCGCGACCTCGGAGCCGTAGAGCTTGATCGCCGCGGCGCGCGCGTGGATCAGCTTGCGGTCGAGCCCCTGGTCGATCTCCCACGCCACGCGGTAGACCATGCTCTTGAGCGCCATGATCTCGACCGCCATGTCGGCGATCTGGAACTCGATGCCCTGGAAGTCGCGCAACCGCCGGCCGAACTGCACGCGCTCGGCGGCGTAGGCGTTGGCGATCTCGGCGGCGCGGGTCGCCGCGCCGATGCAGTGCGCCGCGATCTCGAGCCGGGCCTCGACGAACCAGTCCTTGGTCAGCTCGAAGCCCTGACCGACCTCGCCCAGGATCGATTCGGCGCTAACTTCGGCGTTCCTCAGCACGAACTCCGGGTGCTCGTGGACGTAGGTGTGCATGAAGCGCGGCGTGCGCTTGACGCGCACGCCCGGCGTCGCCTTGTCGATGAGGAACAGCGTCGGCTTCTTCTTGTCGCCGTCCACATGGGCATGGACGATCAGGTAATCGGCGACGTCGCCCGAGGTGACGAACCACTTCTCGCCCGAGATGACGTAGCGGCCCTGCTTGCGCCGGGCGGTGGTCTTGACCCGGCTCGGGTCCGACCCGGCGCCCGGCTCGGTCACCGCGAAGGCGGCGCGCCGCCTTCCGGCGCACGATGGGCGCAGGTACGCCCTGATCTGCTCGGGCGTGCCGAGCTCGAGCGGCTTGGGCGGCAGCCAGGCGAGCGTCCACAGCCCGCACGTCGCCTTGCCCATCTCCTCCCAGGCTAGCGTCTGTTCCATCAGGGTGAAGCCCTGGCCGCCGTTCTTCTTCTTGTGGTTGATGGCGTTGAGCCCGTGTTCGACGACCGCGCGCTTGATCCGTGCGTACGTCGGGGGCGTCAGGCCCTGGTTCTGCTCGCATTCCCATTCGGCTGGGAACAGGAACGTCTCGACGAACGCGCGGGCGCGCGCCTGAATCTCGCGCTCGCGCTTGGACAGCCTCAGGTCCATGGCTGGCTCCGCTATTTCTTTCTCGGCTTGATCGAGGCCCAGTCGGCGTCGGTCATCTTGCGCAGGAAGCTGAACTGACCGGCGCCTTGCAGCCACTCGCCGCCGTCGATGGTGACGCACTCGCCGTTGATGTAGCCAGCCTCGTCGGCGAGCAGGAAGCTCGCCAGGTTGGCCAGCTCGATGTGCTCGCCGGGGCGGCCCAAGGGGTTGCTGGTTTCCAGCGAGCGGGCGAACTCGGCGCGCGGCACCAGGCGCTCCCAGGCGCCGGGGGTCGGGAAGGGGCCCGGCGCGATCGCGTTGAGCCGGACGCCGCGACCGCCCCATTCGACCGCCAGGCTGCGCGTCATGGCGAGCACGCCGGCCTTGGCCATGGCCGAGGGCACGACGTAGGCCGAGCCGGTCCAGGCATAGGTCGTGACGATCGAGAGGACGGCGGCCTTGCGCTTGGCCGCGAGCCACCGCTTGCCGCAGGCCAGCGTCACGTACGCGGTGCCGTGCAGCACGATGTTGACCACGGCGTCGAGCGCGCGCGGGCTCAAGTCCTCGGTGCGGGCGATGAAGTTGCCGGCCGCGTTGTTGACCAGCGCATCGAGCGGCCCATTGACCCAGATCGCCTCGACCATGGCCTCCACGGCGGCCGAGTCGCGGATGTCGACGGCGTGGGTCGCGACCATGCCGCCGGTCGCGCGCGCGAGTTCCTCGGCGGTTTGCTTCAGCACGTCGGCGCGCCGGCCGCAGATGACCAGGGCGGCGCCGAGCTCGAGGAATCGGCGGCCCATGCTCTTACCGAGCCCGGTGCCGCCGCCGGTGACCAGGACGCGCTTGCCGGCGAGGAGATCACTGCGGAACATCGAACTATTGCAGGGGCGAGAACGGCGTCGGCTTGAGGATCACGGTTTCCTGGCGCTCGAACAGCGGCAACACGTACTTGAGGTACGTCTCGTGCCAGTCCGGATCGGCCATCAGCTTGGCCCGGTTCGCCGCCCGGGCGTCCAGGCTGTCGTGCGCCCACATGTGGAACATCTGGTTGAGCGTGCCGGTCTCGCTCTGCCAGTAACCGACGAGCTTCAGGTACTTGCGCGCGATGGGCAGCCCGTCGCGTTCGACGCGCAGCAGGAACTCGGCCATGGTTCCGGGGCGCAGCGTGTAGGTGCGCAGCTCGTAGATCATGGTACCCCCGCTCGATCGATGCTTCCCTTCGCAGCCGCGCGGCGCCCCTGTCAAGCGCCCTGGCGGTGAACTAGGATCGGCCGAAGCTTCAAGGGGACGCCGACTCATGCCGCATCCGATCCTCAGTCCCGACGTCAAGCTGCGGCCCTATTGGTGGGACGAGGCGCCCCGACCCGTGCTCGACGAAGCACCCTTGCCGCGCGAGATCGACGCGGTGGTCGTCGGCGCCGGCTATAGCGGGCTCTCGGCGGCGCTGACGCTGGCGCGGGCCGGGCGCGGCGTCCTCGTCTGCGATGCCGAGGACGCGGGGCACGGCTGCTCGTCGCGCAACGGCGGCCAGCTCGGTTTCGGACTGAAGCCGGGGCTCGACGGACTCGGGTCCAGGTTTGGCACCGAGCGCGGCACGGCGATGTTCCGCGAGAGCATGGCCTCGCTCGACTACCTGGGCGCGTTCATCGAGCGCGAGCAGATCGCCTGTCACTTCCAGCGGCGCGGACGCTTCATCGGCGCGCACCGCCCGGGACATTACGAGGCGCTGGCGCGCCGGCTCGAAACCTATCGCACCGTGCTCGGCGTCGAGGCCCACGCCGTGCCGCGCGGCCAGCAGCACGCGGAGATGGGCACCGACCTCTACTTCGGCGGCGGGGTGATCGAGAGCCACGCGGCCTTGCAGCCCGCGCTCTATCACTTCGGGCTGCTCGATCGCGCGCGTTCCGCCGGGGCGACGGTCGCGGCACGGACGCCGGTGACGGGCATCGAGCGCGGTCAGGGGCGCTTCGTGGTGACGACGACGCGCGGGCCGGTGGCCTGCGGCAATGTAGTCGTCGCCACCAACCGCTACACGCGCGACCGCGACTCGCAGCCCGCGTTCCCGCGCCGGGTCATCCCGATCGGCAGTTACATGATCGCGACCGAGCCGATCGAGCGCGCGCTGATGGACCGCCTGATGCCCAAGGACCGCGTCAACAACGACACGCGGCGCGTCGTGCTCTACTACCGCGCCTCGCCCGACCGCACGCGCATCGTGTTCGGCGGCCGCGTCGCGCTGGGCGAGACCGACGCGGCCGTGAGCGGGCCCAGGCTCCACGCCGTCATGGCCGGGATCTTTCCCGAGCTGCGCGGCGTGCGGGTCAGCCATAGCTGGCTCGGGTTTGTCGCCTACACGTTCGATCACCTGCCGCACATCGGGCTGATCGACGGCATCCACTACGCCATGGGCTACTGCGGTTCGGGCGTGGCCATGGGCAGCTATCTGGGCCACAAGGTCGGGCTCAAGGTGCTGGGCGCGCCGGAGGGCCGCACGGCGTTCGACGACCTCCCATTCGAGACGCGGCCGCTCTACGACGGAACGCCCTGGTTCCTGGCCGGCGCCGTGCTGTGGTACCGGTTGATGGACCGCTACGGCCCCGACCGCGGGCCGCGATAGTAGTCAGCGCCCAATTCTGGTTTCTTTCGGCCACCACTGTTAGAGTGGTTTAATGAACGTGCGCGACATTGTCAGTGAAGACGTAAGGGGCGCTATCAGAGCGATTCTCGAAGGCGATATGGAGCCTTTCGGTCTCTGCGACGTTCGAGTGACGCCGGGAGAGGATCATGATGGCGATCCAGTCCTTCTCATCGATGCCGACTACCGCGCGAGCGGGCGACCGATCGATCCGAAGGTCCTGGCTGGACTCGTCACGAAACTTCGCGATCGGCTTTGGAACATGGGCGAGACTCGCTTTCCACATATCCGCCATCATATTCCCGAGCAGCGGAGCGTCGCCGGTACCTAGATTCCGACGATATGATCGTCACTGCGCGTCGTCTCGCTAGGGCGAGACCGAAAAAGCCGCGACAGGCGGACCTTAAGCGCGCGATCAGTACCGCCTACTATGCGCTGTTTCACGCGTTGGCGCAGAACGCGGCCGATTGTCTGGCGGGCACAGGTGCCAAGCGCCCTGCGAAAGCGTGGAGCCAGGCGTATCGTGCCCTCGAACACGGTTTCGCCAAATCGGCTTGCGAACAAGCACGAAGCCTCGGCTTTCCGCCGACAATCTGTTCGTGCGCCGATGCGTTCGTTACATTGCAACAGGCCCGCCACGACGCCGACTATGATCCGCACTATCGCGTTTTGCGCGACGAAGCGTTAGCTGCGATCGCCTTGGCTGAACAGGCAATTCAGGATCTCAAGGCGTCAGCCAGGAGCGATCGGTTGGGGTTCGCGGTTCAACTCCTGCTCAAGAAGCGGAAATAGCTCGCGCGACCGCGCTGACGCTGTCAACTCGGGATCACGCAGCCGAGCAGGCCGTCGAGCTGGCTCATGCGCCGCATGATGACCGACGCGCGCTGCCGCACGTAGTCCGACGGCTTGCCCGCCGAGAACTTGAGCGGATTGGGCAGGACGACCGCGAGCAGCGCAGCCTCGCGGCGCGAAAGATCGGCGGGCTCCTTGCCGAAATGGTGCCGCGCCGCGGCCGCCGCGCCGTAGACCCCGGGCGCCCACTCGGCGACGTTCAAGTAGACCTCGATGATGCGCCGCTTGCTCCACAAGAGCTCGAGCACGAGGGTCGGGTAGGGCTCGAGGAGTTTCCGGAGCACACTGCTGTCGGGCCACAGGAACAAGTTCTTGGCGGTCTGCATGCTGATGGTGCTGGCGCCGCGTACGCGCCGGCCGCGCTCGATGTCGCTGAGCGCGTCTTCCATCGACTCCCAATCGAACCCGCGATGGGCGCAGAACAGGTTGTCCTCGGCCGCGATGACCGCCGCGACGAGGCTCGGCGAGATCGCCTCGAGCGGCACCCAGTCGCGCGACCAGCCTTCGCCTTCCAGGAGGCGCGCGACCATGAGCGGCGTCGCCGGCGGGGGCACGACCGCGAAGATCAGCGCCGCCGTGATCGGCGCTCCGACGTAGAACGCGAGGGCGTAGGCGAGCACGCGCCGGGCGATGCGACCGAGCCTGCCCATGGCTAGGGGCGCGATGTCAGGCTTCGGCGTCGCCGGCCGGGCCGACGACGCCGCTGAT
>JBBDQV010000016.1:7206-12147 GCA_040905845.1 Alphaproteobacteria bacterium | reverse complement strand
GTCGGCGCGCACGACGACCGGGTCGCTGAGGCTCGCCATACTGACCGTCTGGCGCCCGCGCACCAGGTCGTCCCAGGCGATGGTTCCGGGCTTCAGCAGGAACCGCCAGTGCGGCCGGCGGCCTTCGGCTTCGAGGGCCCGCTTGTCCGGCTCGCTCAGTCCAAGGCCGGCGCGGTCGTAGACCGGCGGCCGACCACGCGCGGCCAGCGCCTTGCGCTTGGCCGCAAGCTCGTCCTCGGTCTCGTAGCAGTTGTAGGCGCGGCCATCGCCGCGCAGCCGTTCGAGCGCGGCGGCGTAACGGCCGAGCCGGTCCGACTGGCGCACCAGGCTGTCCCAACCAAGCCCGAGCCAAGCCAGGTCCTCGCGCAGGGCGGCGTCGAACTCGAGCCGCGAGCGCGCCTCGTCCGTGTCGTCGATGCGCAGCACGAACGCCCCGCCGCGGGCGCGCGCGAACAGCCAGTTGACCAGCGCGAGCCGCGCGTTGCCGAGATGCAATAGCCCCGTCGGGCTCGGCGCGAAGCGGACGGTGGGGATCATGCGGTCACGACACACCCGGTCATTTCATACTGGTTCGTAGGTCCGTTAATGCTGATCAGAATCTGTGCATTGCGAGTGATAGAGTCATGAACTATCATAATCAAAATCACTCGTGAAACGCGAAGACGCTCAGCGCACAAATGCATCCTGTTCAGGAGCTCCAGGGAAATGATCAGAAGAGTCTTGGAAGCAATAGGTGCCGCTCTCGGTATCGTTGCTGTAATATCCATTTTCTTAATTGGTGTGTTATCGTTGCCTCTTGCTGTTATATCATGGATTAGGTGGTTTGAGTGGGATTGGTATTGGGCATTGGTCGGAATATTTATCATGCAAGTTATACCGGGCTTGGGTCAGCTCGGATTTGTCGTATTCGCGGGATTTGGCGCTTACTACATGATCGATGCAGATTTTGATTGGAGACTTGCCACAAATCCGTATGAATTTCGAAGTGATGAGACTGTCTTGATCGCGACGACGATCGAAGATACCTGCAAGAATGATAGCCAGCAATTTTTCCTCAGCGGAATGACTCGAGACGAATTTGACAAATTTTGCGAATGCTTTGGTGTCGGCATGGTGTCCTATTTTGATGTGGATGAAATGAGGTACCAGCAGGAGCATAACGAACCAAGTCAAAAACTCCAAAATGCGACCGAGAAGACTGCTGAAAACTGTCAGAATAATCAATGATTTTAGTGCCTACCCACGGAACGCGTCGGTGATGGGGTAGCGGCGGTCGCGGCCGAAGGCCTTGGCCGTGATCTTGACGCCGGGCGGCGCCTGGCGGCGCTTGTACTCGGCGGTCAACAGCATGGTACGCACCTTGGCGACCAGCGCCGGGTCGTGGCCGCGCGCCGCGACCTCGGTCAGGCTCTGCTCGCGCTCGACCAGGTGTTCGAGGATATCGTCGAGCGCGTCGTAGGGCGGGAGTGAGTCCTGATCGGTCTGGTTCGCCCTGAGCTCGGCGGTCGGGGCGCGCTCGATGATGGCCTCGGGAATGACGCGGCCTTGTGGCCCCAAGGCGCCGTCGGGCACCCTCTGGTTGCGCCAGCGGGCGAGCTTGTAGACGGTCGTCTTGTAAACGTCCTTCAAGACCGAGTAGCCGCCGCACATGTCGCCGTAGAGCGTGGCGTAGCCGACCGACATCTCGGACTTGTTGCCGGTCGAGACCACCATGTGGCCGAATTTGTTGGATAGCGCCATGAGCGTAAGTCCGCGGCAGCGCGCCTGGATGTTCTCCTCGGTGGTGTCCGGCGCGCGCCCGTCGAAGGCGGGCTTCAACATGCCAAGGAAAGCTTGGAACGCCGGCTCGATGCCGATCTCGGAGAGTTCGCAGCCGAGCAGTCGCGCGCATTCGGCGGCATCGTCGAGCGAGGCCCGTGCGGTGAAGCGCGACGGCATCATCACGCAGCGCACCTTGTCGGGGCCCAGCGCATCGACCGCGACGGCGGCGGTGAGCGCCGAATCGATGCCGCCCGAGAGCCCGATCAAGACGCCCGGGAACCGGTTCTTGCGCACGTAGTCGGCGAGGCCGAGGGTCATGGCGCGGTAGATCGCGGCGATTCCCTCCTCGTTGCGGGCGATGCGGCCGGGCTCGGGCGCCCAGCGCCCGTCCTCATCGGCGGCCCAGCGCGCCACGAGCACGTCCTCGTCCCACGCCTCGGCCTGGGCCATGAGCCGGCACCGGGCATCGAGCACGAACGAGGCGCCGTCGAACACCAGCTCGTCCTGGCCGCCGACCTGGTTGACGTAGACGAGCGGCAGGCCGGTCTCGGTCACCCGCGCCACGGCATGGTTGAGCCGGGCATCGGCGTTGATGATGTCGAACGGCGAGCCGTTGATGACGACGAGGACGTCGGCGCCCGATTCCTCCAGGCACTCGGCGACGTCCGCGAACCACATGTCCTCGCAGATCATGAGCCCGAGCTTGAGGCCGCGGAACGGCACCGGCCCCGGCAAAGGTCCCGGCTTGAACACGCGTTTCTCGTCGAACACGCCGTAGTTGGGCAGCTCGTGCTTGAGGCGCACGGCCACGACCTTGCCGCCATCGAGCACGAACGCCGCGTTGTGGAGCGCGCTTCCGTCGTGATGGAGCGAGCCGACGATCAAACCCGGCCCGTCGTCAGCCGTGGCGCGCGCGAGCTCCTCGACCGCCCCCTTCGCGTGCTCGACGAAGGCCGGGCGCAGCACCAGGTCCTCGGGCGGATAGCCCGTGACGACCAGCTCGGAGGCGATCACCAGATCGGCGCCCTCGGCGGCGGCGCGGGCACGCGCTTCCAGCACCTGGCGCACGTTTCCGGCGATGTCGCCGACCGTCGGGTTGACTTGGGCGAGGGCGATGCAAAGGCTCGCGCTCACGTCCCCTCGCCGTTGCCGCGCCGCTCCTTGAGCAGGAACTCGCGCCCGACCTTGACGCTCGTGCGCCCGTCATAGGCGACGATGTCGGCGGTGGCGTAGGTCTCGGGCCAGCCCTCGGGCAGGAAGCTGCCGGTGCCGATCGCGTCGATCGGCGCCGCGACGCTCGCCATCACCTTGCACTTGGCGACGCCGAAGCCCGACGAGGCGACAAGCTTGACCTTGGCGAACCCGGCCTCGTCGAGCACCTCGCGCAGCCGGAAGATCGCCGCCGCGGTGACTCCGGTGCCGACCAGCCAGCGCAGCTCCTCCTCGGTGCGGTACTGGCGCGTCGCGCGCGGCACGTGACGCTCGAGCACCGCGTAGGACGACGCCATGTCGAGCCCTTCGACGTAGCGCCCGCCGTGGGTGTCGAGCCTGAGCGAAAGCCGACTTTCGGCCGCGAGGTCGGCGAAGCGGCGCGCCACCGCGAGGCTGTCGGTGATCTCCTTGGCGTAGTAGTCGACCAGCACGGTCAGGTCGTCGTCGGGGAAGGTCTCGCGGAACATCTCGGCCGCGCGCAAGGTGGAGCCGGCGTAGCCGATCAGGGCGTGCGGCATGGTGCCGAGCCCCTTCTGGTTGCCGAAATAGTGGGCCGTGGCGTCGGTCGCGTTGCCGACGAACCCGACGGCGCCGACCTCGCGCCGCGCCGCCGCCGAGCCGACCGAGGCCGCGTAGGCCATCATCTCGGCCATCTCGAGCCCGGCGCAATGGCGCGCGTCGAACGCCATGAAGCGCACCTTGGGCAGCGCCGCGCACATTCGGTAGGCCTCGTAGGCCGCGATGCACGGCGGGCCCAGCTTCTGGAGGTACAGAGTTTCGAGATCGACCAGTCCGCTCATCGGCCCCGACAGGTACATCAGCGGCTCGCCGGCGCCGACCCAGTCGCCTTCGGCGAAGCGCGTCTCGACGTCGAGCTTGACGCCCCGCGTCGCGGCGATCGCTTCCAGCCACTCGATCATGATACGGGGCGCGTAACACGCGGGGCGGCGCATGAAGATCGCCCAGGTCGCGCGCGTGTCGCCGAAGCGCTCGACCACCTTCCTCGTCTTGACGAAGTAGGCGTCGGTCCAGCGTGCGATCTCGTCGGGCCCGGGGCGCATGAGCGGAGACTAGAGCAATATCCGATCGGATTGAACCACGGGGTTCGATCTGATCGGATGAAATTGCTCTAGATTCAACGACGTGGAGCAGCTTTATCGGGTCGGCGGGTCGCGGGTGGCGATGCCACACGACCGGATGCTGCTCCATATCCCCCGGCGCGACTACGCCAAGCCGACGGGCGCGGCGACCATCTGGTTGCGCGGCGGGCGCGCGGCGGGGAACAATCCGGCGCCATGACGACCGCGCCGCAGTCCACCCAGCCTCTGATCGCCCGGGCCTTCGCCGCCCTGCGCGCGGGCCGCGGCGCCGAGGCCGAGGCGCTGTGCCGGCGCGCGCTGGCCGCGCGGCCCGGCGATGCCCGCGTGCTTCACCTGCTGGGGCTCGCGCTCAAGGCGCAGGGACGGCTCGAGCCGGCGATCGAGGCAATGGAGCGCGCCGTTGACCTCGACGGGCGTTACGTCGAGGCGCTCTACAACCTCGCCAACACGCTCGTTCAGGTCGGCCGCGCGGCCGACGCCGCCGAACGCTACCGCGCGGTGTTGGAGGTCAAGCCGGACCATGGGGGCGCCGGCGTCGCGCTCGGCAATGCGCTGCAGGAGGCCGGGCGGTTTGACGAAGCCGTCGCGGCGTACAAGACGGTACTCACGCGCGATCCCGGCGACGCGGCGGTGCTCGGCAACCTGGCGGCGGCCGAGCTCAAGCGCGGCGATGCGGCGGCGGCGCTTGCCGCGACCGACGCCGTGCTCGCGCGCGACCCGGGCAATGTGCGCGCGGTCTCGTACCGCACCGTCGCGCTCGAGATGCTGGGGCGCGGCGCGGAGGCGCTGTCGCTCGCCGATCCCGCTCGCTTCGTCTTCCCGATCGAGATCCCCTGCCCCGCCGGCTGGGTCGGCCGGGGGGGGGGGG
>JBBDQV010000016.1:0-7196 GCA_040905845.1 Alphaproteobacteria bacterium | reverse complement strand
GTTCCACGCCGCGCTGATCGCCGAGGTGCGCGCGCACCCGACGCTGACCGAGACTTGGAACCCGAAGCAGCGCGCCGCGCGCGGCGGTTACCTGGCGACCCGGCTCTTCGTCGAGGCGGCGCCGGCGCTCGCGATGCTGGAGACGGCGATCCGCGCCGCCATCGACGGGCTCAAGGCGGCGCTATCCGACGACGCCCAGCACCCGTTCCTGATGCGCAAGCCGGCGCGCTACGCGCTCGACGCCTGGTGCAACATCCTCGTTGCCGACGGGCATCAGGCCCCGCACATCCACAACCTCGGCTGGCTGTCGGGCGTCTACTACGTGCGCGTGCCGCCGCAAATCGGCGACCGGGACCCGGCGGGCTGGATCGAGTTCGGCCGGCCCGGCTACGGGCTGCCCGAGACGCCGGCGATGACACTCAGGACCGTGCGCCCGCGCGAGGGGCTCGCCGTCATGTTCCCGTCCTACGTCTGGCACCGCACGATCGCCTTCGTCGGAGAAGGCGAGCGGATCTCGATCGCCTTCGATCTGCACGCGAAAGGGTGACCGGCTTACGCCCCGAAAAGCCCGATGACGAGGCCCTGGACCAGGAGCACGCCGAGCCAGTGGCCGCCGTCGATCAGCGTGAGCCCGCGCTTGGCGCCCTGGAACGCGTGGTTGACCGCGAGCGCCGTGATGACGAAGCCGACCCAGACGAGCAGCCCGGTGAACAGGCCGCCCAACGCCGTCATCGTCTCGGCGCCGAGGTGACCCATGACGCCGGCCAGCATGTACGCCATGACGAGCTGGGCGATCAACGCGATGATCATGGGCACCACCGGCATCTTCTTGCCGGCGCCCTTGATTTCCTCCTCGGTCTTGCCGAGCGCCGCCATCCACGCCTTGCCGAGCGCCATGTACCAGACCGAGCCGAACGCGAAGCTCGCCACCGCCGCGACGACGACGGCGAGATAGTCGATGCCGACGAAGGTCATGCCCTAGGCTCCTTGCCCTTGGAACGGTTGGTCAGCTTAGCGTGTTCCCGGCGTCACCGTCGTTGGGGTCAGGCCGGCGGGGGCGAAGCGGAGCAGGCGTTTGGTCACCGGGTCGGCGTCGCGCCCGGCGTGATCGAGGCGGTCCTTGCGCATGATCGCGCGGCGCACGATCGCGCCACCGATGGCGCGTAAGGGCTCGCCGGGAAACGCGACCCTGGGCGGGCGCACCAGGCCGCACGCGGCCCACTCGTCGCGCGCGTCCCGCACCAGCGAGGCGAGAACCCGCCCGCCAAGGCGCGACGGCCCGACGCCGTTGCCGGAAAATCCGACGCCGTAGAAGACGGTCTCGGAGCCGGGCAGCCGGCCGAACAATGGCACGCCGTCGGCCGAGCGGTCGATCGGGCCCGACCAGCTCAGCGCCGGCGCCACGTCGGCGAGCCCGGGGATCGCCTGGGCGAGCTCGCGCAGCAGCAACGGCAGGCGTAGCGCCGCTCCTTCGAAGACCGCGCCGACATTGCCGCCGAAGGCGAGCGCGCCGTTGCCCTTGCCGAACTCGACCCGGCCATCCCGGGTCGTCCGTTGGTTGCCGATCATGGTCCGCGAATCGGTCACGGCCGGGCCGTTCGCCCAGCCCATGGCGGCGAGCCGGTCGGGGATCGGCGCGCTGATCGCCGCTTCGGCGGCGACGACGATGAACGAGCCGCGCAGCTCGCGGAACCCGGCCGACCACGCGTTCATGGCGAGCACGACCTTGTCGGCCGCGAGGTTGCCGCCGGCGGTGCGCACCACGGGCCGCGCGCCGCGCTCGAGACCGACCATCGGGGTGTTCTCGTAGATCCGCACGCCCTTGGCGAGTGCCGCGCGGCGCAGGCCGCGCGCGAGCTTCGCCGGGTGCACGGTGGCGCAGCTGGGCGCGAGCGCGCCGCCGCCGACGTAGCCTTCGAGGCCCCAGCGCGATGCGATATCCGGCCCCGAAAGCACTTCGAACGGCGCGATCTGAGAGCGGGCGAACGTTTCGAGCACCGGGTCCCAAGCGCCCGCCTGGCGCGCGCAGGTGGCGCCCCACAACCAACCGTCGCGGCGGTACTCGGCGTCGATGCCGTGCTCGAGGCAGAATGTGCCGATTTCGTCGACCACGGCGGCGGCCGCGCGGCCGATGCGCGCCGCGCCATCGGCGCCGCAAAGCGCGACGAGGGTCGGGAACCTGGACCACAGGTTGAGCACGTAGCCGGCGTTGCGTCCGCTCGCCCCGCCGCCGCAGACGTCGCGTTCGACGATCGCCACGTCGAGGCCCGGCTCGCGCGCCTTGAGCTCGAGCGCGGTCCACAGCCCGCAGTAGCCGCCGCCGACGATCGCGACGTCGGCCTTGGCCGCGCCCGCCAGCGTCGGCGCGACGTCGGTGTCCTCGGCCAGCGCCTGGCGCAACCAGTGGCTGCGATGGCGCGGCTCGGTCATGGACGACCCGTCACGATCATCACGCCCATGGCCCATCCCCCTCTCGATGCTTACTCGGGCAGCATGTCGCCCGAGCCGCCCATCTTCGCCGGCAGGTCCCTGAACTTCGGCAGGCCATCGCGGATCGGCAGCGTCGCCTCGCCGTAGAAGACGTGCAGCTCGGGCTCGAAGGCGAGCTCGCGCACGATGGCGGCGTAGATGTCGATGAGCCCGAGCGAGGGGTGCAGCGTCATGACGTGCCCGCCGCAAGCCCTGCAAAACTTGCGCAGGCTTCGTTCGGTCTTCTGATAGACGCCGAGCTGGTCCTCGCCCTTGGTGACCTTGACGTTGCTCGCGGGCCACAAAGTGAACGCGTTGACCGGCGCCGCGGACCACCAGCGGCACGATTCGCAGTGGCAGTAGCCCATGGCCACGGGGTTGCCCGACGCGGCGATCCGCACGGCACCGCAGAAGCAGCCGCCTGTGTAGGTCCGATCCGTCATGGCTTCCTCTCCGCCGGAGCGTCCAGCTTCTCGTCTAGCTCACCGGGTCGCGCGCGAGCGGCGCGGTCGAGCAGTGAATGCCGCCGCCGCCCCGGACCATCGGCTCGAACGGCAGGGGCACGACCTCGATACCCGCGCGGTCGAGCCGGTCGAGCGTGCGCCGACTCGTCTCGCTCATGATGACACGGCCCGGCCGGACCGCGAGCCCATTGACCGTGAAGGCATGGTCCTCGGGGTCGACCTCGATCGTCTTGATGCCCTTGGCCTTCAGCGTTTCGAGGAAGCTGAACGGCAAGAGCGTCGGGTTGATCAGCGCCGTCTCGATATCGAGCATCAGGAACACGCCGTCGATGTGCAGGCGATAGCCGGTGAGGTGGACGCGGATCAGCTCCACGCCCTGCACGCGCAGGACCTCCTCGACCTGGCGCGCGCCCTCCTCGTTGACCCGCGCCGAAATGCCGATCACGGCGGTGCGCTCGGCGATCCAGGCGAAGCTGCCGCCCTCGACGATGCCGGTGCCGTGGATCGTGCGCAGGATCGGCACGCCGAGGCGGGCCAGCGCTCGCGTCGCCGGCAGCTCCTCGCCGCGCCGCACGCGCGCGCCCATGCGGCAGACGATCGCGCCGCCGCCGACGCCGATGACGACATCGCGCGTGTAGCACGCCTTCATGCGGCCGGGCGCGGCCTCGCCCACCTCCTCGACGCGGACCTGCTCGGCGCGCAAGCACTCGACCAGGCGGTCGTGGGCGTCCTGCATGGCGGGCAGGTCGGGCGGCGTGGTGCCGCGCCAGTACCAGCCCGTTGCGGGATCGCCGAACGCGCCGATGCCGGGCAGCGCCTTGGCCGGGTCGACGACGTTCACCTCGGGACCCGGCCGGTGCACCAACACGGCGCGGAGCCGGCCCACGTCGGTCCGGCAGCCCCAGCGCCCGCCCCAGCTCGCTTCCTGCTCGGCGTCGGTCTCGAACGCCGGCTCGGGCACGGAGGCGAACGTCTTGATGAGCTGGTTGTAGCGGTACTCCTCCTCCGAGATCAGAGGCATGGACACTCCCAGATCAGCCGCGTGCCGAAGTATGCGCTCCACGTCCGCCCCGCGCCAGAAGGCGAAGGCTCAGTGCGGTGGGTCACATTCCCAGGTGGGCCGACCACGAGGCGCGCGCGCTCGAGGTGCTGCGCCGCCATTCGGCCGAGGACGTCCACGTCTTGACCCTGCCGGCGGCCCACTTCGCCAAAACCGGCGGCGTCTCGATGGACGCGAGCTTCATGAAGAAGCTCGGCATGTAGGCCTCTCGGCCAAGCGCATTCCGTTCTTTCCCCGCGATGGAAGTGGCGTTTCCTTCTCCCGTAGGGAGACGGTGGCTTGCAAGGCGAGCCGGATGAAGGGAAGCGCCCGCCCGCGATTCTCTCCGCCACTCCTCGGTCGCCCGAGAGTACGGCCTCGGGCGACCTCACCCGGGGCAAGTCTGGTGCCGACGCCCCTCTTCCTCGACTCGTCACCGCCCGCTCCCGGCAAACACGCTCGCGCGTGACGCTGAACAGCGGGGCGACATCCACATGCCCATTCTGATTCCCGCGAATCGTCTGTAACTTTCGATTGAACGTTTGCCTCCCAGGTGTGGCTGATGGCTACGACCTTCGATGTCTATTTGCGCAAGCTGCGCAACACGCCGCTCGACGACCATACCGAGCACACCGGCCGCTCGGCCTTGGAAGGCCTGTTGAACGAGTTCGCGGCAAGGACAGCGGGCGACGGTGTCACTGTCCAGCACGAGCCCAAGCGGGCGGCGGACAAGGGCGCCCCGGACTTCAAGATCAAGCGCCAAGGCATGATCCTGGGGTACGTCGAGACGAAGTCGGTCGGTGAAAACCTCGACAAGGTGCTGAAATCCGATCAGATCACGCGATACAAGAGCCTATCGCGGAACATCGTCCTCACGGATTACCTCCACTTCATCTGGATCAACAAGGATGGCGTGCAGCGCGAGACGCTGTGCTATCCGACCGATCTCGAAAGCCCGAGGTTTCGGCCGCGCGAGGACCATGTCGCAGCCGTCGCCAAGCTGCTGGAAGCCTTCCTCTCGACGGCGCCCGAAGGCATCGGCCGTTCGCAACCGCTCGCCCTCGCGCTCGCCACGCGCAGCAGGCTGCTCCGCGACTATCTCGGCGAGGAGCTCGTGCGGCAGGAGTCCGAGAAGAAGGGGGAGCGGCTCTACGGGCTCTTCCAGATCTTCCGCGATCAGGTGTTCCACGAGCTGACGCTGAGGGAATTCGCGGACGCGTTCGCGCAGATGCTGGCCTACGGGCTGTTCCTCGTGCGGCTCAATTCAGGCACGGAAGCGGTGACGCTGCACAACGCGCGGGAGTACGTGCCGGGGTCCTTCCGGCTCATCCGCGAGCTAGTCGATTTCCTGACCGAACTCGACAATCCGAACTACCGCGACGTGCGCTGGGTGGTCGAGGAGGTGCTGTCCATCGTCAACGGACTCGACCTGCCGGCCATCCACGAGAACCTGTCGTTCCGCCATCGCAAGGCGATAAGCCGGAAGGTGCGCGCGGCCGACGAGGAGGAGCACCGGCTGTTCGAGAGCGACCCGTTCATCTACTTCTACGAGGATTATCTTCGCGCCTACGACAAGCAGACCAGCAAGAGTCGGGGCGTCTATTACACGCCGCCGCCGATCGTGAACTTCATCGTTCGCGCGGTGGACGACATCCTGAAGGAGACGTTCGGCATCCGCGACGGCCTCGCCGACCACAACCGCGTGACCGTGCTCGATTTCGCTTGCGGCACCGGGACGTTCCTGCTCGAGGTGTTTCAGCGCATCTTCGACAACATCGGCGGCTCGGACTCGGGGCGCGCCGACCTGATCGTGCGCGAGCATCTCCTCAAGAACCTGTTCGGCTTCGAGTACCTGATCGCGCCCTACACCATCGCGCACCTGAAGCTGTCGCAATACCTCCAGGACCAGAAGCACCCGCTGAAGGACGGCGAGCGGCTGAAGGTGTTCCTGACCAACACGCTGGAGCCGATCGAGCCCCAAACGAACTACCTGCTTCCCGCTATCAGCGCCGAGGTCGAAGCCGCTCAGGCGGTGAAAGAGCAACCGATCCTGGTTATCACCGGCAATCCACCTTACTCGGGCCATTCCAAGAACAAGGGCGCGTGGATCACCGCTCAGATCGCAAAATACCGGGAGGGATTCCCGGAGCTATCGAAACCGGCCCAGGGCAAGTGGCTACAGGACGACTACGTCAAGTTCATCCGCTTCGCTCAGATGAAAATGGAGCCAGTCAAGGAAGGGATTGTGGGAATCATTACGAACCATTCCTGGCTGGATAATCCGACTTTCAAGGGCATGCGCAAGTCGCTGATGGCGACATTCAACCAAATCTATGTGCTCGACCTGCATGGCAATGCCAAAAAGAAAGAGCGCGCACCCGACGGCTCTAAGGATGAAAACGTGTTCGATATCGAGCAAGGCGTGGCAATTAGTTTGTTCATTAAGGGAGAGCACTTGGAGCGAGGCGTTTGGCACGGCGATCTTTGGGGCAAACAACTCGCCAAGTACCAAGCTGCTGCGCACAGTTCCAAATCTTCGGTCTCGTGGGATCGACTAGAGCCCGTCACGCCAGATTGGTTATTCAAACCTCAGGATGCCGACCTCGGACGCCGATACAGAGAATTCTGGTCGATTCCCACGATCTTCGCGCCAATGGGCGATCCAGCACCCGGTATCGTTACAACGCAAGATGAATTCGCGATCTCCTTTTCCTCAGGAGAGGCTAAAACGAAAATTTCTCAAATCGTGAGAACTTCGACCGAAGAAGAAGCGCGTCGCCTTTTCCGTTTATGCTCGCAAAAACAGTGGAATTATGCGCGTGCTAAGAACGAACTGCCAAATCTCGATTTGACTACGGCTACCGTTGAGCTCGTCTATCGACCTTTTGATAATCGTTGGACAATCTGGGATCGAAATGTCGCCGTTCATCGCCGCGTGCGGGTCATGAGACACATGCTTCACCAAAATATTGGCTTGATATACGTCCGTCAGATCGCGCACTCTGCTCAAAACGTATCTGTCTATGCATTGATAACCTCAAACGTGATCGACAATCGGGCCTTTTTGAGCAATAAGGGGATCGCATACATTGCACCCCTTCGGCTCGCGAATGAGAATGATGCTCGGGAAAACCTATCTTCCGACTTCCGCGCCTTCATCGACGCCCGTTACGAGCACCATTACACTCCCGAGGAAATCCTCGGCTACATCTACGCCGTGCTGC
>JBBDQV010000015.1:0-12276 GCA_040905845.1 Alphaproteobacteria bacterium | reverse complement strand
CCGCCCGCCGTACCGACCGAACTCGTCGAAGCCGAGCCGGTGACGAGCGGATCGGTCGAGGTCTCCGCCGCCCCGGCACCCGCGCCGGCCTCGGGCGAACCCGCGTCGCCGCCCGCACCGGCCGTCGAGGCCACGCCGGCGCCCGTCCTGGTCGCGGCCGCGGTGCCCCAGCCGGCGCCGCGCTCCGAGGCGCTGTTCGCCTGGCCGGTCAAGGGCGAGATCCTGTCGACGTTCGGGCCCAAGCCGGGCGGGCTCAACAACGACGGCATCAACATCGCGGCGCCGAGCGGAACCCCGGTGCTCGCGGCGGAGAACGGCGTCGTCGTCTACGCCGGCAACGAGATCCCCGGCTTCGGCAACCTGTTGTTGATCCGCCACGCCGACGGCTGGGCTACCGCCTACGCCCACAACGCCCGGCTGCTGGTCGGCCGGGACGATCGGGTGGCGCGCGGCCAGCCGATCGCCGAGGCGGGCGCCACGGGAAGCGTGACCACGCCCCAGGTCCACTTCGAGGTCCGCAAGGGCAACGACCCCGTCGACCCGATGAAATACCTGGCCGCGAACTAGGGTCTGTACTCAACGATAGGATTTGTGATTCAAGGGGTTCATGGGAGGTTGTTGGCCATGAACCGTTTGTTTCGGCTGTCGGATGAGCAATGGGCTCGGATCGAGCCGCTGCTGCCGCATTTCGGAAGCCCGGAGCGCAAGGATGATCGTCGGGCGCTGAGTGGGATCATCCACGTCTTGCGCACCGGCATGCCGTGGCGGGACTGCCCCTCGGAGTACGGACCCTACACGACCATCTACAATCGCTTCAATCGGTGGTCGGCGCGAGGCATCTGGCAACGCCTCTACGGCGCACTGCCCGGTGATCACGAGCCACCCCGCGAGCTGATGGCCGACAGTTCCCACATCAAGGCGCACCGCTCGGCGGCCGGCGCAAAAAAAGGGGCGAAGAAGCGCAGGCGATCGGTCGCTCCCGAGGTGGCCGAACATCGAAGATTCATGCCCTGAGCGACCCAGAATGCCGACCCATCGCCTTCGCTCCGAGCGCCGGCCAGGCCGCCGACATCAAGGTCCTGCCGGCTCTCCTCGCGGCAGTTCCCCCGCCCGAGCGGCTGATCGCCGACATGGCCTATGACGCCGATCATCCGCGCCAATCCTTGCTCGACCAAGGCACCACGCCCATCATTCCCAACAAACCCGATCGCAAGCGGCGGCATCCCTTCGACCCCACCGCTTACCGAGCGCGAAACGCGATCGAACGCATGTTCTGCCGCCTCAAGGACTTCCGTCGCATCGCGACACGCTATGACAAGCTCGCTCGAAACTACCTCGCCGCCATCTGCATCGTCGCCGCTCTCGCCTATTGGCTCCGTTGAGTCCAGACCCTAGCTCCGCCCGACGGATCCCCGGGTCGGAGGTCGGGGATCGGGGTGGGGGGGGGCAGGGCGGCTCAGAGCACCAGCGCGCCGGCGAGCGGGAACCCGACGTCGGCGAGCGTGGCGTCCGGGCTCGCGGGCGCCACCACGCTCAAGACGTCGCCGGGGTCGAGCACGATCTCGCTCGCGGCGAAGAACCTCGCGGTCGCGGCGCTCGCCGCGAACCGCATGGTGCCGAAGCTCGTGCCGTTGCGTTGGAGGTCGAAGTCGGCCTGGGCGGTCGCGGCGGTCCCGGCCGCACCCTGGCTGCCGGGGAGGTCGGCCTCGAACCTCGTACGCCGGGCCACGGGGACGCGGAGCAGCACCTCCCCCGCCCCCGGCTGCCCGGGCTTGAACGCCGCGTGGTCGGCGGGCGAGTCGGCCGCGTCCTCGGTCTCGATGACGGCGAGCGATGGGGTTCGCCACGACCTCGGGACGATCCGGCCAATAATTCGGGTCGGCCTTAGTTCACGATTCGGAGGTTGTAAAAGAAAGCTTACGGTGTCATTCCACCGCAGAGGGTTGCACGCCTATGCTCGATTGAATTGCGAGCCCCCCCCCGTAAGTGCTTGCCGCAATGCCAACACTCACTTCGGCCTGGCACTACATTTGCCCGCTGTTCATTATCGTGCTGTAAGGCATGTTTTACAGATTCGAAGAGCTATTTCGCTCATCGGCGGACAACCCCTTGCAATAATTACGTTATTTCCAGGGTACGAATTTTGCATGGATTTTCCTGCACCTTTCATCAAAACAGGCCAGAACGGGCCTTTCGGCGGCGCAGCTCATTGGACTGGGCGCGACATGGATTCTTTCCGAAGGGTCGTTTTGGTGCGGGGGAGGCATACGATGCAGCGATGGGCAAGAACCATTGCGTCAGTAGCCGGCGCTTCGTTCATCGTTATGGCTGGCACAGGTCCGGCGGGCGCTGCACTCATTCGTTTCGACTTCGAGGGGTCACAAGCCACGTCGCCCCCGTTCGATATTGGAACGCTCGATGGGTTGTCCGTGTCCAGAAGTGGAATCACGCTCGACATATCGCGGCCGGGGAGCAGACTCGACATTATCAACTCCGGCCTCTTCTTCTTTCCAGACAGCTTTGGCACGCGCAGCATTGATCCATTTTTCGATCCAGAACGCGCGTCCTTCATTCAGGTGAACCTTTCTCGACCTGCAAGCGCCGTATCCGTGGACATGGGCGACTTTGGCCAGGACTCGCCCGACATTCTACGGCTTGAAGCCTATAGCGGGGTCAATGGGACTGGGTCGTTGCTGGGGGCCGACGGTCCGCGGGTCGTATCCTTGCCAACTGATCCGAACGATGAGTTCAAATTCGACTTCAAAACGCTAGGTATCGAACTCGGGCCGGATCGGGCTAACGCACAAATTCGCTCGTTGAGGCTGTTCGGCGGCAGCGCGGACTTCCCCACATCCGTCTATATGGACAACATCATTATTACCGATCCGACCCGGCCGCTCGACCTCCCGTACCCATTTGATCTCATTACTATTCCTGACCCATCTGATCCTGAGAAAGACATCGTCCTAAACGGCCTAACTGTGCAGACTGGCGGCGACGCGTTTGATGGCTTTCCTGACCTCAACCACCTTGACAATACGGGGTTCTGGTCCCTGGATTTCGACTTCACCGACTTAGCTTCATCGCCGACGACTACTATTCGGGCAGCTATGGGTGGTATAATTACAGACTTCGATGCTACTATTGATCCAAACGGTACCCAACCACACGTCACGATCTATCACGGAAACGGCTATTTCACGGAGTACCGAGAGTTTTCCACTATATCATCGTCTTTATCCGAGGGAGACTTTGTTACTGCCGAAACTCCGCTGGGAACATTGGGTCCAAATGTAGTGTCGAACGACCATCTGCATTTCCAGATAAAATACTCCGATGAATGGGCAAAATTCGAACGATCCAATGAGATTCCCGACGTGCGTGATTCTCAAGGGCGCCGCCTGAGCATGAAAACGAATCCCGGACTCGGAGGACCGGGAGTCAGCCTCGCCAACTTCGATTTCGTAAACGATTTTTTGATTACCCGCACCGATCGCGTAGCGTCACCGCTGCCGGCGCCGTTGCTCCCAACCGATATGACGATAAGGGACGACGGAACTCCGGTCTATAACTTCGATTTCAGTTTCGTAGACAGTCTACAATCGTTTTTCATCGACCCCCCTGTGGCAATCGGATACGATTATCAAGTACTCTCTGGTCCGCTGTTCGCGTCCGTTTTGCTTCCGGATGTGGGAGATGGATTCTATGAGCTTTGGCTTTTCGATGACGCGATCGGGGATTTCACGTTCGGGGAGAACCTTATCGCAGGTTTGATACATGATTTTCCCGTCGGTGGCGTTGATCTCTTTCGCATACTTGGTATTGAGACTGCGGCAGGGCTCGACCCGAACGACCCGCTTGCGTTCCCGACCGGTCTCACCTTCGTGGAGGAGGGCGAGGTTCGACTCACGATGACCCCGATTTCGCAGCAGGTCCCGGAGCCTTCTGGCATCGGATTACTTTCGATAGCCATGATGCTTTTCGTCTGGCTACTCCATTGTCGGTTTGCGGGGCGAGTGCGGATGCAGTACGGTCCGATGCAATTAGGCCCAATTAGAACTTAAAGAACCAGCGCGCCGGCGAGCGTGAACCCGACGTCGGCGAGGGTGGCGTCCGGGCTCGCGGGCGCCACGACGCCGAGCACGTCGCCGGGCTCGAGCACGATCTCGCTCGCGGCGATGAACGTCGCGGTGGTAGCGCTCGCCGCGAACCGCATGGTGCCGAAGCTCGTGCCGTTGCGCCGGAGATCGAAGTCGGCCTGGGAGGTCGCCGCCGTCCCGGCGGAGCCCTGGCTCCCGGCGAGGTCGACCTCGAACCTCGTGCGTCGGGCGACGGGGACGCGGGGCAGCACCTCGCCCCCGCCCCGGCTGGCCGGGCCTGAACGCGGCGTGGTCCGCGGGCGGGTCGGTCGCGTTCTACCTGGGCAGCACCCATCCACGGCGGCGGCGCCAACCGCGCCAACGCGCCGCGCACCGGCGCGTTGATCGGCTATAACCTCGGCTGGCTGCGCCAGGAGGAGAACCAGTACCTGACCGTGCCGCCGAACTTGGCCCGCACCCTGCCGCCGCGCCTGCGGGAATTGATCGGTTACCGCGCGACCCACAACGGGCACCTGGGCTGGATCGACCTCGGCGATCCTCGCGCCCTGCTCGTCGACGAGGCGGAACAGGATCGCTTCAAGGTCTGGTGAGGCCGCCGCGGGCCCTTCAGGCCGTCGCGCCTATGTCTTGAACCTGCGAGACGCCCTCGTGCCGACCCCGGGCTCTTCGACCCGGGGGTGTCGAAGCACGGGGACCGGTGAAGGGCCTCATCCTTCGACAAGCTCAGGACGAGGCGAAACGACGAGAGTCGCTACATACGCGCGTCAGTATCAAGTCTCGACCAGGGCCTCGACGGGAACATTGTCGATGAGCCGCGCCGAGCCGAGCCACGCGGCGCCGAAGACGCGGATGTCCCGGCCGCGCCGCCAACGCTCGACAGGCTCGAGGTCGTGCGCGCCGCGCGCTTCGACATAGTCGACCACGCGGAACCCGGCTTCGATCAGGGCCTCGCGCGCCCATGCCGCGATCGGCTCGGCGTCCTCGCCCGCCGCGAGCCGGCGCGCGAACGCGGCGAGCGTGGCGTGGAGCGCGGGCGCCGCCTTGCGTTCGTCGGCCGTGAGGTACGCGTTGCGCGACGACAAAGCCAGGCCGTCGGCTTCACGCACGGTCGGCCCGGCGACGATGCGCACCGGCACGTTGAGATCGCGCACGAGCCGGCGCACCACCACGAGCTGCTGATAGTCCTTCTCGCCGAACACCGCGACGTCGGGGAGTGCCTGGAGCAGGAGCTTCGTCACCACGGTCGCGACGCCCGCGAAGTAGCCCGGTCGGTGGGCGCCGCACAGCACCTCGGTCAGGCCGTGGACCGCGACCGTCGTCGCGAAGCCAGTCGGATACATCGTCTCGACGGTGGGCGCGAACAGGAGCCGCGCGCCCGCGTCCTCGAGCAGCGCCGCATCCAGCGCCTCGTCACGCGGATAGCGCGCCAAGTCATCGGCCGCGCCGAACTGCTTCGGGTTCACGAACAGGGTCGCGACGACCCGGTCGCATGTCGCGAGGCCCAGGCGCACGAGCGACATGTGGCCTTCGTGCAGGGCCCCCATGGTCGGCACCAGGGCGACGCTACGGCCGCGCCGGCGCCAGGACGCGACCTTGTCCCTGAGCTCGCCGACCGTACGCACGATCGGCAGAGCCGGCGCCCTGGTCACGAGGCGTCGTGGAGCGCCCGTCGCGGCCGAGCCCCCAGGCAATGCTCGGACCCCGGGAAGCGGCGTGCCCGGACATCCTTGGCGTAGGCCGCGGCGGCGACGCCGATCTCGGCGCCCAGGTCGGCGTAGCGTTTGACGTGCCTCGGCACGAATTCGGTGAACAGCCCGACCAGGTCCTCGGTCACGAGAATCTGGCCGTCGCAGGCCGGCGAGGCGCCGATGCCGATGATCGGCACGGCCACGGCGTCGGTGACGGCGCGCGCGACCGGCTCGACCGTGCCCTCGACGACGATCGCGAACGCGCCCGCGCCGGCGATCGCCTTGGCGTCGGCCATGACCCTCGCCGCGTCGTCCTCGCCCCGTCCGCGCGCGTGAAACCCCCCGGCGGCGCGCACCGACTGCGGCATCAGCCCGACGTGCCCGAGCACGGGAACCCCTCGATCGACCAGGAACCGCACGGTCGGCGCCATGACCTCGCCGCCTTCGAGCTTGATCCCGGCGGCGCCCGTCTCCGCCATCACCCGTGCCGCGTTGCGGAACGCGATCCCCGGCGATTCCTGGTAGCTCGAGAACGGCATGTCGATGATGACGCAGGCGCGCCGCGAGCCACGCACGACCGCGGCGCCGTGGGCGATCATCATGTCGAGCGTGACGCCGAGGGTGTCCGGCAGGCCGTAGACGACCATGCCGAGCGAATCGCCGACCAGCAGCAGATCGGCGTGCGGATCGAGGAACCCCGCCATGGGCGTCGTGTAGGCGGTCAGGCAGACCACAGGCACGCCGCCCTTGCGAGCGGCGATCTCGGGAACCGTGGTGCGTTCGTTGCGATCGTGCGCGGACATCGGGATGCTCCCGGTTGCGCGAGTCCGGCGTCCCATGGCGGGACTTCGCGGAGCATTATACTGCATTGCCACAAAATGTTGCACTGCGAAAGTCCCGGCTTCGAGCGGCGTCACTGACGCGCCTTGCTCGGCGCGTGCCCAACCGCTGGACGAAACCGAGACGCGACGGCGGTTCTTGTGATCGCCGTCACTAGGCGGCGTGCCCGACGCGCGTCCTGGCACGGTAATTGAAAAGTAAGGTTACAGGGATCGGGCGACCCAAATATCCAAAAAACGCCTGGCATCAGGGGATTAGATCATGTTCCTACGGCAAGATCCTCCGGCGGGGCTGCGCTCGCAGACGTCGGCACGTGCCTTCGGGCGCTCGCAACGAGCAGATTCCATTTCGAGCGGCATCCTTCCAGAGGTCACATCGCCTCAGAATGGCACGGGCATCACCGCAAACGTTGTGCCGATGCCGCGCAGCGTCCGGGATTTGGCCGTGTACTCGACGCCTCCGGCCAGTCCGACGCCGGTGCTCGACAAGCGCCTCGAGATCGCCCGCGGCGAGATCCATCGTCGGCTCGGCGACGTCATCAACGCGACCGAGACGGCCGGCATGAACCGCGAGGAGCTCGAAACCGAGATCGCGACGATCACGTCGGAACTCGTGCGTCAGCTCGATCTCCAGCTCAGCGGTCACGAAGAGGCGAGGTTGCGCGAGCTCATCGTCGACGACGCCCTCGGGCTCGGCCCGCTCGAGGCGCTCGTGCGTGACCCGAACGTGTCCGACATCCTGGTCAACGGCCCGGACAGTGTTTTCGTCGAACGTTCGGGGCGCCTGCAGAAGGCCGAGGTGACGTTCCGCGATCGTCACCACGTCATGAACGTGGCGACGCGGATCTGCTCGAAGGTCTACCGCCGCGTCGACGAATCGAACCCGATGGTCGATGCCCGGCTCGAGGACGGCAGCCGCGTCAACGTGATCATCCCGCCGCTCGCGCTCGACGGACCCTACATCTCGATCCGCAAGTTCGCCAAGCGGCCGATCACGCTTGAAACCATGGCCAACGGCGGCAGCATCACCTTGCAGATCGCCGAGCTCCTGGCCATCGCCGCGGCCTGCCGGCTCAACATCATCATCGCGGGCGGCACGGGCGCCGGCAAGACGACTCTTCTCAACGCCATGTCGCGCCACATCGACCCTGGCGAGCGCGTCGTGACGATCGAGGACGCGGCGGAGCTGCAGCTCCAGCAGCCTCACGTGCTGCGCCACGAAACGCGTCCTGCGAACGTCGAAGGCGAGGGCGAGGTCAACATGCGCGACCTGGTGCGCAACTCGCTGCGCATGCGGCCCGACCGGATCATCCTGGGCGAGGCCCGCGGCGTCGAGGCGTTCGACATGCTCCAGGCGATGAACACCGGCCACGAAGGCTCGATGTGCACGATCCACGCGAACCGGCCGCGCGAGGCGCTGGCCCGGCTCGAGAACATGATCTGCATGTCGGGGATCACGCTGCCGGGCCGCGCCGTGCGCAGCCAGATCGCCGACGCGATCGACCTGGTCGTGCAGATCAAGCGTTGCCGCGACGGCATCCGGCGCGTGACCCACGTTGTCGAGGTCATCGGCATGGAGCACGACGTGATCACCACGCAGGAGCTGATCACTTTCGAATCCGAGGGCATGGGCCCCGACGGACGGCTGAAGGGCGGCTGGACGTCCTCGGGCGTCCTGCCGTTCTTCCACCGCAAGGCGCGCGATTTCGACCTCGAGGAACGGCTGCGCGAGGTCATGTGCTACACGGACAGACCTTAGTCCTCCCTGGCGGCTGAGCGCCGATCCGGAATGAGGCCCGGCCGCCCCCGAGACATCGGTCCGGGGCGGTCGTGGCCTCGTTTTCTCACAACCGCGTGATGCACGTCACTGTCGGTCGAGCAAGGGACCCGTAAGAGTCCCATCGACGACAGCTTCTTGGGAGGCACCGATGGCGGACGAATGGATGGGCGCGGTACAGCGGCTCGCGGGGTCCAAGACCGGGCTGGCCCTGTTCACGATCTGGGTTCTTGCCCTGGCGGCTACGCTGATCTGGTAATTATTTCAAAAGTCTGACGCATTTTCATCATGTCACGCCTCAACGCTTCAGGACCCACCAGAACCAGCCGAGCTGGCCCTCTCGGGCGCGCCGGAGCTGCAGTTCCAGGCGCCGCTCGGCGGCGATCACGGGTTCCGCGTTCCCCAGGCGCGCCGCGAACGCCTCGCTCCGAGCGCGCAGCCGGTCGAGCACGCAGGAAAACGTAGCCGCCACGTGAGGCGCCCCGTCCCGGCGCGCCAAGACCTCGAATCCCTTCGACACGAAGAAGTCCTCGTAACGTTCCGCCGTCCAGAAGCCTGGCGCGGTGATCGTTCGAGCGAGCTCGTCCAGGGCCGATTTGCCGATCGAAGCGGTGACGAGAAGGTCGGAAACGACCAGGCGACCGCCGGGTCGGACCACGCGGCGCGCCTCGGCGAACACCCGGTCGCGATCGGTCGCGTAGAGCAGGGCCTCCTGGCACCACCAGACATCGAAGGCGCCGCCGGCGAAGGGCAAGGTGTGATAGTCGGCCACGGCGAAACATATCCGGTCGCGGCTTGGCGCGTCGGCCAGCGCCGCGCGGCCTTGCTCGATCTGGGACGTCGAGAGGTTGGTGGCGATGACGCGCGCGCCAAAGCGCTCGGCAAGCGCGCGGGCCGTCGCGCCGGTCCCGCACGCGACCTCGAGGACCACGCTGTTCGGTGCCGGCGCGCAGGCCTCGGCCATCATGGCGGTCGCCCGCGCGCCCGCCGTCCCCAGTGTCTCGTCGCTGGTTTCGAACCAGCCCATGTGGAAGTGGTTTTCCCAGACCTCGGCGAGCATGCGGAACATCGCCGAGTCGTACTTCGCTCGAACCGAAGCGGGCGAGGCGATCTGGTCGGTCATGGTGCGACAAACGCTAACCTAACGAGCCAACGGGGCCAAGGACCCGATCGGTCAACGCAAGGCTTGGCACGGCGCTCCCGGTGAGTAAAGCTCCGCTCGAGGCCAGCGCCCGGAAGCATCCGAGAACGCGCGCGGATCGATCAAGCCGATTCGCGGGTGCGAGGGCAGCGTGCCGGCTTGGAAATCGAGGGACGCGGAGCGATGATTTCGACCACCGGTCGCAAGGCTGTGCGTGATGCTTCGCCGCGCATCGAGCCGGCGCGCTTTCCGAAGGATACCGAGGCCGTTCGAGCCCTGTTCCGCGAATACGAGTCCGCCGCGGGCGTGCCCGCGTGCTTCCAGGGTTTCGAACACGAGCTCGCGGAGCTGCCGGGCGTTTATGAGCCGCCGGCGGGAGCCTTGCTCGTCGCCCGTGACGCCGGGGGCGCGCTGGTCGGCTGCGTCGCGCTGAAGCCGGCAGGCGATGGCACCGCCGAGATCAAGCGGCTGTTCATACGCGCGCCTGCGCGCGGGCAAGGGCTCGGGCGGCGTCTCGCGTTGAGCGCGCTCGAGGCGGCCCGGTCGGCTCGCTACCGCCGGGTCGTCCTGGAGACGCACGGTTCGATGCAGGCCGCCCAGGCGCTCTTGCGTGAATTGGGGTTCAAGCCTCACGGCGCGAAGAAGAAGGGCGGCGATGCGGCCGTGATCCGCATGGCGCTCAATCTCGCCGACACGAAACCGGAGGGTTAGCCCGAAAGCAGCACCTTCCCATGGCGTCCCGGCTCGGCCGCGCGGGCGAGTTCGAGGACCTCGGCGGCATCGCCGAAACGGGCGAACTTGAGCGCGCGCATCGAACTAGGCGCGGGCCAGGGCCTGGTCGAGGTCGGCGATCAGGTCGTCGACCGTTTCGATGCCGACGGACAGTCGGACGACGTCGTTGCCAGCGCCAGCGGCCGCGCGCTGCTCGTCGGAAAGCTGGCGATGGGTCGTCGAGGCCGGATGGATGATCAGGCTGCGGGTATCGCCTAGGTTCGCCAAGTGCGAGAACAATTCGACCGATTCGACAACCTTGACACCGGCTTCGTAGCCGCCCTTCAACCCGAACGTGAAGACGGAGCCGGCGCCCTTGGGCAGGTACTTGCGGGCGAGCGCGCGGTACCGGCTGCTCGCGAGCCCGGCGTACGAGACCCACGCGACCTTGGGGTGGCGCTCGAGGAAGCCGGCGACGGCGAGCGCGTTGTCGCAGTGGCGCGCCATGCGCAACGGCAGGGTCTCGATGCCTTGGAGCACCAGGAACGCGTTCATCGGCGCGAGCGAGGGCCCGAAGTCGCGCAGCGCGACGGCGCGCGCCTTCATGGTGAAGCCGAAGTCGCCGAACGTCTCGGCGAAGGTCAGCCCGTGGTAGGCCGGGTCGGGCTTGGCGAGCGAGGGGAACTTGTCGTTGGCGAACCAGTCGAACAGGCCCGACTCGACGACCACACCGGCCATGGCATTTCCGTGCCCAGACAGGAACTTGGTGGCCGAATGTATGACAAGATCGGCGCCCCAGCCGATCGGCTGGCAGAGCCAGGGCGAGGCGAGGGTGTTGTCGACGATGAGCGGGATCCCCTTGCGCCGGGCGAGCGCGGCCAAGGGCTCCAGGTCGACCACGATGCCGCCGGGATTGGCGAGGGATTCGACGAAAATGGCCTTGGCGTCGGCGCCGACGGCGGCCTCGACCGCCGCGATATCGTTGGGATCGGCGAAGCGGCAGTGCCAGCCGAGCCGCGGGAAGCTCTTCGTGAACTGGGTGATCGATCCGCCGTAAAGGTTCGGCGCCGCGACGAAGGCGTCGCCGGGCTCGAGCAACGTGAAGAAGGCGAGGAACTGCGCCGCGTGCCCCGTGGCGGCGGCGACGGCGGCGCGGCCGTTCTCGAGGCTCGCGACCCGCTCCTCGAGCACAGCGACGGTGGGGTTGGTGATGCGCGAGTAGATGTAGCCGAACGATTGCAGGTTGAACAGCGAGGCGGCATGGTCGACGTCATCGAAGACGTAGGCCGTGGTCTGGTAGATCGGCGTCGCGCGCGCGCCGGTCGTCGGGTCGGGCCGGGCGCCGGCATGGATGGCCCGGGTCTCGAAGCCGGGAACGTCGGGGCGCTTCGCGTCGTCGGCCACGTCAGGGTGCCCGCAGCCGCTTGGCGGTGATGATGCCGGAGTTGACCCCGCTCCACGACAATTCGCCCGAAAGCCGGCCGTACTCGATCTTCGGGCAGCGGTTCATGATCACGGCCAGCCCCGCCGCCTCGGCGCGGCGGGCGGCCGCCTCGTCGCGCACGCCGATCTGCATCCAGACCGCCTTGATGTCCTTCGAGTCCTTGAGCCGTATCGCCTCGTCGACCAGTGCTCCGACCTCGGCGCTGGCGCGGAAGATGTCGACCATGTCGAAGCGATCGGGGACTTCGGCCAGCGAGGCGTACACGCGCTCGCCGTGGATCGTCGTTCCGGCCGCGCCCGGGTTGACCGGGATGACGCGGAAACCCTTGGCCTGCAGGTACTTCATGGCGAAATTGCTGGGCCGCACCCAGTTCGGGCTGGCGCCGACCATGGCGATCACCCGGCAGCGGCGCAGCACGTCGCGGATGAGGGAGTCGGGGTAGGCGGTGGGCACCTGATCAAGCACCTTCGAGAATGCTCGCGACTTCCTGGTCTAATACCAAGGGCCACCGAGATTGACTCGTAGGCCGTCCTTCGAGACGCGCCCTTCGGGCGTGGGGGCGGGGGCACCCGCCCC
>JBBDQV010000014.1:0-12318 GCA_040905845.1 Alphaproteobacteria bacterium | reverse complement strand
CCACGCGGGTAGGCGCGCCCTTCGGTCGCGCCAACCCTGCGCAACCCTCTCCCCCCATTTGGGGGGAGAGGGCAGGGTGAGGGTGGGCAGCGATTCAATCCGAGCGGAACGCGCCCTAGTCCGCGGGCGCGGTCGGCGACCTCGACATCTGGCGGGCGGCCCCCTCAGGACGTCAGGTGCCCAAGCACGCGCACGAGCTCGGCCACCTTGCGCCGCTGCTCGGCCTTGTCGCCGCCGGCGATCGCGCCCTCGACGCAGTGGGCGACGTGGTCCTTGAGCACTTCCTCCTCGACGCGCCGGAGCGCGGCGGTCGCGGCCTGGACCTGGGTCACCACGTCGATGCAGTAGCGGTCGTCCTCGACCATGCGCGAGATGCCGCGCACCTGACCCTCGATCCGCTTCAGCCGATTGCGGCAGCGTGCGCGCGTCGCCTCCTTCATGACCTCTCGCTCCTGGTCGTTGACGAAGACCGCTGAGGGATATAAATACCCCTCCAGGGTATTCCGCGTCCACCGGAGAAACTCAATGTCGGATCACGCGCCCGCCGCGTCGCCGCCCGAGGGCAAGGCGCGCGATCCCGTGTGCGGCATGGCGGTGACCGTGGCGACCGCCGAGCACGTCCACGACCACGCCGGTCTCCGCTACTACTTCTGCAACCCGCGCTGCCGCGACAAGTTCATCGCCGAGCCGGCGCGCTTCCTCGCCCCGCCCGAGGCAGCCCCCGCGCCCGCCGGCGCGATCTACACCTGCCCGATGCACCCCGAGGTGCGCCAGACGGGCCCCGGCACCTGCCCGAAATGCGGCATGGCGCTCGAGCCCCTGGACGTGACGGCCGTCGATGAAGGCCCCGACCCCGAGCTGGTCGACTTCACGCGCCGGTTCTGGATCGGGCTTTCGCTCACGCTCCCCGTCGTCGCGCTCGAGATGGGCGGGCACGCGTTCGGCTGGGCCGCGCAGCCATGGCTCCAGCTCGCCTTCGCCACCCCGGTCGTGCTGTGGGCCGGCTGGCCGCTGTTCGTGCGCGGGCTCCGCTCGCTCGTCCATCGCAGCCTCAACATGTTCACGTTGATCGCGCTCGGCACCGGGGTCGCCTGGCTCGCGAGCGTCGTCGCCACGCTCGCGCCGGGCGTCTTCCCCGCCACCTTCCGCGACGCCCACGGCCAGGTCGCGGTCTACTTCGAGGCCGCCGCGGTCATCGTCGTCCTGGTTCTCCTGGGCCAGGTGCTCGAGCTCAGGGCGCGGGCGCGCACCGGCGGCGCGATCCGCGCGCTGCTCGACCTCGCGCCGAAGTCCGCGCGCCGGATCGACGCCCACGGCGAGTCCGACGTGCCGCTCGACCACGTCAACGTCGGGGACCGCCTGCGCGTCCGCCCGGGCGAGAGCGTCCCCGTCGACGGCATCGTCGTCGAAGGCGCGAGCGCGCTCGACGAATCGATGATGACGGGCGAAGCGCTCCCCGTGGCCAAGGGCGTCGGCGACCGCGTCGTCGGCGGCACGCTCAACCAGCAGGGCGCGCTGGTCATGGTCGCCGAGCGCGTCGGGCGCGACACCATGCTCGCCCAGATCGTGCGCCTCGTGGCCGAGGCCGCGCGCAGCCGGGCGCCGATCCAGCGCCTGGCCGACGTCGTCGCGGGCTGGTTCGTCCCCGCCGTGGTCGCCGTCGCCGCGCTCGCCTTCGCCGCCTGGACGGCGTGGGGCCCCGAACCCGCGATGGCGAACGGGCTCGTCGCCGCCGTCGCCGTCCTGATCATCGCGTGCCCGTGCGCGCTCGGCCTCGCGACCCCGATGTCGATCATGGTCGGCGTCGGGCGCGGCGCCCGCCTCGGCGTGCTCGTGCGCGACGCGGCCTCGCTCGAACGGCTCGAACGGGTCGATACCCTGGTCCTCGACAAGACCGGCACGCTGACCGAGGGCAAGCCCACGGTGGTCGCCGTCGAGCCGGTCGCGGGCGTCGGCGCCGACGACATCCTGCGCCTCGCCGCCGGTCTCGAGCGATCGAGCGAGCACCCGCTCTCCGGTGCCATCGTCGGCTTCGCAGCCACCAAGGGACTTACCCCGGCCGTCGCCGAAGGCTTCACCGCGCCGGCCGGCCTGGGCGTCACGGGGCGCGTCGAAGGCCGCGAGGTCGCGCTCGGCAACGCCCGGCTGATGGCCGAGAAGGGCGTTGACGTCGCTGCTCTCGCACCACGCGCCGAGGCGTTGCGCGCCGAGGGCGCCACCGTTGTCTTCCTCGCGCGCGAGGGCCGGCTGGCCGGCCTGATCGCGGTCGCCGACCCGATCAAGCCGAGCGCACCCCAGGCGCTCGCGGCGCTGCGCGACCAGGGTATCCGCATCGTCATGCTGACCGGCGACAACCGGACGACGGCCGAGGCCGTGGCGCGCCGGCTCGGCCTCGACGAGGTCCATGCCGAAGTCTTGCCCGCCGACAAGGCCGCGATCGTCGCCCAGTTGCGCGCCGAGGGCCGGGTCGTCGCCATGGCCGGCGATGGGGTCAACGACGCGCCGGCGCTCGCCGCGGCCGACGTCGGCATCGCCATGGGGACCGGCGCCGACGTGGCGATCGAAAGCGCGGGTGTCACGCTGCTCAAGGGCGACCTCGGCGGCATCGCGCGGGCGCGCCGCCTGTCGGTGGCGACCATGCGCAACATCCGCTGGAACCTGGCCTTCGCCTTCGTCTACAACGCGGCCGGCGTGCCGCTCGCGGCCGGCGCGCTCTATCCCGTCTTCGGCCTCTTGCTGAGCCCGGTCTTCGCCGCCGCCGCGATGGCGCTGTCATCCGTCAGCGTCGTCTTCAACGCGCTCCGCCTGAACCGCGCGAAGCTGTAGGGGCGAACTACATCCGGGTGGTATCGGAATCGCGCCCCGCTCTCGCGGACCTTCCCACGAAAACGGGGCGCGAACCTCAATGTCGGTGCCAGAGCCCCTTTTCCTTCGTTTCGCAGGGGCACGAAGGAAGCCCCGTCCTCAAGCCAGCCCGAAGCCTCTAAGCGTGGTGTCGTTGTTCGGTCGGTTGCCCGGAACGATGGTGTCACGATAGAGCACCGCCGTCGCCTCGTGGGTGACGAACGTATAGGCGCCCGATTGCTCCATTAGGTCCTGCATGCGGACGTAGTGGGGATGGCGCTTCGCCCCATCCATCTCCGAGGCAGCCTGTTCGTGGAGCGCGTCGAACTCCGCGTTGCACCAGCGCTCCCAATTCCAGATGCCGACCTGGGCGCAGGTGAACCAGACGGTCGCCCACGAAGGGTCCGGCGCACTGGCGTAGCGCAGGAACATGATCTGCAGCTTCTTCCAGTCGTCGCCGTCGGATTCCTGTCCCTGCGACCAATAGTCGCCGCTCTCGTAGGCGAGGATCTCCGCCTTGATGCCGACCTCCGCGAGATGGCTCTGCATGACCTGGGTCGCGGTCACCCGGTCGGTCTGGTTGAGGACGGTTATCGTCGTCTCAAAGCCGTCGGGGACGCCGGCTTCCGCCAGCAACGCCTTGGCCTTCGCCACGTCCCTTCCCTTGATCATGTTGGCGTCGCGGTGGCCGATTAAGCCGGGCGCGACGATACCGGTCGCGCGCGGCGTCTCGCCGAAAAACGCGGCCTCGATGATCTCGTCGACGTCGAGCGCGTACTGAACGGCTTGGCGCACGCGAATGTCCTGGAACTTGGCGTGATCGACATTCATACCGATCCAGTAGTACGTCTCCGAGGGGCGAACCTGCAGGGCGCCGCCCGATGGCGGGTTCGCGCGGAGTTCGGGGAGAGAGCTGACGGCGACATTGGTGTAGTCGAGCTCGCCGGCCTCGAACGCCAGCTCCGCCGTCTTGTCATCGCCGATCGGGATGATGTGGACCTCGTCGAACGGCGACAGCTCGCCGTAGTAGGTCTCGTTGCGGCCCAGCACGATGCGCTGGTTCGGCAACCACTCCTTCAGCGTGAACATGCCCGAGCTTGCCGGTACCTTCGTTTCGTACTGGCCGCCCACCTGCTCGACCGCCGCCTTGCAGACGATAGGTCCGGCGCTCCACGGTAGGGTCGTGGTAAACAAGGGCGCGAACGGCCTGCTCAGCACGATGACGCCGCCGTGCGTCCCCGTCACCTCAACATGGTCGAGTGCCGCCCAGTCGCTCGCGTACGGGGAACCGAGCGATTCGCTGGCGAGGCGCTCATAGGAATACTTCACATCCTCGGCGGTCATCTCGCCGAAACCGTTGGTCCACTGGATGCCCCGCCTCAAGGTGAAGGCGATGTGCGTTGTATCGACCTGTTCGATCGACTCCGCGGCGTCGAGCTCCCATTCCCAGTTGGTTCCCGACTTGTAGGCGATGAGTCGGCTGTAGATGGCGTCGGCGATGACACCGTCCGTTTCGCGGGTTCGCAAGAAGGCCGGATCGATGTTGGCCAGGTCCATGTATGAGCGGATGCGCAGGATCCGCTTTTCCTGGGCCATGGTGGCGCGGGCCGCGGCGGCCGTGGCGGCAATGCCTGCGGCGGCGCCGAGCGTGCCGCGCCGTGTCGTCCTTATCGTCATTGTTTCATCCTCCCTGGGTTGGTTCACGTGTCGCCGGTTGCGTTCACGCGTCCTCGGCGACAATGCAGACCCGGTCGCCGCGCCGCACGTGCGCGAGCCAGGCGAGCCCGTAGATGAGTCCGGCCGTCGTCGCGCGAACCGGCACGGGCGGTGCCGTCGGCTGGTCGATCCGGTAGAGGTGGCCGACCGGTTGTCCGGACTCGATCCGATCACCAAGCTTGACCACGGGTTCGAACAGACCGGCGCCTTCAGCGATCTGCAAGCCGTCCACGCCGGGCACCCGCATGAACCGCGTGGGTGCGTCGGGTGCCGGGGCGTCCTCGGACGGCACCATGCCGAGGAACGCCATCACCCTCCGGATGCCGGCTTCGGACAGAGCGACGATGCTGGGGTCGACCGAGGCGGCACCGCCGGATTCGGTGGAGATGTACGCGCAGCCGTGGCGCGCCGCGCTCTCGGACATGTCGCCACCGAGCGAGCCCGAGACGACCGTCAGGGGGGCGCCGAACGCCTTCGCCACATCCAGCGTGAACTGCCAGTGCTCGTTCGACCCTCCTTCGAGCAGCCAAAGCGACGGCACGAAGCGGCTCCACAGTCCGCCCGCGTGCAGGTCGATGACGACGCGCGACATCGGCAGCAGGACACGATCGATGTACGCCGCGAGCATCTGGGCGAACGAGCCCGCGGGATCGCCGGGGAAGCAGCGATTGAGGTCGCGCCCGTCCGAGGGCGCCGTGCGCTGGCAGGCTTCGACCGCGGGAAAGTTGAGCGCGGGCACGACGATCAGACGGCCGCGAATGTCCTTGGGCTCGAGCGAGAGCAACAGGCGCATCAGCACCACCGGCCCGTCCACTTCGTCGCCATGGGTGCCGCCGAACAGCAGGAGCGTTGGTCCATCGCCGTTGCGCAAACACACGATGGGGATCAGGACCGTCTGCCAACCGGTCACGAAGGCGCTCTGGATCAGGCGCAGGTTGCCCACCTGCTTGCCGTCGCGCTCGTAGTTGATATCTGTCGTGACGGACGTGAAGCCGGTCAAGCAGCCCTCCAGGATCGGGCCCCCGTCACGCCGCAGATGCGCGGTTCGACCCTCTGGGTCGATGCACCTTGCGGCGACGAGCCGAGTGTGCGTATCTATGATCTATGATCATAGAATGTTTCAATGACAGGTTCAAGGCCTCTTGATGTCACGGCAGGCAAGTTCGCAATCCGTCGATGCATTGGGTCAGCTCGACACCGCACCGCTGCACGATCAGGTGTACGTAAGGCTCCGTCAGCTGATCATGGCTGGGGGCTTCCTGCCCGGCGAAATGTTCTCGATGCAGCGGCTCGCGACCACGCTGGGTACCAGCACGACGCCCGTGCGCGAGGCCTTGCGGCGGCTGGCCGCCGAGCGCGCAATCGAGATCAGGCCCAAGCGCGCGGTCCGGATCCCAGCCATGAGCCGGGCCAAGTTCAAGGAGATCGGGGACATTCGCGTCGCCCTCGAAGGGCTCGCGACCGCCTATGCCGCCCAGCGCATCACGGACGCCGAGATCCAGGCCCTGCGCGCGCTCAACGCCAGCGCCGACGAAGCGCTCTCGGGCGCTGACATCCGGCGCTATCTCGAGCTCAACCAGAGTTTCCATTTCGGCATCTACGGCGCGGCCGCTTCACTGGTCGCGGTGCCGATCATCGAGAGCCTTTGGGTCCAGATCGGGCCCGTCCAGGGGCTCTACTCGGACACGGGGGTCTCATTGGGCTCGGAAACCCATTGGGAGATCCTCGATGCGTTGGTGCGCCGAGACTCTTTCGCCGCGCGCCGAGCCGTCGAGACCGACATCGGCATCGGTATTCAGTTCCTGCTCGCGAATGCGACGTTCAGCGACACTTGAGCTTCGCCGCGAGATTGGACCCATCTCCTACAACAGCGGGAAGTACCGCCCGCCGAGCAGCGGTCCCTTCGGCTCCGCCGCCACGGGATAGAACGGCACGTCCTTGGTCGTGCCGACCAGCCAGGCGGGCACTCCGTTCACGTCCGGCTGCTCGACCGCGGCGCGCGCGCCGTCGCGCATGACGTTGACCACCGTCGCCCGTCTCGGCCGATCGGAGTCGTTCGGGTAACTTCCGTGCACCATCAGCGGGTGATGGATCGCGGCCTGGCCGGCGCGCAGCTCGATCGCGACGGGCTTGAACGCCCTGCGCTGCTCCAGCGCCAGCACCGCCTCGATCGAGGTCATGTCCTCGGTCAGCCCGGTGATCGGCAACAGCCCCCAGCGATGACTGCCCGGCACGTAATGCAGGCATCCGTTCTCGATCGTCGCGTCGTCGAGCGCGATCCACAACGTCGCGTGCGCCATCGGCTGCGCGTACGTCCAGTACGAATAGTCCTGGTGCCACGCGACGATGCCGCCGTGGCGCGCCGGCTTGCAGAACAGCTGGTCGTGCAGCAGCCGCACCGGCCCGCCGAGCACTTGGCGCGCCTTGACCGTGACGGCTGGGTGCCACACGAGGTCGTGGAACCCGGGGCGCACGCGCCACGCGCCCGACGCGTGCAGCAATCTTCGGTCGGGGTCGGCCGAGGCGCTCGAGCGGTACTCGTACCAGAACCGCCGGCCGTCGTGATCGGGCGACCAGAACTCCTCGACCTCGGACCTTAGCGCCGCGACCTGCTCCTCGGTCAGCACATCGAGGCCGGCGACAAACCCGTGCTCCTCGTAGTGCGCAAGCTCGGCCCCGCTCAGGCCCAGCGGTGCCTCGTCGCCGCCGCGCGGGAACAGCTCGGTCAGCGGCTCGTGCCAGAACGCGAGATCGCGCGCCGGGTGAGGGGCGGCCGTAAGGGCGGCCCGGATGGTCGCAAGGACACCCTCCACGTTGCCGAGCACGTCGTTGTTCCAGACACGAACGACCTTGCAGTGATGGGACTCCAGCCAAGCCGTCCTTTCGGCATCCCGATGAGTGTCTTGCGCGTGCTGGCCGCCATCGACCTCGACCGCGAGCCTCGTCTCCTCGCAGAAAAAGTCGACGACGTACGGACCCAATGGTGCCTGCCGCCGGAACTTGAAACCATCGAGCCCCCGACCGCGGAGGTAACGCCATAGCCGCCGCTCGGACTCGGTCATGTTCTTGCGCAGCCGGCGGGCAACCGTTAGCGACATGGGCTGCCCCTCATCCGGCTCGCTGCGCTCGCCACCTTCTCCCTAAGGGAGAAGAGATGCGCTCGTGCCGCGTGATTGGCATCGCGACCATGTCACACGACGCCGTCGGGCAGCTCCGCCTTGCGCTTGGCGACGAAGGCCTGGAGCGCCTCGTCGATGCCGGGGTCGAGCGGCGGCGCCTGGTACTCGTCGAGCATCTTGCGCGCCGTCACCAGCGCGCGCGCGTTGGCGTCGAGCTCGCCCTCGGCCAGCCACTGCTCGAACGAGTTGTTGTCGCACGTCTGCGGCAGGTAGAACGCGGTCTGGTAGTGGCGCCGGGTGTGGGCGCACCCTAGGTAGTGGCCGCCGGGCCCGACCTCGCGCAGCGCGTCCATGGCGATGCCCTCGGGGCCGAGGTCGACGCCGCGGCAGAACCGTTCGAGCATGCCGATCTGGTCGGCGTCGAGCACGAACTTGCCGTAGCCCGCGGTCAGCCCGGCCTCGAGCCAGCCGGCCGAATGGAGCACGAAGTTGGTGCCGCCCAGCACGGTCGGGATCATGGTCTGCACGCTCTCGTACGCGGCTTGCGCGTCGGCGATCTTCGAGCCGCACAGCATGCCGCCGGCGCGCACCGGCACCTTGTACTTCCGCGCGAGCTGGCACGACAGATAGATCATCTGCGCGGGCTCGGGCGTGCCCAGCATCGGCGCGCCCGACAGCATCGAGACCGTCGAGACGAAGCAGCCGTAGACCATCGGCACGCCCGGTCGCACGAGCTGGGTGAACGCGAGCCCGGCAAGCACCTCGGCGTTGAGCTGGGCGACGGCGCCGGCGGTCGAGGCCGGGCTCATGGCGCCGGCCATGATGAAGGGCGTCACCAACACGGCCTGGTTCGCCTTGGCGTAGACCTTGAGCGCGGCGAGCATGGTGCCGTCCCACACCAGGGGCGAGTTGCAGTTGACCACCGAGATCAGGACCTGGTTGCGCTCGACGAAGTCCTCGCCGAATAGGATGCGCGCCATGGTCACCGTGTCCTCGGCGCGCTCCTTGGCCGTGACCATGCCCATGAACGGCTTGTCCGAGAACTTGATGTGGCTCAAGACCATCTCGAGGTGCCGCTTGGGCACGGGCACGTCGACCGGCTCGCAGATCACCCCGCCCGAATGGTGCATGTGCGGCGTCATGTAGGCGAGCTTGATGAAGGTCCTGAGGTCCTCGAGCGTGCCGTAGCGGCGCACGTTGTCGAAGCCGCGCACGAACGGCGAGCCGTAGGTCGGCGCGAACACCGTGTGGCGCCCGCCGATGGTCACGTCGCGCTCGGGGTTGCGGGCGTGCTGCACGAAGCTTTCGGGGATGGTCGCGAGCTTGGCCATGACGAGTGCGCGCGGCATGCGCACCCGCTGGCCCTTCACGTCGGCGCCGGCCGCGCGCCAAAGCTGGATCGCCTCGTCGTCGCGGAAGTCGATGCCGATCTCCTCGAGGATCGTCATCGAGGCGTCGTGGACGATCTCGAGCCGTTCGGCGTCGAGCAGCTCGTAGAGCGGGATCTCGCGCACCAGCGTGCGCCGCTGCACCACGGGCGCGTGCAAGCGCTCCTGGCGCCGTGCCTCGCGCCCGCGTCGTTCATGTGCGATGGCCATGGCCTGCTCCCTCGGCGCCTCGTCGAGGCCATTGTGGAACCATTCCGCGCGCCGTCAAAGCGCCGCGAAGGGCTATCTCCCGGGCCCGGTGCGTGTGGCCCCTGGATACCCGGTTCCGGCCTGTGGCCGGCCCGGGTATGACAGCTCGGGGTTGATACTCTGCTCTCTCGGTGTCATCCCCGGGCGGCGCGCAGCGCCGAACCGGGGACCCAGGGCCGGAGCACGAAGCCTAGGACAGCGCCGGCGACTTCATCTCCGGCGGCGGGCGCAGACCCATCAGCGCCAGGCTGGTCGGCGCGACGGAAAGCTGACCGACGACGCCCTCGACCGCGCCGCCCTCGGGATGCCCTATGTCGTACAATGGCACCATGCGCTCGACATCGGAGGTGCCGCCGTGGCGGCCGTCCGCGGTCATGCCGTGGTCCGAGGTGACGAGCACCCGATACCCCGCCTCGCGCCAAACCGGCACGTGGTCGGCGAGCGCGTTGTCCACGGCCCAGATTTCGTGACGGTACTCGCGCGACTCGCCGCCGTAGGTATGCCCGACCGAGTCCGGCCCGAAGCTGTGGATCAGCAGGTAGTCCGGCGCGAACCGGTGGATCAGCATGGTCGCCTTGGCCATCACGTCCTGTTCGCACGGCAGGTGCAGGTTGGCCTTGGTCGCGTGCTCGTCGCCGTAGAACCGGCCGTGCTGGATGGCGAGCGCATCGTCGTCGACCTCGATGTCGCGCACCGGGTCGTAGGGCACGCGGTTGTACATCTGGGAGAAGTTCCAGTGCGCGACCGCGCCGGTCACGCGCCCCGCCGCCCGCGCGACGCCGAACACGTGCGGGCCCTTCGAGAGCGGGATCAGGTCGTTGCTGCGCAGCCCGTGGACATGCGGCTCGGTCCCGGTGTGCAGCGTCTCGTAGACCGGCACCGAGAGCGAGGGCAAGACCGTCCTCATGCGCCAGCGCCGCGCCTTGCGCCCCTCGACCAGGCCTTCGAGGGTGCCGAGGCACGCCACGCCCGCGTCATACCCGATCGCGTCGACCAGAACGAACACCACCTTGCCCGCCATGACGCACCCTCCTCGTTGGGCCGCGAGCTTAGAAAGTCCGCCGAAGCCCTGTCAAAGTCGATCGGGGCCGACCCGCCCGTGTCGCATCTGGACAAGGGCACGTCGGAAATGAGATACCCTGGACCGGTCACGGCGCCCTACGTCATGGGGGTTGGGCGCCATGCCCCTGTTTCCTCGGAGACGACCCCGCGATGGCCGACGACGGCAACGATCTCGACCTCAATTCGCTGAATGACGAAGAGCTCGTGCAGCAGGTGCACGAGGACCTTTACGATGGCCTCGCCGAGGAGATCGAGCAAGCCACGCACATCCTGCTCGGTCGCGGCTGGACGCCCTACCGGACGCTGACCGAGGCCCTGGTCGAGGGCATGCGCATCGTCGGCATCGACTTCCGCGACGGCATCCTGTTCGTGCCCGAGGTGCTGCTGGCGGCCAACTCGATGAAGGCCGGCATGGAGATCCTGCGCCCGCTGCTGGTCGAGACCGGCGCGCCGCGCGTCGGCAAGATGGTCATCGGCACGGTCAAGGGCGACATCCACGACATCGGCAAGAACCTGGTCGCCATGATGATGGAAGGCGCCGGCTTCGACGTCATCAACATCGGCGTCAACAACGACGTCGACAAGTACTTCGCCGCGCTCGACGAGCACCAGCCCGACATCCTCGGCATGTCGGCGCTGCTGACGACGACGATGCCGTACATGAAGGTCGTCATCGACACCCTGAAGCAGAAGGGCCGGCGCGGCGATTACATCGTCCTCGTCGGCGGCGCGCCGCTCAACGAGGCGTTCGCCGAGGCGGTCGGCGCCGACGCCTACTGCCGCGACGCCGCGGTCGCCGTCGAGACGGCCAAGAAGATGATCGCCGAGCGGCGCCGGTCGAACCAGCCGCCCGCCGACGCCTGACCGTGGCAGCCATGGGCCGGGCGCCCGCGACTCTCCTGATCGCGTGCGGCGCGCTGGCCTGGGAGATCACCGAGGTCATCCGCCGCAACGGTTGGATCCACATGGCCGTGCAATGCCTGCCCGCGCACTGGCACAACACGCCGGCGCGCATCCCCGAGGCGGTGCGCGCCAAGATCCGCGCCAACCGCGACCGCTTCGAGCGCATCGTCGTGCTCTACGGCGACTGCGGCACCGGCGGACTCTTGGACCGGGTGATCGAGGAAGAGGGCGTCGAGCGCATCGACGGCCCGCATTGCTACCAATTCTACGCCGGGGCGGACGCGTTCGCCGCGCTCCACGACGCCGAGCCCGGCACCTTCTACCTGACCGATTACCTCGCCCGGCACTTCGACCGGCTGATCATCGCCGGGCTCGGGCTCGACCGGTATCCCCAGCTCCGCGACGACTACTTCGGCAACTACCGCCGCGTGGTCTACCTCGCCCAGACCGACGATCCGACGCTCGACGAAGCCGCGCGCGCCGCGGCCGACCGGCTCGGGCTCGCCTACGAGCGCCGCTTCACCGGCTACGGCGAGCTCGCGACCTTCATGGCCAAGGCGGCCAAGGACTAGGACCATGGCGACGCTGACGATCGTCTACTGGCGTGACATTCCGGCCCAGGTGATCGCCAAGGCCGGGCGCCAGGCCGCGAAGCGCATCCTGCCCGAGCGGTTCGAGACGGCGATCGACCGGGCCGCCATGCGCGCCGGCCTGCGCGACACCGACTCCTACCTTGCCGAATGGCGCCGGGCCGCTCCGGTGCCGTGCGGCGACGACCTCGAGGCCGCGGCGGCGGCCGAGGCCGAGCGGCTCGAGCGCGACTACGACGAGGACCGGGTCCACCGGCTCGTGCTCAACGGCGGGCTTGAGCCATGAACGACGCCGCGACGTGGGTCCGCTCTGGCGGCGCGCTCGAGGCCGCGCTGACGGCCGGGCGCTTCGTGCTCACCGCCGAGATCACCCCGCCCGACGCGGCCACGGCCGAGGCGGTGCTGGCGCGCGCCGGCGCGCTCAAGGGCGCGGTCGACGCGATCAAC
>JBBDQV010000013.1:0-12346 GCA_040905845.1 Alphaproteobacteria bacterium | reverse complement strand
ACGCTGCCGGCCGACGACGCGGCCGTGCTCGCCCACGCCCGCGCGCTCACCACGTGGCACGCGCGCCACCAATATTGCGGCGCCTGCGGATCGCCGACCGTCGTGCGCGAGGCCGGGCACGTGCGCGTCTGCGCCAACCCGGCGTGCGGCGCGCAGCACTTCCCGCGCACCGACCCCGCGGTGATCATGCTGGTGACCTATCGGGACCGCTGCCTGCTCGGCCGGCAGAAGAGCTGGCCCGACCCGGTCTATTCCACGCTTGCCGGCTTCGTCGAGCCGGGCGAGAGCCTGGAAGAGGCGGTCGCCCGCGAGGTCATGGAGGAGGTCGGCGTGCCCTTGAGCGAAGTCGTCTACCACTCCTCGCAGCCGTGGCCGTTTCCGCTCTCGATCATGCTCGGCTTCAGCGCCGTGGCGGAGACCGACCGATTGGTCATCGACGGCAGCGAGATCGCCGACGCCAAGTGGCTGACCCGCGAGGACGTGCTGAACCACGAGGCACTCGGCTTCCGCCTGCCTCGCAGGCACTCGATCGCCCGCCACCTGCTCGAGGACTGGCTGGCGGCCGGCTGAGCCCAGCTAGAACTCGATCTCATAGGCGATGAGCGCGCCGACCACGTCGGAGTCGACGCTATCTACCTCGGTCGCCTTGTAGCCGAGCTCGAACGAGAGTCCGTTGCCGAAGGCGTAGCCGACCGAGACCTGGAGCAGGGAGTCGTCCGTGTCGGGGCCGCCCGTCGCGTCGGTGGCGCGCATCGTGCCGCTGAGCGCGAGCGACCAGGGTCCGCCGAGCAGGGCGACGCCCGCCGTGACGTAGGTGACATCGTCGGGTCCGGCCTCGTCGTTGACCTGTCGGACGATCTCGACGATCGGCGCGAGCCTCGCTCCGTCGCCGAGCGGGAACTCGCCGTGGAGGGCGAAGGCGTAACCCGCCTCGTCGGCGACGGCGCCCCGACCGCCCTCCTGCCGGCTGATCGCCGCGTGGTAGGAGAGTCCGGGCAATCCGGGCAGCTTGCCGCCGTCCAGGGTGAGGGCGAACGAGGCCGGGTCTCCGGTGTTGCTGGGCCCCCCGTCGGACCGCTCGACCCCGCCCTTGTCCTCGATCAGGGATTGGCTAAGCACCGAGGTATCGAGGAAAAACGCGCTCGCGCCGAGAACGTGAACGCCGATGCCCTCGCCGCCCAAGCTCACCGAGCCGCCGAAGCCGATGCGCTCGGTCAACTCGTAGTCCTCGGCGAAGTCGGTGCCGTAGAGGCCGGGGGTCAGGTCCCAGCCGACGCCGAACGGCGGGTTGATCTTGCCGGCGTACAAGGTGAGCGCGCCCGTCGCGTACTCGACGAACAAAGTCTCGGCCTTGGCCCCGATGTCCCCGATGTCCCCGACGAGGCGGTCCTGGAAGGGGCCGGATCTGAACACCGATTCGGCGATGAGACTGGCGCGGATCGACAAGGGATCGGCAAGGCGCAGATCGAGCTCCGCGTCGATCGTCGGCGCGGCCTCGATGATTTCGAGCGACGGGTCATCGGAACGGATAATCGCGTCGCCCCGGAACTCGAACGACACCGAGCCATCGAGCGTTGGCGCAGGGTCGGCGCGGACTTCCGACCCCGTGGCCAGAAGGGCTACAGCCACCAACACGGCCGAGGGCCGCGCCCGACTCGTCAATGACCCACTCCTTTTCTTCGCGCCCCTGCCGTTGTTTGCCCGCCTAGGGGCGATTGGACAACCCTGTTTCCGGCAATACCTCAGCGAGGATTGGCTGACGGCCGGTGAGCCAGGTTCCGGGTTGACGTTATACGGCATTGCCGTATAGTCCTATCGTGCAGACGGTCGTCGAGACGCCGGCCTTCATCGCGGACGCCAGAGCGGCCGGACTGACCGAGCATGAACGTCATGCGGTCGTGGAGCGCGTTTCGAGGGACCCGACCGCCGGGGTCGTCATTCCAGGGACCGGTGGCGCGCGAAAGCTCCGGTTCGCGGGGCGCGGCAAGGGCAAGAGTGGCGGATATCGAGTCATAACTTGGTTCGGCGGAGTCGATTTTCCCGTGTTCCTGCTGAACGTGTTCGCCAAGGGCGATCGAGTCGACCTTTCGCCGGCCGAACGGAACGAGCTTCGGCTGATACTCCGGAGGATCGCCGAGACTTATCGAAGAGGAGCAAGACGACATGTCCCGAGCAGGACGTCGAATCATTGACAGCGCGAGGGAGGCGCTGGACTTCGCCGAACGCCGCTCCCAGCGGAAGGCGTACGCCGTGCACGTGCGACAGGGCGTCGACGTCAGGGCCGTGCGGCGCAAGATGGGCATGTCGCAGGAAGTCTTCGCCGCTCACTTCGGAGTCAGCGCCCGCACCGTCCAGGACTGGGAGCAGGGTCATCGCGCACCGTCGGGGCCGGCCCGCGCGTTCCTGACCGTCATCGATCGCGAACCCGAGGCGGTCAAGCGCGCCCTGATTGAAGCTCAGCGGTTGCGGAACGGGTTGGCGGGGTAGACGCCGAGCACCTTGACCCGGCGCGAGAAGAAGCCGAGCTCCTCGAACGCCATGCGCACCGAGGAGTTGTCCGGATGCCCCTCGATGTCGGCGTAGAACTGGGTCGCCGAGAAGCTGCCGTCGATCATGTAGCTCTCGAGCTTGACCATGTTGACCCGGTTGGTGGCGAAGCCGCCGAGCGCCTTGTAGAGCGCGGCCGGCACGTTGCGCACCTGGAACACGAACGAAGTCATCACCAGCCCCGCCTCGGGGTCGGGGTCGCCCGGCTCCTTGGCCAGCACGACGAAGCGCGTCGTGTTGTGCTGGGCGTCCTCGATCGAGGCCTCGAGGATGTCGAGGCCGTAGATCTCGGCGGCAAGCCTCGAGGCGATCGCCGCCTGGGTCGCATTGCCCGCCTTGGCCACGTCGGCGGCGGCGCCCGCGGTGTCGGCGTGGACGTGGGGCACGAGCTTGTGCTCGCGCAGGTACTTGCGGCACTGGCCGAGGGCATGGACGTGGGAGTGCACGGCCCTGATGCCGGCGAGGCTCGCGCCCCTCGGCGCGAGCAGGCAGTGACGCACCGCCTGGAAGTGCTCGGCGACGATGTGCAGATCGGTCTCGGGCAACAGGTGATGGACGTCGGCCACGCGCCCGGCGACCGAGTTCTCTATCGGAATCATGCCCAACGCGGCGCGCCCCTGGGCGACCGCCTCGAACGCATCTTCGAAGGATTCGCACGGCAGCGGCTCGTGCCCCGGATACGCCTCGCGGCAGGCCAGATGGGAGTAGGCGCCAGGCTGCCCCTGAAAGGCGATCGACGGCACGGGGTTCAACGTGGAGTTACGGGTGGCCGGGCCGCAAGCAGCGCGCGCGCCCGTTCGAGGTCGGCCGGAGTATCGACACCGAGTGGAACCGTGTCAACGCGGGCCACCGCGATGGTCATGCCGGCCTCGAGCGCGCGGAGCTGCTCGAGCCGCTCGCGCCGCTCCAAGGGGCTCGGCGGCAGCGCGACAAAGCGCGCGAGCGCCGCGCGCCGATAGGCGTAGAGCCCGATGTGATGGAGCAACTCGCCCTCGCCCCAGGGTATCGCCGAGCGCGAGAAATAGAGCGCGCGACCGGGCCCGCCGCCGGCCGGCCAGGCGGCCGCGACCTTGACCACGTTGGGATCATCCGCCGGTTCCTCGGGTCTGATCGGTCGCGCCAACGTCGAAATGTCCCCCCAGTTCAACGTATCGAGCACGGTCGTCAGCAGGTGGCTCCGGATCATCGGCTGATCGCCTTGAAGGTTGATAACGGCGCCGTGCTTTCGGTCGGGATCGATAATCTCGAGGGCGCAGTGGATGCGGTCCGAGCCGGACGGCAGGTCGCTCGGCGTCATGACGGCGGTGCCGCCGGCGCGGCGCACCGCCTCGGCGATCGGCGCATCGCCGCAGGCGACCACGACCGGACCCACGCCCGCCTCGACCGCCCGACGCCAGACGTGCACGATCATGGGCTCGCCGGCGATGTCGGCGAGCGGCTTGCCCGGCAGCCGGGTCGAGGCGAGGCGGGCCGGGATGACGACGAGCGCGGAGCCGAAGGGGCGCGTCAAGGGTTAAGTCATTGCGAGGTTGCCGAGCCCTTATAGTGGGTTGGACACGTGCGCGTGAAGTGGCTACGCTCGCGCCGCTTTTCAGCCCCGCCACCGATCCCACGCGGACGACGCCATGAACGCCTTCGAGTTCAACAAGGTCGCCGGAGCCGTGCTCGGCTCCGCGCTCATTCTGCTGGCCCTCAGCAGGATCGGCGACGTGCTCTACCCCATGCCCGGCGCCGAGCGTCATGGCGAGGACGCCGAGCGCGTCCTGCACTATGCCGTCGAGGTGGCCGAGACCTCCACCGGCGGCGCGACCGAGGCCGCCGCCGAGGAACCGTTGGGCGTCCGGCTCGCCGCCGGCGACGCCGCCAAGGGCGAGAAGGTCGCCAAGAAGTGCGCCGCGTGCCACACCTTCGAGGCCGACGGAGCCAACAAGGTCGGCCCGAACCTGCACAACATCGTCGGCGCGAACCGCGCGCATGCCGCGGATTTCGCCTATTCGGCCGCGATCACCGGGCTCGGCGGCGCGTGGACCTACGAGGAGCTCGACGCCTTCCTCGCCAACCCGAAGCAGTACGCCAAGGGGACCAAGATGACCTTCGCCGGGGTCAAGGACCCACAGGACCGCGCCGACCTGCTCCTCTACCTGGTCAGCGTCACCGAAGCGCCGCCGCCGCTGCCGACGCCTTAGCGCCCTACAGCCGATCGAGCAGGTCGAGGGCGCGCGGGGCGTCGCCGGAGCCGACCGTCAGCAGCGGCAATTGCCCGCCACCGGCGTGCCGCTTGAGCACGCGGACGAAGTCCATCGGCGAGGCCAGACCCGGCCCGGCGACGCCCATCAGGCGCGCGAGCGCCGCCGGCGCCGCGATGTGTCCCAGCCGGCTGCGTGCCCCGGCCCCGCGTTCGACGACGACCAACGCGCGAACCGGCACGCGCTCGCCGTAGGGGGCGAAGCCGGCCAGCGCGCGGGCGAGCACGAGCCTGCGGTCCCCGGCCAGGCTGGCGGCGAACCTCGATCGCGACTCGATGCCCTGGGCGATCGCGGCGAAGCCGGACCGCGACTCGATCCTCAGTTTCAGGCACTTGGGAAACGCCTGGACGGCCGCGTCCGACCACACGACACGGTCGTCGCCGAGCACGACCCGGCCCGCGCGCCAGGCGCCGTAGGCGAGGTAGCTCTTGCCCGCGCGCGGCGCGCCGAGGATGACGACGGCCCCCTTGGGACCGACGTACGCGCCGGCGTGCAGGATGGTCTCGTGATGCCCGGTCGCCAGCACGTAGGCGATAGATTCGAGCAGGGCCAGCTTTGCCGCGGCGGCCGAGCGGACGCGCAGGGCGCCGTCGGGGTAGCTGACGCGGTACCCCGTCCCTTCGCGCGCGACGCGGACGTCGGGCGTTGCTTCGGCTCCGGCGCTCGAGACGGGACACCACAGGTACCGCCGCAGGAACAGTTCGGTTCCGGGCTCCGACGATGCGACGACGACCTCGCGTCCTTGCCAGGTGAGCCTCATTTCCATGGCGTGCCGTGCCTAGCAGGGCGTTGAATAACCCCTGGCCCGTCATTGCGAGGAGGCCAAGGGCCGACGTGGCAATCCAGAAACTCGGGGGTCCGAGCCATTCCTGTGGATCGCCACGGCCACTTCGTGGCCTCGCGATGACGACGATGAGGGCTTATCAACTTCCTTCTAGTTCGGTTCGGCCACCGCCAGACCCGCGGCGACCAGTCGATCGAGCGTGTCGGCGATGTCCGCGCGCACCCGGTCCGTCGCGACGCCGGGCGCGGCCGCGTGGAACAGGCTCGCCACGTCATCGAGGCTCGCGCCCTCGGCGATCGCGTCCCAGACGAGCGCGCCGGTGGCGTTGAGCACCACGACCGCGTGACTGTCCGGGTTCATCAGGATCAGGTCCGTGGCCAGGGTCTCCTGGTCCCAGCGCTGGGCACGCCGGTACCTCGGGGTCACCGTCCGGTGGCCCCGCGGCGCTTCGGCGCGCGATCGACAATCCAGCCTTCGACCGCCGCGCGATCCGCCCCGAGCAACGCCACGGGCATGGCGTAGCGATCGTCGGCGCCGCCTCGAAGCAGCCCGACCAGGGCATCGACGCGGCCGGGGTCCGGCTGGCCCTGGCGGGCATCGCCGAGCAGCAGCGCGAGGTGGAGCGAGACGATACGCGGGTTCGCGTCGAGCAGGACCCGCGCGGGCGTCGGGTAGCCCATGGCGGCGAGCGCCTCGGCGGCCTCGACCCGGCCGTCGACGCCACCCGGCCCGGCGGGCGCCGCGTCCGGATGGTTGAACACGGCGAGCCAGGCCTTGAAGGCGTCGCCGCCGGTCGCCTCGGCGAAGCGCGCGTCCTCCAGCGCGTAGACCCAGGACTCATCGCCGCGCGCGCGGGCGGCCACGGCGATCGCGTGATTGCGTCGGATCTTGTCGGCGATCACCGCCGCGCCCGCGTAGCCATCGTGCAGGATCTCGATCCCGTCCAGGATCGGCGGGTCGCCCGGATGCCGCGTCACGATCGTCTCGTGCACGGCACGCCACCAAAGGATCCCTGGCGCGTTGCGCTGGAGCCGGGCGATCGGGCGAGGCGTCAGGTCCGCGCGGTCGCGGATGCGCACGGCGAACGCGTCCGCCCCGAGCCCGTCGAGGTCGGGCGCCTCGAAGCGCGCCAGGCGCTCGTCCGAGTCGAGCCAAAGGAGCCAAGGTTCATCGACGCGGGACGCGAGCTGGTTGCGCGCATCGGCGAAGTCGTCGCGCCACGTGATCCGTTCGGCCCGCACGTCCGCGGGGGCGGCGCCGCGTTCGCGCTGGCCCGTCACGCCGACGACGGCGCGAAGCCCATGCACCCGCACGGAGTCGAGCGTGGCACCGAGCGCCGGCCAATCGCCCTCCGCGAGGACGCAGACGAGCGGCCGGGTCACTCCGCTTCCCCGGTCTGCAACAGGCCTCGCTCGGAGCCGTGGAGCACCAGGCAAGTCAGGACGCCGGTGAAGTAGGCGCCGGTGTCGATGCCGATGCGGTTGCCCGCGTCGACCACCTCGGGGGCGATCGAGTGCCCGTGGACCACGACGAATCCGTGGTCGTCACGGTTGCGCAGGAACTCCTCGCGAATCCAGATGAGGTCGAACGGGTCCTGCTGGTCGAGCGGCACGCCCGGCTTGATGCCGGCGTGGACGAACAGATAGTCGCCTTCCTTGTGGTACGGCGCCAGGGCACGGAAGAATGCCAGGTGGCGCTCGGGCAACGCGTCGCGAAACCGTTGCTGAAGCAGCGCAGCCATGCGGATCGCCCCGGTTTCGGATGGCGCGACGACGCCGTAGCTTCCCAGCGTCGCGAGGCCGCCGTTGTAGAACCAGCTAGGGCCCTGCGCGGCGTCATCCAGGAAATCGAGCATGAGCGCCTCGTGATTGCCCTTGAGGCAGACGCGTTCGAACCCGGCGGGTGTCGCGTCCAGGACCGCGTCGACGACGCCCCGCGCGTCGTCGCCGCGATCGACGTAGTCGCCGAGGTAGACGATCACGTTCCGGCTCGCGGCGTGAGCGGCGGCGTCGCGCGCGATGAGCCCATGCAGCTCGGTCAGCAGGTCGCAACGACCATGAATGTCGCCGACGGCGTACACCCGCGCATCTTGGCCCACCAGCGCCTTGGGGGTCGGCGCGCGGCCGCGCCCGAACAGGCTCGAAAGCATCGCCAACTACGTCTCCGACGTCGCCTGCCCGAACCGGGCCCACGCCTCGGCGCCGCCACGGTTCGCGACCCTGTTGGCGAGCGCGACGATCACCCTCGGGTCGAAGACCTGGCCGTGGTCGGCCATCAGGCGCTCGACCGCGTCGGTCAGGGTCAACCCCGCCCGCCACGATCGCGGGCTGACCATGCCGACGAACGCGTTCGCCACCGCGACGATGCGCGCCGGCAGGAGGATCGCCTCGCCGGCGAGGCCGTCGGGCTGACCCTTGCCGTCGAAACGCTCCTGAAGCCGATGCAAGGTCTCGGCCACCGGCCCGTCGAACTCGACCCCGCGCAGCAGGTCGGCGCCGGCGCCGAGCGCATTGCGCACGTGCGCGAGCTCTTCGTCCGACAGCCGGCCCTTCTTGGTCAGCAGAGCCTCCGGGACGAAGATCTTGCCGAGGTTCATGAGCTGGCCGGCGATCGCTGCCGACTCGACGACGTGCGGCTCCGCGCCCATCTCCTCGGCGATCGCGCGCGCGACCTCCGAGACCCACGAGGACTGGTCCGTGGCGTGCGGATCGCGCCGATCGATCACCTTGACCAGCGTCGCGACGAGCTGGCGCATGAGCCGCACGCGCCTTTCGCGGGCCTCGATGACCGGCGTGATGTCCTCGGCGACGAGCAAGGCCCGCCCGCCCTGCCCTTCCTCGGGACCGAGCGGGAGAAACTGCGCCCGGACGACGGCTTCGCGCCCTTCCAGCGCGAGCTGCACCGTTTCCTCGACCGTCTGGCCCTCGGCGATCGCCCGCCGCGCGGCGTCCTCGAAGGTCTTGGCGGGCAGCGGCCCGAACACGCTCGCCATGGGCTTGTCGACGACGACGTCCACCTCGGCGGCCCCGACCAACGCGCAAAGGAACCGGTTGACCCAGCGGAGCCGCTGGTCGCCGTCGACGATGGCGAGGCCGATCGGCTGGCTGTCGGTGACGACCTTCAGGAACCGGCGCTGAGCGTCGAGGCGGGCGGCGAGCTCGCGGGCCGTGCGGGCCGCCAGCGCCTCGCGCCGCGAGGTGCCGTGCCACCACGCGGCCACGACCACGGCGACCAGTCCGGCGATGACCAGGAGCGAGATGGTGATCAGGCCGGCCCGCCGTTCGCGCGTCGGCGCCAGCGCCTCGGAGGCGTCGACCTTCGTGACCAGTCCCCAGGGCACCTGCTGGAAGGCGCGCACCGCCACGAGGACCTCGTGGTCGGCGTAATCCCTGAGCCGCGCGAACCCGCCCGGGCGCTCGAGCGCGGACGCCTCGGCGAGGTCCGGCGTGTCCGCGGCCAACGCCTTGGTAAGCGGCGCCGATCGGTCGGCCAGGGGTGACAGGAAGACGATGCGCTCGCCGTCACGTCGGACGAGCGCGGTCTCGACGGTCCGGCTGGTCGCGCCGGGTTGACTCAACAGCGGGTAGAGCTCGTCGGCGACCTCCTTGAGCCCGACGACGAAGCCGATCGGGGCGCTGCTCGCGTCCCCCTGGATGGCGATCACGGGCGCGGCGAACCCCATGGTCGGCGTTCCGGCCGGCCCGAGGTACAGATCGATCACCGTCGGTTCGTTCGCCATCGCTTCCAGGGCCGACTTCGCGGCGGCGTCCAGCGCCGGCATCGTCGGCGTCGCGACGACCACCTCGCCCTTGGCGGTGAGCAGCGCGAGCCCGGCCGTGCCGATGCGCTCGACATTGGCCGCGATCTCGACGCCGGGCTGCGCGGCCTCGAAGCCGTCGCGCGCGGCGGCCGCCACGAGCAGGTTGCGCAGGTAGACCCGCTGGGCCGCCTCGTCGGTGACGCCGGAGGGATCGCCGCCGGCCAGGTCGAGCTCGGTCATGTAGAGCTGGATCGACGCGTTCTCGGCGAGCTTGCGCAGCGCGGCGCGCTGGTCCGCGAGCCACGCCTCGACCGCCGCGAACCGGCTGTCGGCGATGATGTTGAGCCGGTCCTGCCAGGCCCGGAGATCGCGCGCCTCCTCCCGGTCGGCGAGGCGGACCACGAGGACGATCGCGACCAGGGCGGCCAGGACCAGACCGCCCAGGGCCATGGTGGGGCCAAAGCGGGCGATGAAGGGAACGTTCGGCTGCGGCTCGGCGACGGTCTCGGTCACGCCGGTCTCCGGGCTGTGGCGTAAGGGGCGGCGGTTAGCCCTATATTAGTGCCCGTCGGGCACGCTGACACGGGTTCAAAGCGGTCGGATTCTCATGCTTCGTCGCGCCACCCTGATCTGCCTCGCCGGCTTCGCGCTGGCAAGCACGGGACCACGCGCGGCCGGCGCGGCGACGCCCGAGCCGTTGTTCGGCACCTCCGAGGTCGGCTCGAAGAACCTGGCCCCGTTCCCGAAATGGCAAGGTGCCCTCGAACGCTACTTCGCCGAACGGGGCCTCGACGATGGGCCGTGCCAAGCTGGGACGCTCAACCGGTGTCACATCGAGATCTGGCGCGCCGAGATCGAATCCTGGACGGGACTTCCGCCCGAGCGCCAGCTCGACGCCGTCAACCGCTACATGAACCATGCGCCGTACATCATCGACCCGCGCAACTACGGCTTGGAGGATTACTGGGCGGCGCCACCGGAGTTCTTCGAGCGGGACGGCGACTGCGAGGACTACGCGATCGCCAAGTTCATGTCGTTGCGCGCGCTCGGCTGGGCCGACGACGCGCTTCGGCTGGTCATACTTCAGGACACGAACCTCCAGGTTGCCCACGCTGTCCTGGCCGCCTACGTCGACGGGGTCCCCTACGTGCTGGACAACCAGGTCGACGATGTCCTGCCGGCTTCGCGCATCCGCCACTACCAGCCGCTCTATTCGATCAATGAACAAGGCTGGTGGCTGCACAAGCCTTGACCCGGGCACCCTTTCAGTCGGACTGGTGGCGCGAATCTTGCTAGGCTAGCGTCAAGGCGACGCAGTTTCGCCGGCCGGGCATGACGGGTGGGCCGACAGCCATGATGTCGCGGGGCGCGATCGAGGCCAAGTCGCCGGCGGTCGTCGGCGGGATCGTCCGCGCGGGCGATGCCGTCGTCCTTGTTCTCGCCGGTCTGGTCGCCTACGTGGCGCGCCACGGGGTCGATCAGCCTCCGTTCAGCTACGTCGTCGTGATGGTCATCGGCGTCCTTCTGGTCGCCAACGCGTTCGCGTTCGCCGGGCTCTACCGCGCCGAATCGTTTGGCCGGTTGACGCCGCAGCTTGCGCGGCTCGCCATCGGGCTGCCCGTCGTGTTCCTGATGCTGGTGGCCCTGGGATTCTTCACCAAGACGTCCGAGGACTTCAGCCGCGTGTGGGTGGTGCTGTGGCTGTTCCTCGCCCTCGTGGGGCTCGCCGCGTGGCGCGCGGTGGTCCGCTCCTACGTCCGCGAATGGCAGGCGGCAGGCGTGTTCGGCCGCGAGATCGCGGTCGTCGGCGCGGGCGAGCCGGGGCGCCGGCTCGTCGAGCATCTCGCCGTGGCGCACGATCCCTCGCTCAGGATCGTCGGCATCTACGATGACCGCCGGACCCGCGTGCCGGGTTCGATCGGCGGCGTTCCCGTACTGGGGACGATCGAGGACCTGGTCGAACTAGCGCGGCGGGTTAACATCGACACCATCGTCGTCGCGTTGCCCTGGACCTCGACCGACCGGGTCTCCGCGTGCCTCGAGAAGCTGCGGCTCATCCCGGCCAACGTCCAGCTCTGTCCCGACGTGTTGCGGCTGGGCAGCCCGTTCCGCGGCGTCTCGAGCACCGCCGGCGTGCCCATGATCAAGGTGTACGACCGGCCGTTGTCGGGTTGGAGCTACTTCGTCAAGGCGGCGGAGGATCGGCTCGTGGCCCTCTTGCTGCTGACCCTGGCCCTGCCGCTGTTCGCGGTCATCGCCGTGCTCATCAGGCTCGACAGCGCGGGGCCCGTGTTCTTCCGCCAGCAGCGCTTCGGCTTCAACAACAACGTGTTCACGGTCTACAAGTTCCGCACCATGGTGCACGGTGGGCCGCCCGAGCCGAACGTGCCTCAGGCGCGCCGAGGCGACCCGCGCGTGACCCGCGTCGGCGCGTTCCTGCGCCGCCACAGCCTCGATGAGCTGCCGCAACTGTTCAACGTCCTGATGGGCGAGATGTCGGTGGTCGGGCCGCGGCCCCACGCGGTCGCGCACAACCAATCCTTCGCGCCGGTCATCAACGGCTATCTCGCCCGTCATCGGGTCAAGCCCGGGATCACGGGCTGGGCCCAGGTGAACGGCCTGCGCGGCGAGACCCAGGCCCCCGAATCGATGGCCGCGCGCGTGCAGCACGATCTCTTCTACATCGACAACTGGTCGCTGCTGTTCGACCTGCGCATCATCGCGCTGACCGCGATCGTCGGCTTCTCCGGCAAGCACGCCTATTGACCGGAAAGCCGGCGTTGGGCCTTCCCGACCTGCCCGGCGCGGACGGCTCGTGGCTGCCCGCCGGCCTGGTCGAGCGCCTGCTCGAGCCACTGCTCGCCGAGCCCGGGCGGCGCGTTCGGGCCATGGAAGTGCTCGGCGCGCCGCTCGTCGGCGCGGTCCTGGCGCGGCTCGGGCGGCCCGAGCCGGAGCTGGCCGCGCCGACCCTGGCGGCGGCCGTTTAGGGCCGGGCGACCCCCTCGGGCG
>JBBDQV010000012.1:0-12510 GCA_040905845.1 Alphaproteobacteria bacterium | reverse complement strand
AACCCTGCGCAACCCTCTCCCCCCATTGGGGGGAGAGGGCAGGGTGAGGGTGGGCAGTTTCCATCTTGACGAAATCCGCTTTAAGCCGCGAGCCTGAGCCATTCGGCCTTCTTGCCTTCGGTCTTCTCGTAGATCGCCGAGTACATGTTCCACCACATGTTGCGGCCCTCGAGCGCGGCGCGGCGCACGCCGGCGCGCGCCGCCTCGGTCGTGGCGTTCTCCGCGGCGAAGTTCCAGCCGGTCTCGGCGTGCGCTTCGTCGGCCGCGACGTGGACCGAGAAATAGAGCGCCTGGCGGTCGTCGTAGCCGTAGTGCGTCTTCAGCCCCTTGGTCACCTTGGCGCAGAACACCGGAAACGGGTCCTCGGCGCCGAGCGCGACGAAGCACAGCGCCTCGAGCCAACGGCCGCGCGCGGCGTAAGCCGAGACGGTGTCGGGGTAGACCTTGGTCTCGGCCATCATCGGGCGCGCGTCGACCTCGTCGCGCTCGAAGCCGGCCGCGGCGCCCGAATCGAGCGCGAGCTCCCAGTGGCTCGGCACCTTCCTGGTGCCGTGCAGCTCGCCGAAGATGTTGCCGGCCAGCTCGCGCTTCAGCTCTCGCGGCACCTGCGGGATGATCAGGCCGAGCGAGCCGATGCCCTCGACGACGCAGTACTTGAGCTGGGCGCACAGCTCCGCGATCGTCGCGCGCTTCGCCGTGCCGTCGGCGATCGCGTTGGTGATCGGATGGTCGGCGACCGAGTGGACCAGGATCTCCGAGCGCAGGTCCTTCCAGAATTTGTCGTGGGCCATCGGCGACCTCCCCTGACTTCGGCCGGAGGACTCTCGCACCAATCGGTCGCCCGCTCAACGGCGTGGCGATCGCACCGGGGCCGGTGCGTACTCGGACATGGGCAAGGGCATGGCCAGCGCCGACCGAGCCCGGGACCCCGTCCGTGCTTCGAGACGCGACCCTTCGGGTCGCCCTCAGCACGAACGGGTCCCAAAGGCCCGTGTCAGGAGCACTCCAGAACCGTTCGCGGTGAGGAGCGTGCCGCAGGCACGCGTCTCGAACCACGTGACGAGCGCACCGGGCGGTGTGTGCTCGGGCATGAGCAAGGGCATGGCCGGCGCCGACCGAGCCCGGGACCCCGTCCGTGCTTCGAGACGCTTGCTGCGCAAGCTCCTCAGCACGAACGGGCTCGCAGATTGCCCGTGTCAGGAGCACTCCAGAACCGTTTGCGGTGAGGAGCGTGCCGCAGGCACGCGTCTCGAACCGCGTGACGAGCGCGAGCCGGACAGCCGCGCGGAAGTCATTCGACGCCTGCGCGGCTCGGCGACCATCCGCATGACGACCGAGCAGATCATGGCGCTGACGCGCGGGCGATGATCCCGGTCCTCGTCGACAGCAACGTCATCCTCGACGTCGCGACCGCCGACCCGTCATGGGCGGCGTGGTCGACGAGCGCCCTGGCCAGCGCGGCCGAGACCGCGATTCTCGTGATCAATCCACTGATCTACGCCGAGGTGTCGATTGGCTATCGGCGCATCGAGGACCTCGAGACGGCGATCCCCGCGTCGCTCTATCGTCGCGAGCCGCTGCCCTATGAGGCGGCCTTTCTCGCCGGCAAGGCTTTCCTGGCCTACCGGCGACGTCGCGGCCCGAGCACGACGCCGCTGCCGGATTTTTACATCGGGGCCCACGCGGCTCACGCGCGCTATCGGCTGCTCACGCGCGACGCCGCACGCTGCCGGACGTACTTCCCGACGGTCGAGCTCATCGCACCGTAGCCGGCCCGCCACTTGACCGCGCCGCCGACGATGGTCAGGGCGACGGTTGCGTTCATGAACTAAACCTATCCCGACGCCATGTGACTTGAGTTCAGAGGAATTTGCTTGCACACGTTAACAATCAACTGCTTGCACGAGGCATCGCACCTACGGCAAAATAATGAGGTTTCGAGTTCGATGGCGCATTCAAACTGAACGCTTACGGGCGAGTACAGTTGACATGTGGAATTTTCGCGATCGTCAGACAATCTGCAGACGAGCGCTGCCTGGGGCGCTAGTCGCGATTAACACGTGCATTATGTTCCCAGATGTATCCGGCGCCATGCCCACGGACGAGATGACACTTCAGATTGCTGATATAGCCGCTGGGGCAGCGAGCGGGGACCCCGGACAGTTTGTGGTCTTCGGCGACGAGCTGGTCTTCACTGCCGATGGGCCAGAGGGGCGAGAACCATGGCGGTTTGATGGAACCTCCGCCAGCTTAGTAGCAGACATCAACCCCGGCAGCTTCGGTTCGGGGCCGGTGGGCTTCACGGAGTTCAAGGGCAACCTCTACTTCGGTGCGAAGCAACAGGACCACATCCCCGGATCGCCGAGTGAGCTTTGGAAATACGACGGCATCGGCGTCGATCTGATCGAGCAGTTCTCCAACGGTCCACTCCCACAAGGGTTCACGGTCCTCGGCGACACCCTCGTGTTTTCCGCCTTCGAGGAGTCCACAGGGTTCGAGTTGTGGGGGTTCGATGGCGCGAGTGTCTTTCAGATTGCTGATATAGCCGCTGGGGCAGCGAGCGGGGACCCCGGACAGTTTGTGGTCTTCGGCGACGAGCTGGTCTTCACTGCCGATGGGCCAGAGGGGCGAGAACCATGGCGGTTTGATGGAACCTCCGCCAGCTTAGTAGCAGACATCAACCCCGGCAGCTTCGGTTCGGGGCCGGTGGGCTTCACGGAGTTCAAGGGCAACCTCTACTTCGGTGCGAAGCAACAGGACCACATCCCCGGATCGCCGAGTGAGCTTTGGAAATACGACGGCATCGGCGTCGATCTGATCGAGCAGTTCTCCAACGGTCCACTCCCACAAGGGTTCACGGTCCTCGGCGACACCCTCGTGTTTTCCGCCTTCGAGGAGTCCACAGGGTTCGAGTTGTGGGGGTTGAGGGCCAGCAACCGCGTTCCAGCGCCCTCATGTCTCTACCTGTGGCTGATGGCATTTGCTTTTCTCGTGTGCCTGAGAAACAAACTAAATACAGTCGCGGATAAGGTGATCACTGCGACCACTTAACTTGACCGGCAACAATGGTCAGGGCGACCGAGACGTCCTTGATCGCGTCCTTAGGCGTCGCGAACGGGTCCTGGTCCAAGACCGCGAGGTCGGCGAGCTTGCCCACCTCGATCGAGCCCTTGAGGTTTTCCTCGAACCCGGCCCAGGCGCCGAGCGTGGTGTAGGCGGCGAGCGCCTCCTCGAAGGTCACCGCCTGGCCGGGGCCGAAAGCCTGGCCCGAATCGGTCACCCGGTTGACCATGGCGTGGAGGATCGGCCACGGGTTGGTGCCGCACACCGGCGCGTCCGAATGGCCCGGCGCCGGGACGCCGGCGTCGATCAGCGCGCGGTGCGGGAACATCCAGTGCATCGCCTGGCTGCCGCGCGCCGCGATGTAGGCATCGCCCAGCGACCACATGAACCCGGTGGCCGACGAATCGACGCAGCCGAGCGCCTTGATGCGCTCGAGAATCGGCGGGGTGACGTAGCAGCAGTGCTCGATCCGGCTGCGGTGATCGCTTCGCGGATGGTCCTTCAACGCCTGCTCGATCACGTCGAGCGCGAAGTCGATGCCGCGGTCGCCGAGGCCTTCGACGCAGACACGCAAGCCGGCCGCGTGGGCGCGCGCCACCTTGGGCGCGAGCTCATCCTTGTCGTAGAGCAGCATGCCGTAGTTGGGCACCGGCTCGCCCGGCACCGGCGCGCCGACGTAAGGCTCGTAGTAGGCGGCGGTGCGCCCGCTGGTCGAGCAATCGGGGCACCACTCGACGCCGATGACCTTGATCCAGTCGTCGCCGAAGCCGGTGCGCGCGCCGGCGCCGAGCCAGTCTTCGACCAGCTCCTCGTCGCGTCCGTCGAGGATGACGCCAATGCGCATCGGCAACCGGCCGTTCTCGCGCAGCCGCTGATACGCCTGGATCGCGCGGCCCTGGGTCAGCGAGTTGTGCAGCGAGGTGACGCCGTGGCGCAGGTAGTCCTCGAACACCGCCGGGAACCCCCGCATGTACTCCTCGACCGTCGTCGTCCGCTTGTTCATCGCGCGGTCGATGTCCCACGCCGCCATCTCGCGCAACAGCCCGGTCATGCGGCCGGTTCGGGGATCGCGGTCGTACTGGCCGTGCGGCGGATCGGGCGTCGCCTCGGTCACGCCGGCGAAGGCGAGCGCGGCGGAGTTGACGATCGCGATGTGCCCGTCGGTGCGGTAGAGCCAAACCGGATGGTTGTGGGCGACGGCGTCGAGCTGATCGCGGGTCGGGTAGCCGCCGCACTTCTGGTCGTCGTAGCCGAAGCCCATGAACCACTGGCCTTCGGACAGCTTCGCCGTGACGCGCTCGACCAACCTGAGCATGTCGGCGACGGAACGCACCGTGGGAAACCCGATGTCGTGCCACTTGACCTTGTGCGCGGCGTGGTTGTCGGGGTGACAATGGGAATCGACGATGCCGGGGATGACCGTCTTGCCCTCGAGGTCGATGACTTCCGTTTTCGGACCCTTCAAGTCCCCGGCGCCGTCGAGCGCGACGATCCGATCGCGCCACACGGCGACGGACCGGGCGATGGTGCCCTTGCCGTCCATGGTGACGACCTTGCCGTTGGTCAGGATCAGATCGGCGGTCAGGGATGGGTTCATGACGAGTCCCGCTGCGTCGTGATGCGACAGGCATCGCGGATTCCTATCGAGTTCCCGTCCTGGCGCCAATGGGGCTCTTACCTGTTGAGATGCACGGCAAATCGCCGTACAATGTGGTTCGGAGGTGGCATCCATGGTCTCTTCGGCGCGACTCAAGCGGCCCGTTCAACGTGAACTCAAGAGGGAGCGCATTGAGTTGCGCGTTGCGTCCTCCGCCAAGCGGCTCATCCAGCGCGCGATGGCCGTCTCGGGCCTGACGGCGGGCGACCTCGCCTGCGAGGGCGCGCGCAGGGTCCTCGACGAGCACGAGCGCATGGTGCTCGCGGGTGCGGACCGGCAAGCGTTCCTCGACGCCGTGCTCCGTCCGCCCCAGCCGACTGCTAAGCTCGTAACGGCGTTGAGGCGTCATCGCGACCTGTTCGGATGAGTCGGCTTGGGCGTCGTCATCGAGCCTCTCGGCAGGCGCCACGACCGTTCCGCGTTCTCCTGTGGCCGGCCCGAGCTCGACGATTGGTTCCGGCACCGTGCCGGTCAGGACGACAAGCGTAACGTCGCAAGAGTCTTCGTGGCCGTGGACGACGACCTGGGCGTGGTCGGCTTCTACAGCCTCAGCACGTTCACGCTGTCGATCGACGAGCTCCCCGAGAACATCACCCGCAAGTTGCCCCGCTACGACGCCCTGCCGGCGGCCCTGATCGGGCGGCTCGCACGGGACGAGAGGGCAGGGGGACGAGGGACAGGCGAACTTCTCCTAGCCGACGCGATTCGCCGAATCCTGGGCGTGGGACGCACGATCGCCGTGTTCGCGATCGTGGTGGACACCAAGGACGAACACGCCGCCGACTTCTACCGGGCCTACGGGTTTCAGGCCTTTCCGCTGCGTCCGAGGCGGTTGTTCCTGCCCACCGCGACGGCCCTCGCCGCCCTGAAGAAGACTTAGTCAGGGGCGGGACCGGCCTGCGTCCCGCGGATTACCGCGTCAGGTAGTCGTAGGCCGAGAGGACGTGCGTGCGGACGACGTGGAGGAACTCCTCGATCTCGACGTGCTCGTCGGCGGTTCCCATGTTGGTCGGCTTCGGGCCGTAGACGTAAGCGGGAATGTTCCTGAGCCGCCACAGCCGGGCATCGGTGCCGCCCAGGCTGACGATCGGGGTCGGGCGGAAGCCCTGCAGGCGCTCGACGTTGTCCTGCAGGATGCCGACCATGTCGCCGTAGGGGTCGCACCACGACGGCGGCTGGCTGTTGATCTCCTCGATCTTGGCCTCGGTATGCCGGCCGACGATCCGGGCCGCCTCGGCCAGGACCTTGTCCTTCGAGGCACCCACCGGCAAGCGGACGTCGGCCTCGAAGCGGCACGTGCCGGGGATCATGTTCACCTTCAGCCCGCCCTCGATCCTGCCGATGTTGACGGTGACCTTCTGGATGATGTCGGCGGCGCCCTTGCCTTGCGCCTTGTCGATCGCCTCGCGCGCCTGCGTCAGCGCCGTGGCCACGTTGTGGGGCGCGTCGATCTTGAGCTCGGTCAACGCCTCGAGCTCGCCGATGATCGTGGCCGCGATCTTGGTCGCGCTCGGGCTCGCATGGGTGTAGGCGCCGTGCGCGCCGCGCGTGGTCACGGTGATGCCGAGCCAGATCGGCGACTTCTCGCCGAAGCGGATGGTGTAGGGGCTCGACGGCTCGCCGTTCAGGCAGCAGTCGCCATGCACCTCGGGATGGTGCTCCATCAGATAACGCGCCCCCCACGGCCCGAACGTCTCCTCGTCCGAGACGGCGGTCAGCGTCAGCCGGCCCTTCAGCGTCTGTTTGACGCGATGAAGGTAGGCGAAGGTGAAGATCGAGGCCGAGGTGCCGCACTTCATGTCGCACGCGCCGCGGCCCCACACCTTGCCGTCGGCGATCGCACCCGACCACGGCCCGTGGGTCCACGGCTCCTCGCCAACGGGGAACACGTCGATGTGGCCGTTGAGCACGAGGTGCCGGCCCGGTCCGGCGCCGCCCTCGAACATGCCAACGACGTTGGGAAATTTGGGCTCGGGATCGATGATCCGATAGGGCAGCGCGCGGTCGTCGAGGAAGCGGCGGATATACCCGACCGCCTCGCGCGTGTCGCCCGGCGGGTTCGGGCTCTTGGCCCGGACGAAACCCGAGAAGAAGCCGATCAGGGCGTCGCGATCGGCCTCGATCCAGTCGAGCAGTTGTCGTTTCGTGTCGGCCATCACTGCCCCCGCGGTTCCGGCCGGCGATCTTGGCCGTGGCGACAACGCCATGCAAGGGGGCCGCGCCGGGCATCGAACGCATAGGAACCCGGCATTTCCGTCCGAGCCGCCGCTCGGGCATCGTTCTCGCCATGGGCAAACCCTGGAGCAACATTCGATCAGATGGAACCATCTGGTTCCATCTGATCGGATAAAGTTGCTCCAGTTTTCAAGAGGCTAGAGCAGCTTTATCCGGTCGGCGGATCGCCGAGGGCGATTCGCCTCGACCGGATGCTGCTCTAGGGCGATGTGACGCGGACGCCACAGTGTCGCCACAACCTCGCCCGAGGCCTGCCCCGTTTACCTGTCATTAACCCTGACGGCGGCACAACACCGCCTTTCGAACCAGAAGGCCTGCGACGATGGCACAGACGACTTTCACCACCCTGAGCGGGGCCATGGCCGAGCCCGTGATCGGCCGCGCGATAGACAGCGATGGCGACAGCGCCGAGCAGCGCTTCGGGCCGGCCATGGGGATTCTCGTCTGGCTGGTGGGCTGTGCCGCCCTCTGGGGGCTCGTCATCGGAATCGCGGCGCTGGTCTGATCCAGGGCACCGTCACATGCCCAGCACCGGGTGGGGCCGGTAAGTCTCCTCGAGCGCGCGCACCTCTGCCTCTTCGAGCGTGATGTCGAGCGCGGCGACCGCGTCGTCGATGTGCTCGAGCCTGGTCGCGCCCAGGATCGGCGCCGTGATCACCGGCTTGCCGAGCATCCAGGCGAGCGCGACTTGCGCCGGCTTGACGCGATGCTTCGTCGCCAGCGCGACCACGCGGTCGAGCACGTCGAAGTCGTGGTCCTGGAAGTACATCTCGCGCGCGAATTCGTCGCTCTTGGCGCGCGCCGTGGCCTTCGGCATCGTCTCGCCGCGCTTCCGGCTGCCGGCGAGAAAGCCCCGCGCGAGCGGGCTCCACGGGATCACGCCGATGCCCTCGGCCGCGCACAGCGGCAGCATCTCGCGCTCCTCCTCGCGGTAGACCAGGTTGTAATGCGGCTGCATGCAGACGAAGCGCGCGCAACCCATGGCGTCCGCAAGGTAGAGCGCCTTGGCGAACTGCCACGCGTAGGTCGACGAGGCGCCGAGGTAGAGCGCCTTGCCGGCGCGCACCACGTCGTCGAGCGCCTCGATCGTCTCCTCGATCGGCGTCTGATCGTCCCAGCGGTGGATTTGGTAGAGATCGACGTAGTCCATCTTGAGCCGCTTGAGCGAGGCGTCGATCGAGGCCATGACGTGCTTGCGCGACAGCCCGCGGTCGTTCGGATCGTCGCTCATGGGGTTGTAAAGCTTGGTCGCCACGACGACGTTGTCGCGCCTGGTCAGGGCCTTGAGCGCGTTGCCGAGCACGACCTCGCTGACGCCCAGCGAGTACATGTCGGCGGTATCGAAGAAGTTGATGCCGTGGCCGAGCGCGCGCTTGATGAACGGTCGCGCCGCCTTCTCGCCCAGCGTCCAGGGCCGCCACTTCGGATCGCCGTAGGTCATCATGCCGAGGCAGAGCCGGCTCACCTTCAGCCCCGTCGCGCCGAGGTTGACATAGTCCATGGCCGCTCCTCCGGTCGTGATCGACCCGAGCGGTGTAGAGCGAATTCCGTTGAAATGGAACTGCCCGCCCTCACCCTGCCCTCTCCCGCCCCCCCCCCGCCACGGGGGGGAGAGGGCAGGGTTGGCGCGGCGCAAGCCGCGCTTACCCGGAGCTGGGTGAGGGCTTCGCTTCAGCGGACGATGACCGCCACGTCGACCGCGACGGCGGCGTGCGCACCGACGATGACGGGGTTGAGGTCGAGCTCCGCGAGAAAGTCCCGCTCGGCCCAGGCGAGCCGCCCGACGGCCTGGAGCAGCGCCGCGAGACGGTCGCGGGCGAGCGGGCCCGAGCCGCGCCAGCCATCGAGCAGGCGCTTGCCATCGACACTTTCGATCATGCCCTGGGCGTCCGCCTCGTCGATCGGCGCCATGACCACCGCGCGCCGGTCCATGGCCTCGGCCAGCACGCCGCCGAAGCCTAGGATCAGCGCGGGGCCGAGCCGGGCGTCGCTCTTGACCCCGACGAGGAACTCGAGCCCCGCCGCCATGCGCTGCACCGCGAACCCGACGAGGTCGGAGCTAGCCGCGTTCATCGCCCGTGCCGCCTCGCGCACCGCCGCCGCGTCGCCCAGGCCGACGCGCACGAGGCCGCGCTCGGTCTTGTGCACAACGCCCGCGACGATCCCCTTGAGCGCGACGGGATAGCCGAGCCGGTCGGCCGTTGCGACCACGTCCGCGTTCGCCGGGACAGACTGCTCGGCCACCAGCGGAACCTCGTAGGCTGCCATCAGGAGCTTCGCCGCGTCGTCGGCGAGCGGTCCCGGCGGGTGCGATCCCTTCGACAGGCGCGGCGATGCCGAGGGTTCGGCAACCGCCGGGCGCCAGGCGGCATGGTCCCACAAGGCCTTGAACGTGCGCGCGGCGCGGTCGGGCGTATCGACGGCGATGATGCCGGCGTCGTTGAGCCGGCCAAGGATGTCGGTCACGCTCGGGCCGGATTGCCAGCAGACCACGTGCGGCTTCTTCGCCGAACGCGCGAAGTCGATGAGGCCAGGGACGGCGGTTTCGGGGTTCAAGAACGCGGTCTCGCCGTAGAGCGTCGCGCCGACATTCGGGTCGTCGTCGAACGCCTCGAGGCACGCGCGCAGGTCCGCGGACTCCATGCCCGGGACGCCGCGCCCGGCCGCGTCGAGCGGGTTGGCGGGATGCGCTTGCGCGCCGCTCGCGCGAATCCGAGCGAGGGTTTCCGGCCCGAGCCGCGCCATGGCGACGCCCGCCTCGCTCATGAGGTCGCCGAGCACGACCGCGTAGCCGCCCGAGAGGCTGAGCGCGGCGAGCCCCGTTGCGCGCTGGACGCGGTGGCGGGCCAGCGCGGCCGCCGTGACGTGCAGGTCGTCGATGTCGCCGAGGGCGACGGCGCCGTGCCGGGCGAGCGTCGCGGCGACGATCTCGGCCGCGCCGGCGATCCGCCCGCTGTGCGAAAGCGCCGCCGCTTCGCCCGCCGCCGCGCGCCCGGCGATCAGCGCGGCCACGACCTTGTCCTGCTGCCGCGCCGCGCGCGCGAGCGCGAGAAAGCGCGGCCAGTCGTCGACGTCCTCGGCGTAGACCGCGATCGTCCGTGTCGCCAGGTCGTCGAGCAACGCCGCGACGAAGTCGGTGGTGCCGAGGTCGAGCTCCTGGCCGCTCGAGACCAAGGCCGAGAACCCGACTCGGCTGACCCGCGCGCGGTCCATGACGGCGCCCAGAATCCCGCCGCTCTGGGACACGACGGCGACACCGCCATTTGCCGGCAAGCCGCCGACCAGCCCGCTGGAGATCGACATGGCGAGGCGGGCCGGGGGCACGACGACGCCGACCCCCATGGGCCCGACGATGCGCGGGCCCAGCGCCCGCGCCTCGGCGCGCAGCGCGGCCAAGGTCTCGCGCGCGGCCGCGCCTTCGGCCAGCGCCCCGATCGCGAGCAGGAACCCGACCCCTTTGGCGCGGCACGCGGCCATCAGCGCCGGGATTCGCGCCGGCCCGACCAACGCGACCGCGACATCGACCGGCCCCGGCACGTCGGCGAGATCACGATGGCACGGCCGGCGGAACAGCGTGGCGTGCTTCGGGTTTACCGCGTGTATCTCGCCCGCGAACCCGCCTTCGAGCGCGTAGCGCAGCGCCCGGCCGGAGTAGCGGCTCATGTCCTCGGACGCGCCGACAAAGACCACGCCGCGCGGCCTGAGCAGGCGCTCGAGCGAGGCCGCGATGGGCATGGCGTTGCTACGACTTGGGCCTGAACGCTTCGGGCGTCAGCCGCTGGTGGACGAGCGGCGTCACGGTCGTGCCCGTGGCGCAGGCAATCAGGAGGGGTGGGTCGAGGATCGCGCCATGCGACGGCGCGGTGCCGATGCCATGGCAGCGCGCGACGACGTGCGCCTCGTAGCCGCGCCGGCGCGAGGTCCGACCGACCGCGAGCAGCCGGGCGGTGACCCGGACGTAGTCGCCCTGATACGCGGGCGCCAGGAACTCGACCGATTCGAAGGCGCGCATCAGGCCCGCGTCGCCGTCGAGCATGTAGGCGAGCTTGCCGCCCGCCATGCCGAACAGCTCGAGGATGCTGCCGAGCGAGACGACGCCGCCCGCGTAGTGGCTGTCCACCCGCGTCTCGATGGTCGCGACGTAGTTCTCAAGATTGAGCCGGGCCATGAGCCTACCCTCCGTCGGCTGTGGCTGCGCCGCTCGTAACACGACAACGCCCGCCGTGTCCGGCGCTACGACCGTAGCGATCGCGCATCTTTACCGCGCGGTAACCAGCGATGCTCATGATCACAACCATACGTTGTGTTCAACGCAACCATTGAGGGAATGCAGGGATGTCGAGTCGACGATCCGTTGGCACCGTCGGAGCCCATCATTCCGACCGGCACAAGGTGTTGAGCGCCTTAGGCGCGCTGTTCCCCATGAACGCCCGGCCCGCGCAGCCGCGCCACCGCCGCTTCCTCCTGGAATCGGCCTGAGCCCGGCCAACCCAACAACAACACGCCTTGAACGAGAAAGACTCAACCATGACCGACGTCGCCGCGACCAAGAAGGGCTCCTTCGCCCTGTTCGCCGATATGCCGGTCAAGGCCAAGATCATGGCCGGCTTCGCCCTGGTGCTCGCCATCCTCGCCATCCTCGGCACGACCGGCTTCACCTCGTTCCGCTCGGTCGGGACGAACTTCGCCACCTACGAGACGAGCGTGGACATCGCCCAGACCGGGCTCGGCATCGGCCGCGGCACCTTGAACATGCGCCGCAACGTTCGCGAGTTCGCGCTGACCGGCGACGACAAGGACGCCGAGGTCGCGCGCGAGTACGAAACCAAGGTCATCGAGCTGATCGAGCGTCTGCTCGCCGCCGCCACGGACCCGCAGGTGGTCGACAAGGCGCGCGAGCTCGAGGCCCTGGTGAAGGACTACGGCACCGGCTTCGAGCGCGTCGTCGAGCTCAAGGGCGAGGACGAGGCTCTGACCGGGGAGCTCGCCACGATCGGCGGCGAGGTCACCGAGGAGCTCAAGACCCTGGTCAAGGACGCCAGCGCCACCGGCAACAGCAACGCCATGATCGTCGGCCAGGCGGCGTTGCGGGAGTTCATGGAGCTGCGTCTCAACGTCGTCAAGGCGACCGGCGGCGGCGAGCAGGCCGCGGCCGCCCAGGAGAAGGTCACCGAGGAGCTCGCCGGCGTCGAAGCCGCCATCACGGGCCTCGCCAAGGCCAGCGCCGGATCGGCGCTCTCCGAGAAGGTCGAGGCGCTCGGCGCCAGCGTCGCCAGCTACCACGAGACCTTCACCAAGCTCGAGGCGATTGACCACGAGCTCACGGGCCTGATCGACGGCACCATGGCCGAGGCGGGCAAGGGCATCACCGAGCGCATCGACTGGCTCGACGCCTACGGCACCGAGTCCGAGACCGCGATCAAGGCCGAGGTCGACTCAACCGTCGAGACCGCCCGCACGACCATGCTCGCGCTCGGCGTCGGCGGCATCGTGCTCGGCCTCGCCTTCGCCTGGATCATCGGCGGCGCCATCGCCAAGCCGATCGCCCAGGCGAC
>JBBDQV010000011.1:0-12512 GCA_040905845.1 Alphaproteobacteria bacterium | reverse complement strand
CGTGCGGGTGCTGGTCGATGGCGTCGGTCAGCAGCCCGCCCTGGTCGAAGCCGACGTAGCCGGGCGGCGCGCCGATCAGGCGCGAGACGGTGTGGCGCTCCATGTACTCCGACATGTCGAAGCGGATCAGCTCGACGCCCTGGATCGCGGCGAGCTGGCGCGCGACCTCGGTCTTGCCGACGCCGGTCGGACCCGAGAACAGGTAGCAGCCGATCGGCTTCTCCGGCTCGCGCAACCCGGCGCGCGCGAGCTTGATCGCCGCGGCGAGCGACTCGATCGCCTTGTCCTGGCCGAACACGACGGCCTTGAGGTCATCGGCGAGGCTCCTGAGCGAGGCCTTGTCCTGGTGCGACACCGTCTTGGGCGGAATCCGCGCCATCTTGGCGATTACCGTCTCGACGTCCTTGACGCCGATCAGCTTGCGCCGGCGGTGCTCGGGCACCAGCATCTGGGCCGCGCCGACCTCGTCGATCACGTCGATCGCCTTGTCGGGCAGCTTGCGGTCGTGGATGTAGCGCGCCGAAAGGTCGACGGCGGCCTTGAGCGCCTCGTCGGTGTAGCGCACGCGGTGGAACTCCTCGTAGTAGGGCCTGAGGCCCTGGAGGATCTTGATCGCGTCCTTGGGGCTCGGCTCCTGGATGTCGATCTTCTGGAACCGGCGCGACAGCGCGCGGTCCTTCTCGAAGTAGTTGCGGTACTCCTTGTAGGTGGTCGAGCCCATGCAGCGCAGCGTGCCGCTCTGCAGCGCGGGCTTGAGCAGGTTAGAGGCATCCAGCGAGCCGCCGCTGGTGGCGCCGGCGCCGACGACCGTGTGGATCTCGTCGATGAACAGGATGGCGTCCTCGATCGCCTCGAGCTCGGCGACGACCGCCTTGAGCCGCTCCTCGAAGTCGCCGCGATAGCGCGTCCCGGCGAGCAGCGCGCCCATGTCGAGGGTGTAGATCACCGAGTTCTTGAGCACCTCGGGCACCTCGCCGCGCACGATGCGCCGCGCCAGCCCCTCGGCGATGGCGGTCTTGCCGACGCCGGGTTCGCCCACGAACAAGGGATTGTTCTTGGTGCGCCGGCACAGGATCTGGATCGTGCGCTCGACCTCCTTCTCGCGCCCGACGAGCGGGTCGATCTTGCCCGCCACGGCCTTCTGGTTGAGGTTGATGCAGTAGGCTTGGAGCGCCTCGCTGCCTTGCTTGGCCGCGCCTTCACCTTCTTCCTCGGCGCCGCGCGCGCGCCGCTGTTCATTCTTGCCTGGCACCTTGGCGATCCCATGACTGATGTAGCTGACGGCGTCGAGTCGTGACATGTCCTGCTGCTGCAGGAAGAAGACGGCGTGGCTTTCCCGTTCCGAGAAGAGCGCGACCAGCACGTTGGCGCCGGTGACCTCGCTGCGGCCCGAGGACTGGACGTGGAGCGCGGCGCGATGCAGCACGCGCTGGAACCCGGCGGTCGGTTTCGCCTCGACCCGGCCGCTGGCGACGACCAGGCCGCCCAGCTCGTTGTCGAGAAACTCCTCGAGGTCGCGCCGGAGCACGTTGATGTCGACGCCGCACGCGCGCAGCACCGCGACCGCGTCCTGATCCTCGGTCAGCGCGAGCAAGAGGTGCTCGAGCGTCGCGTACTCGTGGCGCCGCTTGTTGGCGTTGCCCAGCGCGCGGTGCAGGCTCTGTTCCAGGTTCGACGAAAGCATGAAGCCGGCCCCCTATGTCAAGCCTTCTCGAGCGTCGCTTGAAGCGGATGCTCGTTGCGTCGGGCAAAGTCGATGACCTGCGTCACCTTCGTCTCCGCCACGTCGAACGGAAAGACGCCGCACACGCCGACCCCGGTGCGATGGACGAGCAGCATGATCCGCGTCGCCTCCTCGCGGCTCTTGCGGAAGAACCGCTCGAGCACGTGGACCACGAACTCCATGGGCGTGAAGTCGTCGTTGAGCAGGAGCACCTTGTACATCGACGGCCGCTTGGTCTTCGGCCGCGTCTCCGTGACGACGCCCGTGACGGGTCCGTTCCGTGGCTGCTTGGGTTCGCTCATCCTCGGTGCCGTTCGGCCGCCCGGCCGGAGCCAAGCGGCGTTGAAGGACCGATGATACCCAAATCAGCGGCCGTCCGAAACGGGCACCGCGACCCTCGCATGGGCCGCCTGGAGCGTAAAGTCCCCGAACAACCGTCACCGCCGTGACCTCGTCGCCATGCGACAGGTTCGCCGCACCATGATCGGTGCACGAGGCGTGCCAGGGACTCCGCCAACGAAAAGGGGCCCGCCGTGCCCGGCGGACCCCTCATCGGTCGTTCGCGGGTGCCGCGGCACCCGCCCCGTTGCCTACTTAGGCGGCGGGCTTGGCGAACGTCTCGATCGCGGCGTTGACGCGGCCGGAGATCGGCGCAAGCGCCTCGTTGGCGACCTTGACCGACATCTCGGTGATCGCGGCCGACTCGCTCACGACCTTGTCGATCGAGGTGCGAACCAGACTGCCCTGGACGTCGACGACGTCCTTGACCGACTTGCACGCCATCAGGGCCTTGGACGCGGCGACGCTCTCGTCGAACGAGGCCTTGGCCAGCTCGAACCAGCGCGAGCTAATCGACTCGATGCCCTTGGCCAGGATCGCCGAGGACTTGGCGACCGCCTCGACGTTCTCCTTGCCGAGCCCGCCGACGTTGCCGTAGCTCTTGAACGCGTCGGCGCCGGCCTTGACCGCCGCTTCGACGTTCTCCTTGCCCATCGAGAAGAAACGCTCGTAACCCTGGGTCGCGGCCTCGGTCGAAGCCTTGACGAAGCTCTCGGCGGCCTTGCTGCCGGCGGCGACGAATGTCTCGACGCCGGGGGCGCCATTCTCGTGCTTGAACTTGTTCGACATGATCGTGCTCCTTGAGGTTTCCTTCGGCGCCCGGCGCGTGCGGGCAGCGGATTTCGTGGTCATGACTCGGTTGTTCCTCATGTTGCGGTGCAACATGCCAGACCTATATGGGACGCTGGGTATACCTGTCAATTCTATTTTTGTGCACTGCACAAATTGCTGCTATGCAGCAGATGCATCGACTCGGCGAGCCAGACCGTACCCCGCAGCCGTTACCAGAAAGTGTCGGAATTCTTACCAGTCGTTAACGCCGCGAAGCCCCGAGTGTCCTATTTCGATCACGAAATAGGGGTCGATCGAATCGCGGGTGTCGCCTCGGGTGTCGGCCATGGCGGCGGTTGGCTTGCCCGTGTCGAAAACCGCGGGCCAGGGACTTTCCAGAGGATCGATCGCCTGGAGCGCCTCGACAAAGCCGAGGCCGGGCAGCGCCTCGCGGCGGTAGCCGTGGATGCGGAACTCGCCGCCCCGGCAGCCGGTCGCCACGCCGTAGAAGTCGTCGGAGCGCAGGATCAGCCCGGTTTCGGCGGGGTCGGCGAAGCCGCTGGCCACGATCACGTCGAGCACATCGTCCAGCCGCGCGGCGTTCAGGAACACCGCCGCCTTGTCCGGCCGGTTGATCAGGCCGGCCGAGGTCACGTCGAGCACGCGGGCACCGGCATAGCGGCGCGATTCGAGCCAGGCGCCCTCGCCCACGCGCCCCTCGAGGTCGAGCGCGCGCACCTCCTCGGTGAAGATCGCGTTGAAGACGTAGCGGAAGCGCAGGGGGCCGTCGGCCGAGCAGGCGTCCTTGATGTCGGCGCCGGCGAGATAGCCGTACCAGGTGAACTTCTGCTCGAGTGTCGATGACGGCGCGCCCGAGGCCGCGCACGCCCCGGCCAGCAGCCCGGCCGCCGCCCAGCGCAGCCCCTTTGACAGCATCCGAATTACCGACCCAGCCGATCCTTGATCCCGTACATGGCGTAGGCGGCGCGCAGATACCAGACCCTGAAGGCCGGAAACGGGAATCGCTTCAGGGGTTGGCGGAGAACGGCTGGCAGCAGCTCGGACACTCTCGCGTTGCCGACGAGCAGGCGCGCGACGGCGCGCCCGGACCAGTTGGCCCAGGCAACGCCGCTGCCGTGATAGCCGACGGCGTAGGCGACCGTGGGGTCGTCATCCATCACGCCGACGTTGGGCGCGAGCGAGCGGCTGAGGCAGACGAAGCCGCGCCAGGAGTGCGTGATCGGAACTTCGCGCCAGGCCGGCCAGAGGCGCCCGAGGTCGGCGGCGAGCCTGGCCTGCATCCGGGCCTCGTCCGCGGGCCGGGCCGTGGTGTTGCCGCGCGCGCCGATCAGGAACCGGCCGTCGGGCAGCATGCGGAAGTAGTAGAACAGGTGCCGATTGTCCCAGATCGGGTTGTCCGTTGCCCAGCCGTGGGCGGCGCGCTCGTCCGCCGTGAGCGGCCGGGTCACGACGATGTTCGAGAGCGCCGGCAGCAGCACGCCGTCGAGTCCAGGATGAAGCCCGTCGCGCGTGTACCCGTTGGTGCCGACGATGACGCGCTTGGCCCGGAGCGTGCTGCCCGGCGTCACCAGCCGATGCTCGGCGCCGGTTTTCTCCCAGTGGATAACGGGCGTTTCGCCGTGGATCACCGCGCCGCGCCGCATCGCCGCGCGGGCGAGCCCGCGCGCGAGCTTCAAGGGGTGCAGGCCGAAGCCGACCGGCTGGAACATGGCGCCGAAGCACTCGGGCCCGCGATAGCCGCGCTCGGCGAAAGCTTCGCGCGACAACGCCTGGCACGGCAGGTCGTACACCCGGCTCATGGCGGCGGCGTAGTCGGCGAGGTGCGTGGCCGCGCGTGGGCTGTGGGCCACGGCGAACTCGCCGTCACCGCGCGCGTCGAAGTCGATCTTTTCTTCGTCGCCAAGCGCGCGCACCAGATCGACCGCCTCGCGCCCGGTCTGGAAGTAGCGCCTGGTCTCCTCGACGCCGAAGCGCGCGCTCATCTCGGCGACGCTCATCTTGGCGCCCGATGGACCGCAGAACCCGCCGTTGCGCCCCGAGGCGCCCCAGCCCGGCGGGCCGGCCTCGAGCACGCGCGCCGCGATGCCGTGATCGCGTGCCAGGTGGTAGGCGGCCGAGAGCCCGGTGTAGCCGCCGCCGATGATGGCGACGTCGCACGCCGCGTCGCGCGCGAGCGGTGCCGCGCCCTCGACCGCCGGCCCCGCCGTCTCCTCCCAGTAGCTCGCGACCGGGTGCCGCGTGTCGTAGATCGAGGGATGGTAGAGGGCGGGCATGGGGCATCCGTGGGGAGCGCGACGGGCTGGCCGCCACCCTACCCTTTTCCGCGAGTCCATCGGGAGAGCGATCAAACACGCCGACGCGCGGGTCAGTCCTTCGCCGCAAGGGAAAGTTCAACATCGGCGAGCTTGCCGGCCATGGCCTCGCCGAGGGCGATCATGGGCCGCGAGTGCGTCACGCCGTCGGCCTTTTCCCGGTCCTCGATCGCGGCCCGCGCCGCCTGGAACGCCGCGACGAACGAGGTGGTCTCGCGCAGTGCCCGCTCGAAGTAGGCCTCGCCGAACTCGGTGAAGCTGCGATCGTCCGAGCAGCCGTGGGACAGGGCGTTGTCGGCGGCCGCCGTGATGACCAGGGTCTTGGGCTCGGCCAGATCGTCGACGAACGAGCCCGAATAGCACGCCGAGATCACGACGACCCGCCACTTGATGCCCGAGGCATCGAGCCCCCGGCGCAGGTCGGCGGCGGTGAGGTTGACGAGCGGCAGCGGCCAGAAATCGACAGAGAGCTCGTCGGGCGAGCCATGGGAGGTGAGAAACAGGAACAGGATGTCCTCGTCCTTGTCCATCCGATCCGCGATGGCGCCGAGCGCGGCGACCAGGTTGCGCCGGTTGGCGATCGGGTTGGTCCTGACGGTCGCCGCGTTGTTGACCAGCAGCATCGACCGCCCGCCCGTGCCGAAACGCTCGTCCATCACGGCCCGCGCCCCACGCACCTCGCTCAGGAATACGTCCTGGGCGGCATCGCCCGCGAAGCCGAGGAAATAGATGTCGGGGATTCCGGGCCGCTGCGGGGCCAGCGCCATCGCGTGCGACCTCAGCAGGCGCGACTGGTCGTAGTACGTCGCCTCGACGTCGATGTCGTCGGCATAGCTCTCGTCGACGGCATAGGCGGTGTACCAGAGGCTCGTTTCGGGAACGGCCCATATCGCTCCGTACGCCACGGCATCGACCGCGACGACGACGAGCGCGGCGTGGCGCCACCCTACGCCGTAGAGCAACCTCGCGCTGCGTACCCCGATGAGGACGAACCAGACGATTGCGGCCAGGCCGGCGCCGCCGAGGATGATGGACGACGTCGCGTCGGTTAGATCAGGACCGAGCAGGGCCAAGGGGACCATCAGGGCGGACGGTACAAGGCCGGCAAGCAATCCGAGGCACAGGAGCTCGCCGAACGTCGCGGCGGCGCCGAGCAAGCGGGCGATGACGAACGTACCAGCGACCGAGATGAACAGCGTGGTGACGTGATAGCTCAGCCCATAGGCGTCGAACACGCGCTCGGGCTCCGTCGCGAGCCAGTCGTACGCCGCGCCGAGTCCGAGGTAGAGCAACAGGAGGATCGCGGCCTGATCGGCACCGAGCACGAATCGCTCGCGCCCGACTTTCAGGAAAAAGGCGAGCCGCAGGGCGCCACGCGCGTTGGCGGGTAGCGTGACGATGGCCTTGGCAAGGGACATGACGCCCTCCCTGAAGACTCCATCGTGCACCGAGGGACCATAAGGACGTGTGACGGCCGTCAATCCCGCACGGTACGGGGACGGGACAGGCGCCTCGGTTACGGCGCGCCGAGCGCGGCGCTGTCGGAGCGGTGGTAGACGACCGCGCACGGCTGGCCGCGCGCATCCAGCGCGGCGCACGCCTGGGTCGCCGCCGTGCGGTTCACGCCGACGTAGCGCGCGCGGTAGAGCGGCGCGGCGAGGCTCTGGACCTCGATGACCAGGGCGACGGCGCTGTCGAACGCGGGCGGCAGGATGGTCTCGGCGTAAACGAGCGCGCGGCTCGCCGATTCGGCCGAGGCGTAGGCGCCGACCTGAATCCCCCAGCCGCCGGGCGGATCCTCGCTCGGGCCGGCGCCGACCTCGGCCAGGATCGTCTCGATGGTCGGCGGCGCGGCCGGCAGGGCCGGCGAATTGACCGCGGCGACGATCGGCTTGTCGCCGGGCAGCGGCGCGAGCGCCGCGGTCGCGCGCTCGAAGCCGAGGTCGAGCAAGCCAACCATCTCGCGGTCGCGCCAGATCCGCGATTCGCCGCCCAGGATCACCGCGACCACCCGGCAACCGTCACGCTCGGCCGAGGCCGCGAGGTTCCAGCCGGCGGCGCGGGTGAAGCCGGTCTTGAGCCCGTCCATCCCCTTGTACTCGCCGAGCAGGTGGTTGTGGTTGCGGAAGGTGGTCCCCTTCCAGGTGAACGAGCGGGCCGAGAAGAACTTGTAGTGGCTCGGGAAATCCCGCTTGAGCGCGATGGCGAGCCGGATCATGTCGCGCGCGGTCGTGATCATGGCCGGGTCGGGCAGGCCCGAGGCGTTGCGGAACGTCGTATCGCGCATGCCGAGCGCGCGCGCCTTCTCGGTCATCAAGCGGCCGAACTTCGGCTCCGTGCCGCCCAGCCCTTCGGCGATCACGGTGGCGACGTCGTTGGCCGAGCGCGTGACCAGGGCGAGGATGGCGTCGCGCACCTTGATGGTCTGGCCCGCCTTGAGCCCGATCTTGGTCGGCGGCTGCGACGCCGCGTTGGCGGACACGGTGAACCGGTCGTCGAGCCCGAGCCGACCCTGCTCGAGCGCCTCGAAGACGAGGTAGAGCGTCATCATCTTGGTCAGCGAGGCGGGGTACATCCTGGCGTCGGCGTTGCGGTCGAGCAGCACCCGCTGGGTCGCGGCATCGACCACCAGCGCCGCGTAATCGGCCCGCGCCGTCGGCCCGAACCCGAGCCAGACCAGCGCCGCGACGAGGCCAAGCAGGACGGCCATCGCGCGCCCCGCCGGAAGGAATCGTCTTGGCCGCCATCCCCGCATGGCTTGGCTCAAACCCCTCCGAGGTTCAGAAGTGAAAGTATGGGTGAGGGTCGGGCGGCTTGTCCATGGAAAAGCAAGGTGATTCCCCAGCCCTAGATCGTGGCCCCAAGGTCGAGACCCGAGCCTTCACGAGGTCGATCCTGCCGAATCGAGGTTAGGATACGGTTAACGCCGAATGGCATGACTCGGACGAACCATACCCACACCGTCATGCGCGGGCTTGTCCCGCGCATCCACGGCCTTGGGGCGCCGCCGTGGATGGCCGGGACTTCGCCCGGCCATGACGCGGAAGGAAACACGCACCATGGCCGCCTGATGTCCGATCGAATCCACGAGCCTCAGACCGTGAGCCGTGGCTTGCGGTCGGCCCACGGCAGGGCCTGCTCGAGCGCCCGCGCGGCGCGCAGCACGAGGGCGTCCGCGCCCTGCGCGCCGACGATCTGCAGGCCAATGGGCAATCCGTCGGGCGAAAACCCGCAGGGCACGCTCGCCGCCGGTTGGCGCGTCAGGTTGAAGGGGTAGGTGAACGGCGTCCAGGTGAACCAGCGCGGATGCCACCAGCCCTCGGGCACCTCGCGCCCCGCCCCGAACGCGACGATCGGGAGCGTCGGCGTGACCAGGAGGTCGAAGCGCTCGTGGAACCGGTTCAGCGCCACGCCGAGGACGGCGCGCGCCTTCTCGGCCAGGATGACGTCGAGCGCGCTCGAGCGTTCGCCCTCGGCGACGATCTCCAACAGGCCGGGATCGACCTGCCGGCGCTTCTGCGCGCTGATCGTGCGCAACAGCGCGGCGGCGCCGGCGTACCAGAGCGTGCGGAACGTCTCCTGCGGGTTGGCGAAGCCGGGGTCGACCGCTTCGACCACGGCGCCGAGCTCGCCGAGCACGGCGACGGCGCGCGCCACCGCCGCCGCCACGTCGGGATCGACCCGGACGAACCCGAGGTTCGGGCTGAACGCGACGCGCAAGCCTTCGACCCCGCCGTCGAGGCCGTCCAGATAGTCCCGGTCGTCCGGCGGCAGGGCGTACCAGTCGCGACCGTCGGGCCGGGCGAGCACGTTCATCATCAGCGCGGCGTCGGTCACCGTGCGGGTCATCGGCCCGACGTGGGCGAGCGTGCCGAACGGGCTCGGCGGATAAACTGGCACGCGGCCGAACGTCGGCTTGAGCCCGAACGTGCCGGTGAAGCCGCACGGGATGCGGATCGAGCCGCCGCCGTCGGTGCCGACGGTCAGCGGCCCCAGACCGGCGGCGAGCGCCGACGATGAGCCGCCCGAGGAGCCGCCGGGCGTGCGCTCGAGGTCCCACGGGTTGCGGGTGATCCCGGTCTTGGGGCTGTCGGTGACGCCTTTCCAGCCGAACTCGGGCGTCGTCGTCTTGCCGACAAAGATCGCCCCGGCCTCGCGCAGGCGGGCGACCGCAGGCGCGTCCTCCTCCCACTTCTGCCAGCGGTCGACGGTCTTGGAGCCGCGCAGGGTCGGCGAGCCCGCGAGCAGCAGCACATCCTTGATCGAGGTCGGAACGCCGTCGAGCGGGCCCATGGGTTCGCCCGCCGCCCAGCGCGCCTCGGACGCCTTCGCCGCTTCGAGCGCCTTGGCGTTGTCGCGCCAGCAGAAGGCGTTGAGCCGACCGTTGAGCGCCTCGATGCGCAGCTGGACCGCGTTGACCACCTCGGCCGGGGACAGCCGCCGCGCGCGGTACGCCGCGACCAGCTCGGCGGCCGACAGCCAGGCCACGTCCTCGCCGGGCAGCTCCTTCGGCGGCGCGGCGACGGCCGGCGTTTCGGGCTCGGGATCGAGCGGCACGGGCGGCGTCTCAGCCGCGGGCTTGGGCTCCTCGCTCATGGCCCGAGCAAGCCCGGCGGGCGGAGCCCTGTCAACCCGCCCGAAGGGACGGTTGCATGGCCGCGTGGGATGCCCGATCGTGCCGCGCCGAACCGGAGGGCAATGTGGCAAGCAATGTGGCAAGCGAGGTCGTGACCTATTCATCCGAAGGCGGGGTCGCGACGATCACGCTCAACCGCCCCGACAAGCTGAACGCCATCGACACGCGGGTGTGCGAGGCCTTGCGCGCCGCCTTCGCGCGGCTCAACGACGGCGACGATCGCGTCGGCGTGCTCGCGGGCGCGGGCGCGCGCGCGTTCACCGCCGGCGCCGACGTCAATGACGTGCCCGAGCTCGCCCGCTGCGTCCCGGGCGTCGGCGTCGTGCTCGACAAGCCGCTCGTTGCCGCGGTGCACGGCCACTGCATCGGCGGCGGGGTCATCCTGGTCATGATGGCGGACCTGGCGGTCGCCGACGCGACCGCGCGCTTCAGCTACCCCGAGGCGAAGCTGGGGCTCAGCGGCGGCATGATCGCCGGGCTGGCCGGGCGCGTCCCCCACAAGATCGCCATGGAGCTGATGCTGCTCGGCGAGACGATCGACGCGCGCCGGGCCTACGAGGCGGGGCTCGTCAACCGCGTCGTGCCGGCGGGCGAGCATCTGGCGACGGCCCGCGCGCTGGCCGAGGCGCTGGCCGGCCACGCGCCGCTGGTCACGGCCATGCTCAAGCGGTTCGTCGCCGACTCGATCCTGCCCAAGGGGCCGTCCGAAACGTCCGGCATCGCCCGGCGCGAGGTCGGCCGCGTCATGTCGAGCGAGGACGCCAAGGAGGGCGTCGCCGCCGCGATCGCCAAGCGCAAGCCCCGGTTCAAGGGCCGCTGATGACGCCGTGGCCGCCGCCGCGGCTTGCGATCGAACGGATCGCGCGGCCCGCCTCGGTCGCGGTCATCGGCGCCTCGGAGGACGCGCGCAAATTCGGCGGCCGGGTGCTGCGCAACGTGCTGCACCACCGCTACGCCGGGCGCATCGTGCCGATCAACCCGAACCGGCCGGCGCTCTTGGGCCTGCCCGCGTTCCCGCGCCTGGCGGACGCCGGCGAGCCGGTCGACGTGGCGATCATCGCGGTGCCCCGGCCGCTCCTGCTCGCCAGCATCGAGGACTGCGCCGCCGCGGGCGCCGGCGCGGCGGTGATCATCACCTCGCAGTTCGCCGAGGTCGGCGCCGAGGGCGCGGCGCGCCAGGATCGCGTGGTCGCCATCGCGCGCGCCGCCGGCATGCGGATCATCGGGCCGAACTGCCTCGGGTTCATCAGCCCGTACGCCGGGCTCGCGCTCAACTCCTCGCCGGCCATGGAAGTTTCGCCGCTGACCAGGGGCGCGATCGGGCTGGTCAGCCAGTCGGGCGCGCTGATGGCGACGCTCTACAACCGCGCGCTCGATGACGGGCTCGCCTTCAGCCTCGCGGTCTCGGTCGGCAACCAGGCCGATCTCGAGGCCATGGACTTCGTCGAGTTCCTGATCGACGACGCGGCGACCCGCGCGATCTGCCTCTACGCCGAGGGCTTCAAGGACCCGATCAGGTTCCTCGCCGCCGCCGAGCGCGCCCAGGACGCCGGCAAGCCCATGGTCATGGTCAAGGCCGGGCGAACCGAGGCGGGGGTCGCGGTGGCGCGTTCGCACACCGCGAGCCTCGCCGGCTCGTACCGCGTGCTCGAGGCGGCGGCGCGGCGGCGTGGCGTCGTGCTGCAGGATGACCTGGATGCGATGATCCGAAGCGCCGGCCTCGCCGTGCGCCACGGCACGGGGCCAGCAGGCGGCGTCGGCATCCTCTCCACCTCGGGCGGCGCCGCCGCCATCGCCGCCGACCGCATCGCCGGGTCGGGCCTGACCATCGGCGCGCTCGGCGAAGTAACACGCGCCCGGCTCGGCCAGACGTTCATGCCGAACCAGGTCGGCAATCCGCTCGACCTCGGCGGCCGGCGCGAGGGCGATTACGGCGACGTCGGCCGCGACGCCATGGCGACGCTCGCCGCCGACCCGGCGATCGGCGCGCTGCTCGTGGTGCTGACCACCGCGCCGATGCTCGACGAAATCGCCATTTCGGTGGCCGAGCCGGCGCGCGACTCGGGCAAGCCGACCGTGTTCGTGATGATGCCGGGCACCGCGGGCGAGGAGGCCAGGCGGGCCATCGCCGAGCGCGACCTGCTCTGCTTGGACACGCTCGACGAAGCCGTGCGCGCCCTCGCCGGCTGGTCCGCCATCGGCGGCGCGGCGCGGACGCGCGCGCCGGCGCCGCCCCCACAGGCCGGCATGCCCCTGCCCCGCGCCGCGCTGCCCCCCCAGGCGGACGGCGCGTTGAGCGAACCGGAGGCCAAGGCGCTGATCGCCGCCTACGGGCTGAAGGTGCCCGAGGAACGTTTCGCCGCGAGCGAAGAGGAGGCCGTGGCGCACGCCCGCGCCATCGGCTTCCCGGTCGCGCTGAAGGCGGTCGCCCGCGCGTTGAGCCACAAGAGCGACGCCGCTGGCGTCGCGCTCGGCCTCGACGACGAGGCCGCGGTGCGCGAGGCTTGGCGGCGCATCGATCGCGACGTGCGCGACCGGGTCGGCGTGGCGCCCGAAGGCTGTTTGATCGCCGCCATGGTCAAAGGCGAGGCGGAGCTGATCCTGGGGCTGATGCGCGACCCGCAGTTCGGCCCGGTCGTGCTCGCCGGGTTCGGCGGCGTCCACGCCGAGCTGATCGCCGACACGGTGCTCGCCGAGGCGCCGCTCACGG
>JBBDQV010000010.1:11416-12547 GCA_040905845.1 Alphaproteobacteria bacterium | reverse complement strand
GGATGCCCCCTCGTCACGCATTGCGGAGCAATGGGAGGGTGCGGGGGGAACACCGCCGGATCAACTCATATGCTCGTCGGTATCATTCCGTGGGCAGCGTCTGCGCATAGGCGAGAATATCCACCAGATCGTGGATCGACAGCACATTGAGGGCGACCATCCCGACGCCCGGCTGGCCGAAACGGATCTTGTGCAGGGCTTCCCATGGGTTGTCGGCGGCGACGGTGCCGACGAATTCCGGTTCGGCCTCGTCGCCGAAGTTCATCGTCTTGCCATCGAAGCCGTGGCACACCGCGCAGATGTTCTGGAAGAAGCCGGCACCGCGCCCGACATCGCCGCGCGCCGCCTTCGTTTCGCGATCGATGTACAGATCGACGTCGGTCTGGCCCTGGCTCAGGAACAAGGCGAGTTTCTCCATGGCGCTGTGCGGCATCATGTTCTGGGTGAAGGCATGGGTCTCATTCATGATGATGGCGTGGATTGCTTCCGGGTTCATCCCCGCGACTCCCCGCACACCCTTGATCCCGGTGAAGTGCGATCCCTTGCTGTAGGCGCCCTCGACGCCCATGTAGTCCCAGCCGTGGCACTCCTTGCAGCGCCACGTACCGGCGCCCTCCTGCTTTCCCGCAGCCGGATACGCGGGATGGGTTTCCGCTGGGGCATCCGCCTCCATGACGGCCATCCAGTTGTCGTAGAGTGCGCCGCCGCGTGCGATGTTCCAGACGTCCGTCAGCTCGTGCGCGTGACCCCCGATCTCAACGTCGTTTGCCTCCTGGGCGGACACGCCGACGGCGAAGGTCGCGGCCGCGATCATGGCGCCCATGAGCATCGGCGTCGTCCACCCAAGAGTCCGACCGACTCGCCTTCCTGTGTTTCCGATCATTGAATTCTCCTGTGATGCCGCCGGCCCGTCGATGCGAGCGTCAAACTCCGCGGTTCGCCGCGACGCGATCGATCCCCAACGAGGGACCACTCGGGTGATCGATCTGGATTCCGACATGTCAGTGATTACAGCGACCGCGCACCTCGTCACCTTGATGTGGATCAACGCCGATCGTGGACGTACGGCGCCGAAGCACCGTCGGCGAGTCGGGGACGCGCCGGCATCGTGTGCTGGCGCCGACGGGGTCG
>JBBDQV010000010.1:0-11316 GCA_040905845.1 Alphaproteobacteria bacterium | reverse complement strand
GTCGGCTATGGCTTGGGGGTGGGCGATCTCTCCTCGATCCTGTTCCAGGCGACGAGGTGTCGGAGCCGAATGTCGCCGCTATGACGCCTCAGAAGGAGCTGACGATCTCGTCGAAGGCCGCGGAGAGCGGGGCCTCCTTGTGGACGAGATTGTAGTGGCAGACGATGCAGGTGATCCCCTTCTCGCGCGCCTCTTCGTGCTGCTTCTGGCCGCGCGGCCTCTCGGGCTGAATGGCCTCCATGAGGTGGCACGTCCGGCAGTTCCGGCTGTCGGTCGCGACCATGGCCAGGCGGACGCGATCCGCCAAGGCGGCGCGGCGTTCCTCGAACTCCTCGACCGTGTCGATGCCCTCGATGACGGCCGCGTAGAGCTCGCGAAGGCCGACGAAGTGGTCCCAGTACGCCGCGGCCAGCCCCTCGGAGACGTGGCAGTCACGGCACTCGGGCCGGACCCCCGTTTTCGTCGTCCAATGCGCGGAGGCCTTGAGTTCCTCGGCGACGGTCACGGTCATCGCGTGACACGTGGCCGCGCAGAACGCGTTCGAGGAGAAATAGCGGTCGATTGGGTCGCCGGCGACCACCCCCAGAACGGCGCCCGCCGCCACGCCCGCAATACCGACGAGCCCCGTGGCCCCGCCGATCCATTTGAGCCTACGCATCGTTCCCTCCTCATGCGCGAGTCAAAAAGAAGGCCGGCGCCGGGCGAAGTCGTGAGCCGTGGCGCCGGCCCTGTTGCGTCGGTCGAACGCCCGCTATGGGACTTTTGTCGCCTCGATGTCGCCGGGCGCGCCGAACCCGATGGTGACCGGGAAGCCCACGAAATGGAACCGCGTCGTGACGTTGTCGTCGTGGACGGCGAACCCCACGGTGTAGGCCTTGCCTTCCGCGAGGATCTTGTCGTCCTGCGGATGGCCCGTGTCGAGCTTGCGGGTCCAGACGACCGTCCACATGCTGTCGTTCCACTCGCCCATGACCTCGCCGTTGTCGGCGGCGGACCCTGTGGCATCCTCCCGGCTTAGAAGACGGCCGGGCAGCACGTCGTCCGCGTTCCAGCCCGCGTTCGGATCATAGGGAACCGCGTTGCCTTCGCGGATCATGGCGTAAGGCTTGGTGGGGTCGCCGATGTCGGCGACGGTGATCGCCTTCATGCCGACCTTGCCGGCGTCGAACATGAACTTCGGCGTCATCGTCTTGCGGTCGACGTTCCAGGCGAACGGCGCCTTGCCGTCGTCGTTCAGCCGGTACTCGAGCACGTACCCGTCATCGGCCATGCCGACCGGATTGCTCCGCGCGGCGCGCCATTGCATCAGGTCGGCGAACCCGCCGGCCGCCTTGACCGCCGCGATGTCCTCGGCGGTGCGTGTCGCGTCCCAGCTGATGGCCTCGTCGCTGCGCGAGGCGGGCAGGTACTTGCGAACGTCGGACTCCTTCAGGCCGGCATCGCCTAGCAGCGCGTGGGCCGTGACCTGATCCTTGGTCGCCATGTCGGGCATGTCGCGCATGCCGTCGTGGCAGGTCAGCCAGCAGCCCTGCTCCTTGAACATCGGCACGGAGCCGTCGTCGACCATCATGGCGAGACGGTCCTCGTAGAGCGGCGGCTGCTCGCCGCTGGCCACCTCGGTATCGGAGCGCGCCCCGCCGAAGAAACTCCATTTTTCACCGTCGAAGCGCATGTAGTCGTGCATCTGACCGGCGCGGTTCATGTTGGTGCGCCATTGGAACCGGAAGTAGGCGTTCTCGGCGTCGTAGGCGACCTGGACCTGGAGGTCGACGGACCCATTCTTGCCCGGGATCGGGTTCGGCTCGAGCCGCTCGCCGGACACGATCAGGGCGCCGATGTCCGCCTGCTCGCCTTCGTGGCAAGAAGCACACGAGTCGCCTTCGATGACCTTCGAATAGGCGCGCTTGTGATCGGAACTGCGCACCCAATCATAACCGGATTGCCCCGGGTAAAAGAGCTTGACCGTATGGACCGGAACTTGAGACCAGTCCCCGGGCGCCCCGGCGAGCGACGCCACGGCACCGGTAAGCATGACAAAGACAGCGGCACCCAATCCCGCTGCTAGTCTCCGAAGCATTTTCATTGGAAACCCTCCGTGTCTGACTGCCGCCCGGCCGTCCGACGAACCCATGAGAACTCGGTGCAAGTAACGACGGTGGGGAAGTCCCTCAGGCGATCGTTCCCGATTCATACGAGGTTCCATTTATGGCGACGCCAATGCCTTGGCTTTGATGTGGATCATGCCGGGGGCAATGAGGGCGGACCCCAACGCTCGGTCGCGTCCGCCCGTTACCGGCACGGGCCATCATCGTTCGTCCGGCATGCCTAGTTTCCGCCGGCCGCGCCGGCGTAACGCTGGCGTCCGACGGGGTCGGTCGGCTATGGCTTGGGGGTGGGCGATCTCTCCTCGATCCTGTTCCAGGCGACGACGTGGGTCTTGCCCGCCCTCTTCGCGATCACGTTTCACGAGGCCGCGCACGGCTGGGTCGCCTCCAAGCTCGGCGACGACACGGCGCTCAAGCAGGGTCGCGTCACCTTCAACCCGCTGAGCCACATCGACCCCTTAGGCACGGTGTTGTTGCCCGCGCTGCTGCTGGTCGCCGGCTCGCCGTTCCTGTTCGGCTACGCCAAGCCCGTGCCGGTCAACTTCCGCAAGCTCGGCCGCCTGAAGCGAGACATGGTCCTGGTCGCCGCGGCCGGGCCGGGCATGAACGTCCTGATCGCGCTGGGCTGCGCCTTCGCTCTGCACGTCGCGGCCGTGCTGCCGAGCTGGCTCGGGCCCTGGGTCGGCGCCAACCTACTGCACGCGATCGTGCTCAACATCGTACTCGCGGTGTTCAACATGCTGCCGGTGCCGCCGCTCGACGGCGGGCGCGTGCTAGTCGGGCTGTTGCCGCCGCCGCTCGATCGCAGGGTCGCCAGGCTCGAGCGCTACGGCATGTTCATCGTCATAGGATTCTTGATGCTGCCGCCCCTGATCGGTTATCAGCTAGGGATCGACCTCAACGTCGCCGCGTGGGTGCTCGGCCCGCCGGTCGATCTCGTCGCGGGCGTGATCATCTGGATCGCGGGGTCGCCGCTGTGAAGCACTAAGGGGCTGGCCTTGACATCGCCCGTCGATCCGACCCCGTTCGAGGAGGCCTGGGAGCCGCCGTCCGACGACTCCGAACGGTTCGTCGTCGACCTCGCCGGGTTCGAGGGGCCGCTCGACGTGCTGCTCGAACTGGCGCGGCGCCAGAAGGTCGACCTCAAGCAGATCTCGATCCTGGCGCTGGCCGACCAGTACCTCGCTTTCATCGCCGAGGCGCGTCACGTCAGGCTCGACATCGCCGCGGACTACCTGGTCATGGCGGCGTGGCTCGCCTACCTCAAGTCGCGCCTGCTGCTGCCGCCCGCCGAGCGCGAGGACGAGCCGAGCGCCGAGGCGATGGCCGAGGCGCTCGCGGCTCGCCTGCGCCAGCTCGAAGCCATGCGCGAGGCGGCCGGCCGGCTGATGGCGCTGCCCCAGCTCGGGCGCGAGGTGTTCGCGCGCGGCGCGCCCGAGGGCGTGCCGATCGAGCGCGCCGTGCGCTTCGAGGCGAGCCTGTTCGAGCTGTTGTCCGCATACGCCGAGCAGAAACGCAAGCGTGAGGCCCATGCTTCGCTGCGCATCCGCCCGCCCAAGGTCATCACCATCGAGGAGGCGATGATGCGGCTGCGCCGCCTGCTGCCCGAGGTGCCCGAGTGGGAGACGCTGTGGCGGTTCCTGCCCGGCGGGCTCGGCGATCCGGCGCTCGAGCGCTCGGCCATGGCCTCGATCCTGGTCGCCAGCCTCGAGCTCGCGCGCCAGGGCAGTTTGCAGCTCCGCCAGCTCGCGCCGTTCGGGCCGATCTACGTGCGTCGCTGGGTGAACCCATGACCGAGACCGCCCGGCATCGGCGCGTCATCGAGGCGCTGCTGTTCGCGGCGCCCGAGCCGCTCGACGAGGCGGCGATCCAAAGCCGGCTGCCCGAAGGCGTCGGCGCGCGCGACGTGCTCGATGCCTTGGCCCGCGACTACGCCGAGCGCGGGGTCAATCTGGTCGAGGTCGCCGGCAAGTGGCAGTTCCGCACCGCGCCCGACATCGCGCCGCTGCTCCGGCTCGAGATCGAGGTCCGGCGCAAGCCGAGCCGGGCCGCGCTCGAAACGCTGGCCATCATCGCCTATCACCAGCCGGTGACCCGCGCCGAGATCGAGGACATCCGGGGCGTCTCGGTCAGCAAGGGGACGCTCGACCTACTACTCGAAGCCGGCTGGATCCGGCCGCGCGGCCACCGCGAGGCGCCGGGCAAACCAGTGCTGTGGGTGACGAGCGAAGGGTTCCTCGAACACTTCGGCCTCGGCGCGCTGGATGACCTGCCGGGGGTCGCCGAGCTCAAGGCCTCGGGGCTGCTCGAGGGTCTGGCGCTACCGCCGTCGCTCGAAGCGGTCGCGGAGGACGGCGACGACGAGCCCGAGGACGAGCAAGATTCCGAGCCCGTCCGACGCGACGAAGCCGGTTAGCCTCGTTTACCGTCGCGACGCCGTGTTCCTCGCGGGCAGAGAGCTCTCGTCGGTTTGATTCTGCGAACGATTTGCAATAAAGTGATTGCTGATGGAATCAACCGCGCGACTCGGCACGGAATCGGCGCGCCCAGCCGAGCGGCATGACGCTCCGGCGCTGTCGCTCGAGCACGTCAGCCACGCGTTCGACGGACGCCGGGTCGTCGACGACGTCGACCTGAGCCTGAACCGGTGCCAGATCGTCTGTCTGCTCGGACCCTCGGGTTGTGGCAAGACGACGCTGTTGCGCATCGCCGCGGGGCTCGAGCCGATCCAGGCCGGGCGCATCGCGCTCGATGGTGTCGTCGTCGCCGAACCGGGTCGGGAGCTCCCGCCCGAGCATCGGCACATCGGGTTCGTGTTCCAGGACTATGCCTTGTTCCCGCACCTCGACGTGCTCGGCAACGTCGGCTTCGGGCTCACCGCGCTGCCGGCCGCCGAGCGGCGCGCGCGGTGCATGGCGCTGCTCGACCGGGTCGGCATGGCGGAGCACGCCACGAGTTACCCGCACATGTTGTCCGGCGGCGAGCAGCAACGAGTCGCGTTGGCCCGCGCGCTCGCGCCAAGGCCGCGCCTGCTGCTGCTCGACGAGCCGTTCTCGAACCTCGACGTCAGGCTCCGCGAGGAGGTGCGCGCGGAAACGCTCGCCATCCTGCGCGAGGCCGGAGCCACGGCCCTGATGGTGACCCACGATGCCGAGGAGGCCATGTTCATGGCCGACCGGCTCGCGGTCATGCGCGCCGGCCGCATCGTGCAGTTCGACGCGCCCGCGACGGTCTATCGACATCCGGCGACGGCGTTCGTCACCAAGTTCCTCGGCTTCGTCAACGCGCTCCATGCGACGGTGGCGTCCGGGCACGCGGCCTCGGCGCTGGGCATGCTTTGCGCGCCCGGCCTGGGCGACGGCACCCTGGTCGATGTCCTGGTCAGGCCGGAGGGCGTCGCGCTCGGCTGCCCCGCCGACGGCGTGCCGGCGACCGTCGTTTCACGTCATCTCCTGGGTGCCGAGAGCTTGGTGGTCGTCCAGCTCGGCGCCGACGGGTCGATGATCAGGGCCAGGCTGCACGGCGCCGAGGCGCCGCAGGCGGGCGATCATGTCGGCTTGCGCATCGACCCCGGCGCGGTGTTCCTGTTCCCTTGCTCCGGTGGCCACGGCGGTACCTGAGCGGGCAATTCCGCCCTGGCACCTTCGTTGCCATGCCCCCATGTTTCTGACATGATCCGCCCGCGCCGGAGGGCGGCTTGCCGCTAAGGAGCCAAGTACATGGGATCGTTCAGCATTTACCACTGGTTGATCGTGCTCGTCATCGTCGTCCTGTTGTTCGGGCGCAACAGGATTCCCGCCGTCATGGGCGACTTGGCCAAGGGCATCAAGGCGTTCAAGTCGGGCATGAAGGAAGAAAAAGAGGAAGCCGACGCGAGCCCGCCCAAGCAGGTCGCCAACGAATCCGCCTCGGCCGAGCCGTTGGTGACCAAGGACAAGGCGGTCAAGAGCTAGGCCGGGGCCCCCCGGACGGGGCACGCGGCCATGTTCGGAATATCCGGCTACGAGGCGATCGTCATAGGGATCATCGCCTTGATCGTGATCGGGCCGAAGGACCTGCCGAAGATTCTGCGCACCGTTGGCCATTGGATGGGCAAGGCCCAGCGCCTGGCCAACGAGTTCCGTCGCGGTCTCGACCAGATGGCAAAGGAGTCCGGCGTCGACGACGTGAAGCGTCAGGTCGAGAAGGTGGCCAGCCTGCACCCGGCCAATCAGGTCAAGAAAGCCGTGCTCGGCACCGGCGCGAGCACGCCGGCGACGCCCACACCGCCGACGGTCGCCATCGCGCCCGTGGCGACGAAGACCAACGGCGCCGCAGGCGAACCGGCGGCCCCGCCCACCGACCCGACGCGCGCGACCGGCACCTGATCGGCCGTGGCGATCGCTTCACGCGTCATGGTTCGCGACATCGACGACACCAAGCGTCCGCTGCTCGAGCATCTGATCGAGCTGCGCAAGCGATTGGTCTGGTCGATGGTCGCCCTAATCATTTGCGTCGTGGCGGCCTACACGGTGTCCAGCCCGATCTTCCGCTTTCTGCAGGTGCCGCTCTACGAGGCGTTCCAGAGCGCCGGCTATCCCGACGCGCGCATGATCTTCACCAGCCCGATCGAGTTCTTCCTGACTCGAATCAAGCTGTCGTTCTTCATCGGGCTGTGCGTGGGCTTTCCGATCATCGCCTATCAGTTCTGGCTGTTCGTGGCGCCGGGCCTCTACAAGCGGGAGAAGCTGGCCGCGCTGCCATTCCTCGTGGTCGGACCGCTGCTGTTCCTGCTGGGGGCATCGGTCGTCTATTACATCTTCTATCCCGTCGCGCTCGACTTCTTCCTGACGTTCCAGGAGCGCCCGGAGCCGGGCGCCCTCGCCATCGAGCTGGAGACCCGGGTCAGCGAGTACTACTCGCTGCTGCTGATGTTCCTGCTCGCGTTCGGCGCGGCGTTCCAGATGCCGCTGATCATCACGCTGCTCGCGCGCATCGGGTTCGTTTCGGCGGCCGACCTCCGGGGCGCGCGCAAGTACGCGATCGTCGGCTCGTTCGTGGTCGCCGCGGTCATCACGCCGCCGGACCCGTTCAGCCAGATCGGCCTCGCGCTGCCGCTGATCCTGCTCTACGAGATCTCGATCTGGTGCGCCCGCATCGTCGAGAAGAAGCGCGCGAAGGCCGAGGCCGCGGCGTCGGGCGATGCCGATGGCTCTGGCGGCGGCGCCGTTGCGGCCGGCGCGGCCGGTGGGTCGGCGCCGATCGACGAGTTCCAGGAAACCGACTTCAACCAGACGCGCTGAGCGACGTCGCTCGCGTGGACGCGTGGCAGCCGCGCGCCCTATAGAGGGGGCGGGCGGAGGAATTCCCATGCTCGACATCGCCTGGATCAGGGACAACCCGGACGCGCTCGATGAGGCGCTGCGCAAGCGCGGCGCGGAGCCCGTGGCCGGGCGCATCGTCGGGCTCGATCAGCGGGTGCGCGCCGCCAAGACGCGGTTCCAGGAGGCCCAGGCCAAGCGCAACGAGGCGAGCCGGCGCATCGGCCAGGCCAAGGCGAAGGGCGAGGACGCCGCGCCGATCCTGGCCGAGGTCGCGACCTACAAGGACCAGGCCCAGGCGGCCGAGGAAGAGGAGCGGGCGGCCCAGGCCGAGCTCGACCAAATGCTCGCGATCATCCCGAACGTGCCGGATGCGAGCGTGCCCGTCGGCCCGCTTTACGACGACGGCAAGGAGCTCAGGCGCTGGGGCGCGCCACGCGCCTTCGCGTTCAAGCCCAGGCAGCACTTCGAACTGGGCGAGGCGCTCGGCTGGATGGACTTCGAGCGCGCGGCCAAGGTCTCCGGCGCGCGTTTCACGGTGCTGTCGGGGCCGCTCGCCAGGCTCGAGCGCGCGCTCGCCCAGTTCATGCTCGACCTGCACACGCGCGAGTTCGGCTATGAGGAGGTCAGCCCGCCGCTCCTGGTGCGCGAGCAGACCGCGTTCGGTACCGGCAACCTGCCGAAGTTTGCCGACGACCTGTTCCGCACGACCAACGACTACTGGCTCATCCCCACGGCCGAGATGGTGCTGACCAACCTGGTCGCCGACGAGATCGTCGACGACGAGCGGCTGCCCTATCGGTGGACCGCGTGGACGCCGTGCTTCCGCTCCGAGGCCGGGGCGGCGGGCAAGGACACGCGCGGCATGTTGCGCCAGCACCAGTTCTACAAGGTCGAGCTGGTCAGCATCACGACGCCCGAGCAGTCCGAGGCCGAGCACGAACGCATGACGAATTGCGCCGAGGAGGTGTTGAAGCGCCTAGGTCTGCCCTACCGGGTGTTCCTGCTGTCCACGGGCGACATGGGGTTCGCCGCGCGCCGGACCTACGACCTCGAGGTCTGGTTGCCGGGGCAGAACACCTACCGCGAGATCTCGAGCTGCTCGAACTGCGGCGACTTCCAGGCCCGGCGCATGAAGGCACGGCTCCGCACCAAGGGCCAGAAGGGAACGCGGTTTGTCCACACGCTGAACGGCTCGGGGCTAGCGGTGGGCCGCGCCTTGATCGCGGTGATCGAGAACTACCAGGAATCCGACGGCTCGATCACGATCCCCGAGGCCCTGCGCCCCTGCATGGCCGGCCTCGACCGCATCGGGCCAAGAAGGTAGCGCGGCCGCCCGGCCGCAGATCAACGGGCACGATGCGGACGCTTGCTCGTGTGCTGCCGTCCGTTGCCGCGCCTTTCCGGTCGGCGCGGCGCGGGCGCGCCCTTCGCCGTTCCGCCCGCGAGCTTCGCGAACTCGGCCTTGACGCGGGCGAACACGTCGTCCCAGCGGCCTGGGGTCTTCTGGCGGAATAGGCGCATCGACGGATACCACGGCGAATCGTCGCGCTCCTTGAGCCAGCGCCAGTCGGCGGCGAAGCAGAGCAACACCCAGACCGGCTTGCCGAGCGCGCCCGCGAGGTGCGCGACGGCGCTGTCGGTCATGATCACCAGGTCGAGCGCGCCGATCAGCGCGGCGGTGTCGGCGAAGTCGTCGAGCAACGGGTCGGCGTCGAGCATCAGCCCGCGGCAGCCACAGGCGTCGAGGTCGGCCTTGGGCGGTCCCTTTTGCAGGCTGATGAACGTGACGCCGGGAATCTCCAGGAGCCCGAGGAAGCTGTCGAGGCCCGTCGCCCGGTTGCGGTTGTTCTTGAACGTCGTGCTGCCCGACCAGACCAGCCCGACCTTGAGCCGGCCGGACGCCGGGGCCAGGAAATCGAGGAATTTCTGGTCGAGCCCGGCGGGCGCGCCGAGGTAAGGCACCGGCCCCGGCAGCTGCGCGAGGTCGGTCTTGAACAGCAGCGGCAGGCTGAGCAAGGGAACGTGCACATCGAACGGAGGCAGGGGTTTCTCGCGCGGCGCGACCTCGTCGACCCCCTCGACCGCGGCCAGCAGGCGCGCCAGGGGCTCGCGCGTCTCGGCGATGACGTGCCCGCCCAGGGTCTTGACCCGGGGCAGGAACCGCGCGAACTGCAGGCTGTCGCCAAAGCCTTGCTCGCTCGTGACCAGGATGCGCCGGCCGTCGAGCGGGCCGCCGTCCCAGCGCGGCTGGGCCAGCTTAGGCGGCGGGTTGTCCTTGAGGCCCCAGCGTGCCTCGTAGGCTGGCCAGCCGCGCGCGAAATCGGGCTTGGTCAGGAGCGCGAGCGCGATGTCCCACGGGATGTCCGGGTCCTCGGGCCTGAGCTTGGCCGCGCGCGCGTAGAGCGCGAGCGCCTCGTCGAGCCGGCCCGCGTCCTTCAGGGCGATGCCGAAGTTGTAGAGAATCCCGGCGTCGTCCGGCTTGAGCGCGGCGGCGCGGCGCAGCGCGGCGATGGCCTCGTCGAGCCGGTGCAGGTCCTTGAGCGCGTTGCCGAGGTTCGAGAGCGCCTGCGCGTTGTCCGGCTCGAACTCGAGCGAGCGCCGGTAGCACGCGACCGCCTCGGCGAACCGGTTGGTGCGCCTGAGCGCGACGCCCAGGTTATTGTACGCCGCGAGATAGCGCGGCGCGAACGCGAGCAGGCGGTTGTAGAGCCCGATCGCGTCATCGAGGCGCTCGGCGCGCTGCGCCTCGAACGCCTCATTGAACATCGCGTGGGCGCGCGCGGTGCGGTCGCCGGATTCGTCGGGTGCCATGCCGGCAAGCTAACCGGCTCGCGCCGACCGGGGCAACGGCCGCGCAAGAACCAGAACGGGGCCCGCGGGCCCCGTTCCGTCACGAAGAGACGACGCGCCGGTCAGTAGATGTTCTGCGCCGAGACCATGGCGTAGAGCATCGGGATCGACAGCGCGGTGTTGGCGCGCGAGAACAGCATGGCCGTGCGCGCGGCCTTCTTCTTCTCGTCCGCGCTGGCCTCGACGAGGCCGAGCGCCTTCTTCTGGTTGGGCCAGATGACCATCCAGACGTTGAACGCCATGATGCCGCCGAGCCACATGCCGATGCCGACCGCCGTGTTCTTCTCGACGCCGTCGGTCAGCCCGATCAGGATCGCTTCGATGATGTAGCCGTTCATCGCGGCCACGATCAGCCCGGTCACGAGCGTCGCGAGCGCGGCCCAGCGGAACCAGAACAGGGCCGCGGGCGCGATCACCTTGCTGATGGCCGGCTTCTGCTCGTCGGGGATCTTCGGCATCGACGGGATCTGGACGAAGTTGAAGTACCACAGCAGTCCGATCCACATCACGCCGCTGCCCACGTGCAGCCAGCGGAACAGGAACGACCACCAGGCGTGATCGAGCCCCAGCACGTTCGAGCCGTGCCAGACGAGCATGACGACGATCATGGCGACCAGCAGAGCGAGGCCGGCGTAGAGCGTCGTGTCCAACTTCTCGAGAATCTTTCCCATGCGAACCCCCTCGTCCATGGCGGCCGACGCCGCACCCCGACGCCAATATAGCGCAAAGCCCTGCCGTCTCAACGATTCTCGCTCGCAATCGCAAGTGCGAGCCGGGCGGCCGTCTCGCCAGACAAAGCCGCGCCTTCGATCGTCGCCGGCAGACCGGTCGCCGTCCAGTCGCCGGCCAGGACCAGGTTGGCCAGGCTGGTCCGCGCCGGCGGGCGCCGGGCGGCCTCGGCCGGGGTCTGGGCGAAGGTGGCGGTGCGCTCCTTGACCACCCGATGGGGCGGCGGCGCGGCGGACATGCCGAGCGCGGCGCGGGCATCCGACCAGACGCGGCGCGCGATCTCGTCGGCCGGACGATAGGCTAGCTCGGTCGCGGCGCTGATGGTGGCC
>JBBDQV010000009.1:9277-12575 GCA_040905845.1 Alphaproteobacteria bacterium | reverse complement strand
CGCTCGCGGCCCACGGCCGGGTGGCGGCCATGCTGCCGGGAACGCCGGGTCCGACGCGCAAGGCGACGCTTGCCCTGGTCGACGAACGGCACCGCCCGGTCGCGTTCGCCAAGCTCGCGACAACGGCCCCGGCGCGCGCCCGGCTGCGCCACGAGCACGCGATGCTTGGCGCGCTCGCCGAGCGCGACCTCGACCTCGCGCCGAAGCCCCTGGGCCTCCATGAGGACGACCGGCGGACGCTGCTCGTCATCGCGGCCGTCGCCGGGGGGACGCTGCCCTGGACGTTCCCGCCGCCCGCCGGGATGCGCGCGGCGGTCGAGGCGCTGCACCGAGGGCCCGATCTGCCGCTCGAGGCGCACGGCTGGCTCGCCGATCTGGCGTCGGACGCCGGCGGGCGCGGGGGCGCGTGGCGCGCCGCCCTGGCCGGGCGCGACTGGCCCAGCGCGCTCCGCCACGGCGACCTGACCGCGGGTCACGTGGTCATCGGCGCCGACCACGTCGTCCTGCTCGATTGGGAGTACGGCGCGCTCGACGGGTTCCCGTGGGTCGATCTGGCCCACGGCGCCCTGCAGGCCCTGGCGCTGGTGCGGCGCGGGCCGCCGGGGCAAAGCCGCGCGCTCGCAGCGCGATGGCTCGCCTCGCGGCCCTGGCCGGGCCTGACGCCGCGAGAATCCGATGCGCTGGTCCGCATCGCCGCCTTCGCCGCGCATCGCGATGCGCGGATCGACGGGCACTTCGACGACGCCCCGTTGCAACGCTGGCGCAGCGCGCTGTGGGAAGGCGAGGCATGAGCCGCGTCCTGCTCTCGGCCTACGCCTGCGAGCCGGGCAAGGGCTCGGAGCCCGAGGTCGGCTGGCGCTGGGCCCTCGAGCTCGCCCGGCTCGGCCACGAGGTGACCGTGCTGACCCGCGCCAACAACCGCGCCGCGCTCGAGGCCGCGCTGCCGGCGACCGGGCTCGCCGAGCGGGTCTGCCTGGCGACCTATGATCTGCCGCGCTGGGCCTCGTCGTGGAAGCGGGGCCGGCGCGGCGTCCGCCTCTATTACCTGCTGTGGCAGTGGCGGGCGGCGCGGCTGGCCGAGCGATTACACCGTGCCCATCGGTTCGATCGCGTTCATCACGCGACCTTCGTCAGCCTGCGCCAGCCGAGCTTCCTCGGCCGGCTGGGCGCGCCGTTCGTGTTCGGCCCGGTCTCGGGTGGCGAGGCGATCCCGTGGCGCCTGCGCGGCGGGCGCGGGCTTCGCGCCTTCTGCATCGAGGCCCTGCGCGACCTGGCCAACGCGCTTGTCCGCGTCGATCCGCTCATGGCGCGAACATTCGCCGCGGCCGAGACGATCGTGGTCACGTCAAAGTCGAGCCACGCACTCGTTCCCCGCCGGTTCCGGGCCAAGACGCGGTTGAGCCTGGCCATCGGCATCGACCCGGAAGCCTGGACCGCCGCATCTCCTCGTGCCGGCGGCGGCCCCTTGCGACTCCTTTTCGTCGGCCGGCTGGTCGGCTTCAAGGCGCTCGACCTGGCGCTCGAGGCGATCGCCGCGGCGCGCGCGGGCGGCACCGACCTCCGGTTCACCGTCGTCGGCGACGGGCCGCTCGCGCGACGCTGGCGCGCCGACGGCATTCGGCTCGGCCTCGACGACGTGGTCACCTGGCTGCCCTGGCGGCCGCGCGCCGAGCTCGCCGGCGCCTACGCCACGCACGATGCGCTGCTGTTCCCGTCGCTGCGCGATTCCGGCGGCATCGTGGTACTCGAGGCTTTGGCCTCGGGCCTGCCGGTCGTAGCGCTCGACCTCGGCGGGCCGGGCCAACTGGTGGACGAGACCTGCGGCATCCGCGTCGCCACGGCGCGCCGTGGACGCGCGGCGGTGGTCGCGGACCTCGCGGTGGCGCTCACGCGCCTCGCACGCGACCCCGACATCCGGATGCGCCTGGGATCGGCCGCGCCGGCGCGGGCCCGCTGCTTTACCTGGAGCGGGCTTGTTCGCGGCCTCTATGATCCGGCCGAACCGAGTCCGTCACCGTGACCGGCATGCGACGATGATCCCTTGGGCGCTTGCCGCCTTGGCCCTGCCCGCGCTGGTGGTCGGCGCGGCCGTGATCGACCCGCGTCTCCTGCTCGTGCCCGGGCTCGTCGTCACCGTCGGAGCTCTCGGGTTGTGGGTCGCGGTGGCCGGGCTCAGGCTCTCGCTCGAAGGGTTGCGGCGCGCCTTCGCCTTGCCGGGCGCCACGGCGATCGTTCTCGTCCTCGCCGCCCTCCTGGTGGGCGGGCTGTTGCCCGATATCGCGCAGCGCTCGGCGCGCGACGTGGTCGAACAACCGTTCAACGCGGCCAACGTGCTGCGCGCCGGCCTGCTCGGGCTGGCGGGGCTGTGGGCGCTCGGCGCCTTCGGGCTCAACTCGTCGGGCGACGCCGGCGGCTGGCGGGTGCTGACCCGGCCGCCGCACGTCTTCTACCTGGTGTTCGCCATGATCGCCGTCTCGTCCGCGATCTACGCCTCTAACGCGCTGGCTTCGCTCGCCAAGAGCATCGAGATCCTGGTCATGGCCTTCGTCATGGGCGCGATCGCCTACCGCGTCGGGCGCCGGCCCGACCATGCCTTCGAGCACGCGCTCGGCCTGTGGAACCTGACGATCGGGCTGCTCGCCTTGGCGTTGCTCGCGCTCCTGTTCGGCACGCTCGCCGACCCCGAGGCCGGCCTGCAGCGCCTGCCGGGCGCGTTCCTGCCGGTTCGCCTGATCGGCGCCTGGCTCCAGATTCATCCGAACACCTCGGGCCAGCTCGGCGCTGTACTCGTGGTCGTCGGCCTCAACCGCTGCCTCAGGCTCAGGCGTTCGACCGAGGTCGTGTACTGGTTCGGCCTCGTCGCGCTCGGCCTCGTCGTGCTCGTGCTGGCGCAGGCCCGCACCTCGGTCATCGCGCTCATGATCGCGGTGCCGGCCGTGCTGTTCCTCAACCGGCGTCCGATCCTGGGCGTCACCTTCGGCCTGGTCTCGCTGCTCGGTACGTCGTTGCAGGCGCAGGTGCTGTCGGACTACCTGCTGCGCGGCCAGAGCGCCGAGCAGTTCATGACCGGATCGGGCCGCGCCAACATCTGGCAGGCGGCGTGGACGCTGTTCGAGACCTCGCCAATGATCGGGCTCGGCTTCTACACCAGCGTCAGGCTCGACCTCACGGCGCGCTACGGCGTGCTCGACCTGTCCAACGCCGACAACACCCTGCTCGAGGTGCTGGTCGGCGTCGGCATCGTCGGCGCGATCCCCTTCGTCCTCTTCGTCGGCTCGTTCGTCCGGCGCGTGCTCGG
>JBBDQV010000009.1:0-9267 GCA_040905845.1 Alphaproteobacteria bacterium | reverse complement strand
GGCTGGCCACGCCGAGCACGCGCGGGCTCTACGTCGAGGTCCTGGGCGTCCTGATCGTCATCGGGTTCCGACTCGCCTTCGGCCCGACGATCCAGCTGTTCAGCTTCAGCCTGCTGCTGGTCGCGGTGCTCGGGGCGTTCGCCGCGCTGCCCGTGACGGCACCGGCGCGCGCGCTGGCCGCGCGCTCGCCCTGACATGCCGTTGCTCAAGGTCCTCATCGCCCACAACCGCTACCGCGAGCCCGGCGGCGAGGACGCGGCGGTCGAGCGCGACCGCGCCCTGCTGGCCTCGCTGGGCCACGAGGTCGCGACCTGGTACCGCGACAACGACGAGCTCGCCCGCCCGGCGGCGCGCGCTCTGGCCGGTTGGCGCGCCGCCTACTCGTGGCCCGCGCGCCACGCCTTCGCCGCCCGGTTGGCCGAGGACCGGCCCGACCTCGTCCATGTCCACAACCTGGTGCCGCGGCTTTCACCCTCGATCCTGGACGCGTGCCGCGAGGCTGGCGTGCCGACGGTGATGACCCTGCACAACTACCGGATCGCCTGCGCCAACGGGCTCCTGCTGCGCGACGGGCGGGTCTGCGAGCTGTGCCTCGGCGGCAACCCGTGGCACGCGGTGCGCCATGCCTGCTATCGCGGCTCGCGCCCCGCGAGCCTGGCGGTCGCGCGCATGATCGCGCGCGCCCGGCGAACGCGGACTTGGCAAACACGGGTCGACCGCTTCGTCGCGCTGACCCAATTCGCCAAGGCCAAGCTCATCGAGGCCGGGTTGCCGGCGGAGCGCGTGCGCGTGCGTGCGAACTTCGTCGACGATCCGGGCGCGCCCGACGCGACCAAGCCGCGCTCCGGGTTCCTGTTCGCCGGCCGGCTCAGCGTCGAGAAGGGGATCGCGACGCTGATCGAGGCCGGCTTGCGCGCGGCCATCGCGCTCGACGTGGCCGGCGACGGGCCCCAGGCGGGGGTCGTGTTCGCCGCGGCGTCGGAGCGCATCCGGCCGCTCGGCCGGCTGAATGCCACCGAGGTCGCGGCGGCGATGGGCCGGGCGTGCGCCCTGGTGGTGCCGTCGCTCTACTACGAAGGGTTTCCCCTGGTCGTCGCCGAGGCGTACGCGGCCGGGCTGCCGGTGATCGCCTCGCGCATCGGCTCGCTCGCCGAGCTCGTCGAGGACGGGGTCACCGGGCTGCTCGCCCGGCCGGGCGATGCCGATGACCTCGCCGAGCGGCTGCGCTTCGCCGAGGCCAATCCCGCGGTCATGGCGCGCATGGGCATGGCGGCGCGCGCGCGCTACGAGCGGCTCTACGCCCCCGCGCCATGCGCCGATCGGCTGCTCGCGATCTACGCCGAGGCGATCGGGACGTGACCGAGATCGTCCGTGCCGATGTGCTCGGCCAGCGGGTCGACGCCGCGACCATGGAGACGGCGGTCGCCGCGATCCTGGCCGAGGCGAGGCTGGGCCGTGCCGGCTGGGTCTGCGTCGCCAACGTCCACATGGTGACGCTCGCCCGGCGCGATGCGGAGCTCCGCGCCGCCATGGCCGGCGCGTTTCTCGTGACCAGTGACGGCATGCCGCTGGTCTGGTGCCTGAGACGCAGGCATCCCTGGATCGAGCGCGTCGCCGGGCCCGACTTGATGCGCGCGTTGTGCGCCGAAGCCGGCGGGTTGCCGATCTTCCTCCTGGGCGGCGCGCCCGCCGTGGCCGAGCGGCTCGAAGCGGTGCTGACCGCCACGTTCCCGGGCCTCGTCATCGCGGGACGCGCGAGCCCCGTTATCGCCGCGCGCCCCGGCGCCGACGCCGAGACGCAAACGCGCATCAAGGCGAGCGGCGCGCGCCTCGTTCTTGTCGGGCTCGGCTGCCCCAAGCAGGAGCTGTGGATGGCCGCCAACGCCACCGGCACCGGCGTGCTGTGCATCGGTGTCGGTCAGGCGTTCGATCTCCTCGCCGGCACACGTGCCCGCGCGCCGCTCTGGATGCAGCGGGCCGGGCTCGAATGGCTTCATCGCCTAGCCCAGGAACCGGCCCGGCTCGGCCCGCGCTATTTGGTGAGCAACCTGCGGTTCGCCTGGTATCTCGTCGTCGATCGCCTCGGCTTACGACATCAGGCTTGATTAGCCTCTCTTATATAGCTATATTAGCTAGATGCAACGGGCCACCATATCCGAATTAAAGAATCGCCTCAGCGCCTACCTGCGCAGGGTGAAGGCGGGCGAGACCGTGGTCGTGTTCGATCGCGATCGCCCCGTTGCGCGCCTGGAGCCGATCGGCGGGCCGCGCGAGGTCGATGAGCGCCTGGCCCGGCTCGAAATGAGCGGCCTGGTCAACCGCCCAACGCGACCGCTACCCCTCGCACTCCTCGCCGAGGCCCCGCCGCGCGCCGCCCGGAGCGTGCTCGCGGCGCTCATCGAGGAGCGCGCGGAGGACCGGTGAGGTTCTGGGACAGCTCCGCCGTCGTGCCCTTGCTCGTCGAGGAGCCGGCCGGCGTCGAGCTGCTCGCAATCCTGAGCGAGGAGGGCGGACTGATCGTGTGGTGGGGCACGCCCGTCGAGTGCGCCTCGGCGATCGCGCGACGGGAACGCGAGGGTCATCTCGACGTTGTCGCGGCCAGCGCCGCGCTTGCACGGCTGCGCGCGCTCGAGCTGGCGTGGGCCGAAGTCGCCCCGACGCCGGTGGTGCGCCGTCTGGCGTTGCGCCTGCTGCGCTCCCACGCGCTGCGCGCCGCCGACTCGCTCCAGCTCGCGGCGGGCCTTGTCGCGGCCGAACAGGACCCCGCCGCGCTCGGCTTCGTCTGCCTCGACGACCGGCTGAGGACGGCCGCGCAACGCGAAGGCTTCACCGTGTCGCCGTAGCGCGTCGAGCGCGCCGCCTCGGACCGGCGCTATCTGGTAACGAACACGCGGATCATCGGCGACCCGATCCGCGCCGCGCTCACGCGGCGGCTGTCAGCGGTCGAGCGCGTTCGATCCGTTCGCGTTCACGGGGAGAGTGCATCGCCTCCCACAGATCGATGCGCCGCTGCACGTTCAGCCAGAAATCAGGGCTGTTGCCGAACACGCGAGCAAGGATGAGCGCGGTCGGGGCGGTCACGGCCCTGCGGTCGTTGCACAACTCGTTGACGTGCTTGCGTTGTACGCCCATCGCTTCGGCCAACGCGCCTTGCGTCAGGCCCATCGGCTCCATGAACTCTTCAATCAGAATTTCGCCAACGCTCGCTGGCTTGTGCTTCGTCGTCAACATGGCTCAGCTCACATGTAGCTGTGGTCGTCGAGATAGACGCCCGTCGCTTCACCTCGGCCGACATCCCACTGGAAGATGCGCCGCCATTGTCTGTTGACGCGGATCGAATGGAGGCCTTCCAGATTGCCACGTAGTCTTTCGAAGTGTTTGCTGGGCGGCACCCGTAAATCCTGATCCGTCGTCGAGTCGTCGATCATCTGGAGCTTGCGGAATAGCCTGGTTTCCAGATCGGGCGAGATGTTCCGCGAACGGGTGTCATCCACGAAGAAGGCACGTAACCACTCGTCCCGGAAGCTGACGATCATGCCATGACTCCAAGTTTGAGTTTATGTACCACTCAATGGGTCAGACGTCAAGATCGCAAGTCGCGGAGTACGGTCCGGCGGGAACCGGCCAGCCGTCGCTGGGCGAGCCAAGACCCGCCCCTTTCCGGCAAAACACCTCGAAACCGGTAACGGTCCCGGAAAGGACATTGCAAACATTGACGAATTCTCTTGAAGCGGCACGCGCCCCGACCGCACGGCACGGAGAAAGACAAGCCCTGCCAAGGGCTTCGATAGCGACCGGAGAACCGCTTTTATCTCGCCGTCCCAGATCGCCTTACCAGAGCATCAGTTGCCTATGAGGTTGGAAACTTCTCTGCCAGGAAATCGCCCAGAGGTCGTCCCGTCTTACGGGAGTTACACTGCAAACAGGCTGTCTTGAGATTGTCCACGCTGTTACCGCCGCCCTCACTGACCGGCGTAATGTGGTCTAATGTTGCCGTGAAGCGAGTGAGTTGCTTGCCACAATAAATACAGTGGTAATTATCACGTTCGTATATTTTGAGTCGGTTCTCGCGAATATTATAGAAATCGGCCTCGCGCTCGTTCGCGGTAATAGTAGAGCGAGCCGTCTGCTTTGCTCGACGCCGTTGACAAGTTTCGATCTCTTCGGGAAGCAAAACGCGATAGAGCGTGCCCACACGGTTTGGGTCACCTTCCTGGCGGATGGCGCCAATCTCGATCAGTCCATCGAGGGCGGTTCGCATTGACTGGTAACTGGCGCCGGAGACGGTTCCCGATTGGGCCGACTTGACGACACCGGTTCGCAGCTTACGGACACTTGTTCGCACATAAGGAGCGCTGGACTCAATGACCGAATGCCGGAGTAAATGCATGTACAGAGCTGATTCGTATGGCTTCAGCTCCGGCATCAGCAGGTCAACCACGTCGCAGATTATGTCCGGCAGCTCCAAGCCCGTAAATGCGCGAAGCTCGGTTGCGGCGATTGATGGGCTGACGTCGCTCTCGAGCTGTGAAAGCAGTCCCCGGATCTGATCGATTGTCTCATTCATAACGACAGGTTAGCAGACCCGCTTATTGGGCGCACCTGTCGTCTGCGTCGGCAGAAATACACGAGGCGACCGACACTTGAAGCTTGCAATTGAAGCTGCTCGGCGACACGCGGCCGTGGTGCCGTTGGCACGACCCGAAATGCGTCGCTGATTCTATGCAGCTTAGAGTGCTATGGCGTAGACGTAGTGCTCACGATCGTCGGCCGTGGTCCGCCAAACATACGCCATGACGCGCTAAGCTATCCCATTGCCGCCAGTCGTTCGATGAAGCGCCCCTTCCGGGCATGTCGTTCGCGGATCGTGCGGAGTCGGCGGGCGAAGTCCCCATTCGTACCCCGGTCCTCGGCGAACGCGCGCAGATCGAGGAGAAGGCTTGCCGCCTTGTCATAGCCGGCCGCGTTGCGGCGCGCGATTTCGGTTTCGATCTCGCGCCAGACGCTTTCGCCCCGTCGCGCGATCGCGTCGAGCCTTTCCCGGCGCGCTTTCTCCGCTTCCTCCGCCTGCCGGCGCCGTTCGGCGGCGGCCTTCTCGGAGTTCGCGCGCCCGCGGGCAAGGCGGATCGCTCGGGCGCGGGACCGCAGTTCACCGGCGGTGCGCACGGCAGCCGGCGGGGCATCGGTCCCGGGCGCCAGACGATCCCGAACCACGACTCGCAATCCGGCCGCCACATGTGGATCGCCGTCGAACAGCCGCATGAGCAATTCGGTCTTCTCGCGATCGGTCATCGCCGCAATGGCTGTCTGGGCGGCATCCGGTGATGTCGGCCCCGCGTCGGCGGAGCGTTCGGCCGCCGCCCGGACGAGATCGGGATCAAGGCCGAAGAAGTTCACGAAAGCCTCGAGCGCCCCCGTCATTGGCCCGATCCCAGGCAGCGGTTCCGGATCGTCCGCCTCGAATGCATCGGCCTCGACCGACGTCAGCCACAGGAGATAGAAGAGCCGCAGGTCGCCCGCGAGCACATCGGCCCGCAGCGGCGCTAGTGCCGCGAGCCAGCCCGAACCGTCATCCCAATCCTCGTCGGACTCCACCTCGTCGCGCTCAACGTCGAGGATCAGATTCTCGCCCGCCGCGCGGAGCGCAGCGCAATCGACCTCGAGGAGGAAAACCTCGAGAATTCTCTGATCGACCAGCCGCTTTGGCAGACGGATCATGAGCCGGCGCGCGCCCCAGTTCGCCAGATAGAGATGAAGGTCGAACCAGCGCTCCATGAGCTCGGCCGGATCACCTTTGAAGTTGCCCCATTCGTAAGAATTCGTGAAGCTCGTGGCCGTGATGCGCGCCCGCGTCGACAGCGCCCTGAGTGCCTGCCGATCCACTTCGCCGAGCGGACGGTCAACCGCCTGGAACTCGTAATACTGGTACTCGCTCATGACTGCGTCCGCCGTGACTACGCGATGACCAACAACTCCACCACCGGGAAACCCGTGTCCGTGATCAGACCGGGTGCAGAATACTGTCTGTTTCGAGAATGCGGAGCGCCTCGACGAACGTCATGCCGGTATAAAGCCGCCACCATGTCCCCGTATGCCGCATCCAGTAGATATCGAAATTGTCCGGCCCCATGTGGTCGATCCGGGCGAAGGGCGCATCGAACTCCTCGTCGCGATTGTGCTCCATGCCCGACCTGTAGCGCTGGATGAAGCGATATCGCCCCGCTGCCCACGCGCCGTGAATGTCGACCACGTAGTTCCATTCGGTCGCCGTAATTTCAGGCAGGAAGCGCGGCTTCAAGACGTCCCGAATGAAGGCTTCGCAGGCCCCGATGATCGCGCGCCTCTCTGCCTCGTCGGGTGGCGCCGGCCGTGTCGTGCGGCGAGCCAGCCATACCTTGTGTTTCTTTTGGGCCATATCCCTGACCGTTCTCCTTGCAACCGCAGAGCGTATGAAGGTCTCCATGACACGACCTCATGCTGAGCATGGCGAAGCAGGCGGTCGTGGCGGCGCCTCGTCCTTCGACAGGCTCAGGACGAGGCGATCAAGAGTCTCATCAAACGCGCTCCGCCGTTGAGCCCGCTGCACGCAGCGCCTACGCCGCCCTGGCCTCGGGAGCGTTCTCCAGGAACCAGCGGTAGGTCGCGGCGAGCCCGTCGCCGAGTCCGATCCGCGCGCGCCAGCCGAGCGCGTTCAACTGGCTCACGTCGAGCAGCTTGCGCGGCGCGCCGTCGGGCTTGGACGCATCGAACGCGAGCCGGCCGGCGAAGCCGACGACCTCGCAGACGAGGCCGGCGAGCTCGGCGATGGTCAGGTCCTCGCTGGTGCCGACGTTGACGTGCGCCTCGCCCGAATAGCGGGTCAACAGGTGGAGCAATGCGTCGGCGCAGTCGTCCACGTGCAGGAACTCCCGGCGCGGCGCGCCCGAGCCCCAAACGACCATGGCCTCCTCGCCGCCGAGCTTGGCCGCGTGCGCCTTGCGTATGAGCGCGGGCACGACATGGCTCGAGGTCAGGTCGAAGTTGTCGCCGGGGCCGTAAAGGTTCGTTGGCATGGCGGCGATGAAGTCGCGTCCGTGCTGGCGCCGGTACGCCTGGCAGAGCTTGATGCCGGCGATCTTGGCCACGGCATACCACTGGTTGGTCGGCTCGAGCGGACCGGTCAGCAGCGCGTCCTCGCGCATCGGCTGGGGCGCCAGGCGCGGATAGATGCAGGAAGAGCCGAGGAACAGCAGCTTGGCCACGCCGACGCGATGGGCACCGGCGATGATGTTGGTCTCGATCGCCAGGTTGTCATAAAGAAAATCGACCGGCGCCCGGTCGTTGGCGACGATGCCGCCGACCCGCGCCGCGGCGAGCACCACGACGTCGGGCCGCGTCGCGGCCAGCCACGCCTCGACCTCGGCCTGGCGGGTCAGGTCGAGGGTTTCGCGCCCGACGGTCAGGACGGTGCACGGCTCGCGCTCGAGCCGGCGCACGAGCGCCGAGCCGACCATGCCGCGGTGCCCGGCGACCCAGACGCGCCGGCCGTCGAGGGCGAACCGTGTCTCGGTCATCGCTCGATCCCTGGCGCCCCGAGCTCGGCGAGGTCGGCCTCGACCATCTCGCGCACCAGCTCGGCGAACGTGGTCTTGTGGCGCCAACCCAGCTTCGCCCGGGCCTTGGCGGGGTCGCCTTGCAGCAGGTCGACCTCGGTCGGCCTGTAGTAGCGCGCGTCGACCTTGACCAACGTACGGCCGTCGGCCGCGTCGAAGCCTTCCTCCTCCACGCCGCTGCCGCGCCATGCCAGGCGGCGGCCGATGCAGGCGAAGGCGCGCTCGGCGAACTCGCGCACGCTGTGGCTCTCGCCCGTGGCCAGCACGTAGTCGTCCGGGCGATCCTGCTGCAGCATCAGCCACATGCCTTCGACGTAGTCGCGCGCGTGCCCCCAGTCGCGCTTGGCGTCCAGGTTGCCGAGGTAGAGCAAGTCCTGGCGTCCCTTGGCGATGGCGGCGACGGCGCGGGTGATCTTGCGGGTGACGAAGGTTTCGCCGCGCGTCGGGCCTTCGTGGTTGAACAGGATGCCGTTGGAGGCGTGCAGCCCGTACGCCTCGCGGTAGTTGACGGTGATCCAGTAAGCGTAGAGCTTGGCCGCCGCGTAGGGGCTACGCGGGTGGAAGGGCGTCGTCTCGCTTTGCGGCACCTCGGCCGCCTTGCCGTAGAGCTCCGAGGTCGAGGCCTGGTAAAACCTAACGCTGTCGCCGAGGTCCAGTATCCGGATCGCCTCGAGCAGCCGGAGCGTGCCGAGCCCGTCGGCGTTCGCGGTGTACTCGGGGGTCTCGAAGCTGACTTGGACGTGGCTTTGCGCCGCCAGGTTGTAGATCTCCGTGGGGCGCGCCAGGGCGACCAGCCGGATCAGGTTGGTCGGATCGGTCATGTCGCCATAGTGCAAGATGAAACGCAGGTCGCGCTCGTGCGGGTCCTGGTAGAGGTGCTCGACACGCCCGGTGTTGAACGAGGACGAGCGCCGCTTGACGCCGTGGACCTCGTAGCCCTTGGCGAGCAGCAGCTCGGCCAGGTAGGCGCCGTCCTGGCCGGTGACGCCGGTGATCAAGGCAACCTTGCGAGACATGAGCACTCCGGCTAGGGCGGGACGTCCGGACCCTATCTATCAAACGCCTCGCCCGACCGCCACGGACGGGTGCGCGCGCGCCGTTCGGCTTTCGAGACGGGCTTCGCCCTCCTCAGGCCGAACGGGTTCCTTTACCCTGCAAGAAATGGCCGTTCGCGCTGAGGAGCTTGCCGAAGGCAAGCGTCTCGAAGCGCGAGCGGGGCCCGCACCGAAGGTCCGACCATGTCTTTCTGGGTCTACATGCTCCGGTGCGCGGACGGTTCGTTCTACGTCGGACACACGGACGACCTCGAATCCCGCGTCGCTCGGCACCAAACGGAGCGATCCCTGGATGGACCGAACGCCGTCGCCCGGTCGAACTGGTCCATGCGACCGGGTTCCCGTCCCGTGACGAGGCACTCGCGGCCGAACGCCGGATCAAGGGCTGGCGGCGCGCCAAGAAGGAGGCGCTGATCGCGGGCGACTGGGCCAAGGTCTCCGCCCTTGGCCGGCGCGCCAAGAAGCGCGTGTGATCGCGAATCCGTTCGTTCCCTTCGACGCCGCCTGCGGCGTCGCTCAGGACAGGCTTCGAGACGGGCGTTCGGCCCTCCTCAGACCGAACGGAGCTAGCCCGATCTATTCATGGCGTCGGGGCTGGGCGCGGATCGGAGGCGTATGGA
>JBBDQV010000008.1:0-12803 GCA_040905845.1 Alphaproteobacteria bacterium | reverse complement strand
CGCCGGCGCGCGTGGCCGCGTGCCACAGGCCGCCGCGCCGCTCCAGCCCGGTGACCTCGGCGTCCACGGCCAGGCGTCCGCCGCCGGCGCGCATACCCTTGAGGTAGCCTCGCAGGATCAGATCGACGTCGAGATACTTGGCCTCGGGCTCGTCGAGCCCGGCGCTGAACAGCCCGGGCAACAACGGCGGGAACAGCCGTCGCGTCTCGGCTTCACCAACCAGCCGTGCCCCAATGCCGAGCGCCGCGCACGCCTCGATCTCGGCCTCGAGGGCGTCTTCCTGGCCCGGGCGCGCGAGCACCAGGCTCGAGCGCGGCGTGGCGATCGGATGGTCTGCGAAGCCGTGGGGCGGGCGCTCGAAGAAGTCACGGCTGGCAACCGCGAGCCGGCGCATCGCCGGCGGCTCGAACGTTTGGGCGAACTGCGCCGCGGAGCGGCCCGAGGTGTGATAGCCGGGCTGGGATTCGCGCTCGACGATCACCACGCGCCGGTGCTCGGCCAAGCGCCAGGCGGTGGACAGCCCCGCCACGCCGGCCCCGATGATGAGAACGTCGCACTGTTCGGTCACGGGCGTCCCTCCGCGCCCGGCCCGCTTAGCCCAACGCACGCGCCTCGACAAGCGCCGCGACCTTGACAGCCGTCGTTGGCGCGGGGCACCAGGGGAGTCCAACCGCCGAGGCGTCGCCATGCCCAACCTCGAACGCTTGCCGCTCCTGGCTGTGAGCCCCGGCACCAGCCGCAGCGTGCTCGTCCGCCGCTACGGCAAGGCCGGTGCGCGACCGAAGGCCTACCTCCAGGCGGCGCTGCACGCGAACGAGCTGCCCGGCGTCCTGGTGCTGCACCACCTGTGCATGCGGCTCGATGCCGCCGAGCAGCGGGGCGCGATCAAGGGCGAGATCGTGGTGGCGCCGACCGCGAACCCGATCGGGCTCGCCCAGAACATCAACGGCCAGCAGAACGGTCGGTTCGAGCTCGGCGGCGGCGGCAACTTCAACCGCAACTTTCCGCGCCTGGCCGAGGCCGTCGAGAAGAAGGTGGGGAACCGACTGGGCGACGACGCCGATGCCAACGTCGCGACGATCAGGGCAGCGCTCATCGAGGCGGCGAACGAGCTCGCCCCGCGCACCGAGCACGAATCGCTGCGCAAGACGCTGCTGTCGCAATCGATCGACGCGGACATCGTGCTCGACCTGCACAGCCATGGCGAGGCCGTGCTCTATCTCTACCTGCCCGCGACGTTCTGGCCCGCGGCGTCGGACCTGCCGGCCCAGCTCGGCTGCAAGCGCGTGCTGACCTGGGAGAAGGACGACGGTCACGCTTTCGACGAGGCGAACGGGTCGACCTGGCTCGCGCTCGCCAAGACGTTCCCCGACCGGCCGATCCCGCCGTCCTGCCTCGGCGTCACGATCGAGCTGCGCGGCCATACCCAGGTCAGCGACGAGGTGAACGAAAAGGACGCCGACAACCTGTTCCGTTTCCTGCAGCGACGCGGGCTCATCGACGGCGATCCGGGGCCGCTGCCCCTGCTCGCGTGCGACGCGGCCCCGGCGGACGGCATCGATCACCTGCGCGCGCCGTCGGCCGGCGTCCTCGTCTATCGCAAGGCGCTGGGCGAGGAGGTCGCGGAGGGCGAGGTGGTCGCCGAGGTCGTCGATCCCCTGGCGGAGGACCCGACGCGCGCGCGCACCCCGGTCAAGGCACGCACGCGCGGCGTCTTCTTCGGCCGGGACGTGGAACGTCTGGCGCGCCCGGGCGATCCGTTCGCGACGATCAGCGGGCCCGAGCCGTTGTCTGAGCCCGAGCCGAGCGTCGATTGACGGCCGAACGGCGCGAATCGCCGCTCGACGGCCGGCGGGCGTCTCGGGTATTCTCGGGCCAACGAAAAGAACCTTATCGTACACGGGGATGGCTGAAACTGGCGCGAACGGGGCGACCGCACTGGTCGTCGAGGAGCTGCACAAGAGCTTCGGCTCGCTCGAGGTGCTGAAGGGCGTCTCGCTGACCGCGAGGGTCGGCGACGTCATCGCCATGATCGGCGGCTCGGGCTCGGGCAAGTCGACCTTCCTGCGCTGCATCAATCTGCTCGAGACGCCCGATTCGGGCCACGTCACGGTCGGCGGCGAGTTGATCCGCATGCGCCCCACCCGCGGCGGTCACGCCGTGCCCGAGGACCAGCGCCAGGTCGACCGCATCCGGTCCAGGCTCGGCATGGTGTTCCAGAGCTTCAATCTGTGGTCGCACATGACCGTGCTCGAGAACGTCATCGAGGCGCCGATCCACGTGCTGAAGAAGCCGCGCGCCGAGGCCATCGATAAGGCCAAGGCCCTGCTCGATAAGGTCGGCATCGCCGACAAGCTGAGCTATTACCCCGCGCACCTGTCGGGCGGCCAGCAGCAGCGCGCGGCGATCGCCCGCGCGCTGGCCATGGACCCCGAGGTCATGCTGTTCGACGAGCCAACCTCGGCGCTCGATCCCGAGCTCGTCGGCGAGGTGCTGCGCGTCATGCGCCAGCTCGCCCTGGAAGGGCGCACGATGATCGTGGTGACCCACGAAATGGGCTTTGCCCGCGAGGTTGCCTCGGAGGTACTCTTTCTCGACGCTGGCCGTATCGAGGAGCAAGGCCCGCCCGAGGCAGTGCTCGGCAACCCGAAGTCGGAGCGTTGCCGACAGTTCCTGGCGCGGCTCCTTTAGGTCCTGGCCGATCGGCGTTGGATCAAGTCTTGTCTTGCTTCATCAACCATTCGGGGAGACATACCGTGAAGAAACTGACCATCGTCATGTCGGCCGTCCTGGTGCTGGCGGTCGCGGCCGGCACCGCCGCGGCGGACATGCGCAAGGTCGTGATCGGCACCGAAGGCGCCTATCCGCCGTTCAACTCGATCGATCCGAACGGCGAGCTCGTCGGTTTCGACATCGACATTGCCAAGGCGCTGTGCACGGCCGCCAGCTTCGAATGCACCTTTGTCGTCCAGGATTGGGACGGCATCATCCCCGGCCTGATCGCCAAGAAGTACGACGCCATCATCGCCTCGATGTCGATCACCGAGGAGCGCAAACAGAAGGTCGACTTCACCGGGAAGTACTACAACACGCCGGCCAAGTTCATCGCCGCCAAGGGCCAGACGTTCGAGTTCACCAAGGAAGGCCTTGCCGGCAAGGTGATTGGCACCCAGCGGGCGACCATCCACGAAAACTTCCTGCGCGACAACTTCCAGGATTCCGACATCCGGGTCTACGCGACCCAGGACGAGGCGAACGCGGACCTCGGAGCGGGGCGTCTCGACCTCGTGCTCGCCGACTCGGTGGCGCTCGACGAGGGCTTCATCCAGACCGACGCGGGTGCGTGCTGCGAATTCGTCGGGCCCGACTACTCGGATCCCAAGTGGTTCGGCGACGGTGCCGGCATCGCGATCCGCAAGGGCGAGCAGGACCTGGTCGATGCCTTCAACATGGCGATCAAGCAAATTCGCGAGGACGGCACCTACAAGGCGATCAACGACAAGTACTTCGCCTTCGACGTCTACGGCGAGCCGGGCATGTAGGTCCAAGGCTCGTCGCCTTGGCGAACACGGCGCCGCCGTTCGCTTATCCAGCGGGCGGCGGCGGCGAGCTTGTGGCGTGACGAGAACCCGGGGGTCGTGATCACCCATGGACGCGGCTGAGACCTTCTACAGAGGTTACGGCTGGTTCTTCTGGGAAGGCCTCAAGATCACGATCCTGGTCGCGGTCTGCGCCGGCGCGGTGGCGGTGCCGATGGGGCTCCTTGGTGCCTGGGGCAAACTCAGCCGGAGCCCGCTGGCGCGAACCGTCGCCAATGCCTACACGGTCGTCGTGCGCGGCGTGCCCGAGCTCGTCCTGATCATTCTCGTCTACTACGGTCTCACGATCCTGATGCAGATGTTCGCGTCATGGCTCGCGGGCTCCGAGATCCTCATCGACATCGACCCGTTCCTGACGGGCGTGATCGCGCTCGGCTCGATCTACGGCGCGTTCGCGACCGAGGTGTTCCGCGGCGCCTATCTGGCCGTCCCCACGGGCCAGATCGAGGCGGCCAAGGCGACCGGCATGAATCGCTCCCTGATCGTGCGCCGCGTGCTCCTGCCGCAGATGTGGCGCTTCGCGCTGCCCGGCCTCGGCAACGTTTGGCTCGTGCTGATCAAGGCGACGGCCTTGATGTCGGTGATCCAGCTCGACGAGCTCATGCGCAAGACGGACATCGCCGCGCGGGCCGTGCGCGAGCCGTTCAAGTTCTACCTGACCGCGGCGCTGATCTACCTCGGCATCACGTTCGTCTCGATGCTGGCGCAGCAGCGCGCCGAAGGCTGGGCCAACCGCGGGGTCAGGCGGTCCTAGGCCATGACACCGGATTTCGGCGCGATCACGAACCATCTGGACCGCTACCTCGACGGCGTCCTGATGACCATGGAGCTGACCGCGATCAGCGTGGCGGCGGGCTTGGCGCTCGCGGTGCCCCTGGCGCTCATGCGCGTTTCGCGCAAACCCGCCGTGTGGATGCCCGTTTACGGCTACGTCTACTTCTTTCGCGGCACGCCCCTTCTGGTCCAGATCTTCCTCATCTACTACGGCAGCGGGCAGTTCCGTTCCTGGTTCGAGTCCGCTGGCTTGTGGACCCTGTTCCGCGAGCCGTATTTCTGCGCCCTGCTGTCGCTGACGCTGAACACGGCGGCCTACACGACCGAGATCCTGCGCGGCTCGATCCAGGCCGTTCCGTTCGGCGAGATCGAGGCCGCGCGCGCCCTCGGCATGTCGCGCTGGCTCCTGATCCGGCGCATCGTGCTGCCCAAGGCGTTCCGGTTCGCCCTGCCGGCCTACACCAATGAGGTCGTTTTCCTGTTCCAGGCGACCAGCCTGGTCAGCATCATCACCTTGATGGATCTGTTCGGCGTCGCGCGCGTCCTCATTTCGAGGACCTTCGCGAGCTTCGAGATCCTGATCTTCGTCGGCGTGATCTACTGCGCCATCTCCTACGCGATGCTCTATGGCTTCCGTTGGATCGAGCATCGCTGGTCGGGGCACTTGCGCGCCATGCCCGGCATCGCCGCGAAGGGCGTCGTCGCGGCGCCGGTCGCCCAGCCCATCGTGCGCTGAACCGATCGGCCTTGCGCCAAGGGCCACGCGGTGCTTCGATGGCCGCCCTGTATACGGCGGCGCCCGCCTCGGCGCGCGCCCAGCAAAGGGAGGTCTTCATGACAGAATGGCTCAACCTGGGGAACGGGCGCGGCATGCGCCTCGATCGCCGCCAGGTCATGCGCGGCTCGGCCGCGATCGGCGGCCTCTCGGCTATCGCCCTCGGCCGGCCGGCGTTTGCTCAGACGAAATCGATTCGCGTCCGCTCCTACGCGGACATCCAGATCCTCGATCCCGCATTCCGGCTCGCGGGCGCCGAGGACGACGTCATGCATTGCACCATGAATCGGCTCGTCCATTTCAAGGCGAACGACCCGAAGTGGATGCTCGAGAACGAGTTCGCCGAGGAGATCGAGCAGATCGATCCCTTGACCGTGAGGTTCCGTATCAAGAAGGGCGTGCCATGGTCGGACGGCTTCGGTGTCACGACCACCGAGGACGTCAAGTACTCCTACGAACGCATCGCCGGCATCACCGGGCTCAAGGCCGACTACGTCGTCGACTGGCAGTCGCTCAAGGAGGTCGAGATCATCGACGAGGTGACCGGCGTCATCCACTTGAAGGAGCCGTTCGCGGCGCTGTGGACATCGTCGTTGCCCTACGGCTCGGGCAACGTCGTGTGCAAGGCCGCGACCGAGGCCTTGGCCGAGAAGCGTTGGACCACCGAGATCCCGGCGTACAACGGCCCCTACCGTGTCCGCGAGTGGGTGCCGAAGCAGAAGCTGGTGCTCGAGCCCAACCCCAACTGGCCGGGCGACAAGGCGCCGTTCGACGAAATCACCGTCATCCCGATCGAGGACCCGAAGGCGGGCGAGATCGCCTACATGGCCGGCGAGGTCGTCATCACGGGAATCGACCCATCCTCGATCGGCGACCTCGAGGCGAGCATGCCGCCGGACACCACGCTCGTGAAGTTCCCGCCCAACGCCTACATCTGGCTCGGCATGAACGTCGACCACCAGAACGAGGACGGCTCGGCGGGCGCGCTCCAAGACGTCAATCTACGTCGTGCGATCCAGCTCGGCGTCAACGTCCCCGAGGTGCTCGAGGCCGCGTTCTACGGCCAGGCGCAGCCCTCGACGGGCATCGTCGCGCCGGGCCTGGTGGGCCATCGCGAACAGAACCTTTACGGCTACGATCCCGACAAGGCGCGCGAACTCGTCAAGGCGGGCGGCTACGAAGGGGTCGCGCTCGAGCTCAAGTCCCAGAACGCGACCTGGGCGACGACCGCGGCCCAGGTGATCGCCGCGAACCTGACGGACGTCGGTCTCAACGTCTTGGTCACGCCGCTCGATTCAGGTACGTTCTGGACGCTCGGCTTCGCCGACAGCCCGACGGTGATGACCAACCAGCTCATCCTCAACCGCTTCACCATGGCGCCGGACCCGAGCTGGGCGACCGAGTGGTTCACCAATCACCAGATCGGCATCTGGAACTGGGAGCGCTTCTACTCCGACGAGTTCGAGAAGCTGAACCAGGACGGCCTGCGCGAGACCGACGTGGACAAGCGCAACGCCATCTACACGCGCATGCAGGACCTGATGGAGGAATCGGGCGCCTACCTGTTCCTGACCCACGGCGTCAACGCGTTCATCTACAACCACGCCCAGCTCAAGCCGGCCCTGAGCCCGGACGGCCAGAACCAGAACCTGCGCTACCACATGCCTGCGTAGCCGCGCCTCCGGAGCTGTACGGTGTAGCGGCGGGGTTTGAAACCCCCCCGCTACAGCGTTTGAGGTCCTATGACGTTTGCCCTCGAGGCGCTTGAAGCGGCCGCGGCCATCGTCCACGAGACCCTGGCGCCGACCGCGGCCATCGCCTGGCCGCTGCTGGCGGAGCGCTGCGGCTGCACGGTCGTCGTCAAGCACGAGAACCACACCCCGATCGGCGCGTTCAAGGTGCGCGGGGGCCTTGCCTACATGGCGGAGCTCGCGCGCGGGCGCCGACCGCCGGCCGGCGTCATCGCGGCGACGCGGGGCAACCACGGCCAGAGCGTCGCCTTCGCCGCGCGGGCCCACGGGCTGGCCTCGGTCGTCGTCGTGCCCCACGGCAACGCGCAATCCAAGAACCGGGCGATGCGAGCGCTCGGCGCCGAGCTGATCGAGACCGGCCACGACTTCCAGGCCGCGCTCGAGGCGACCGACGCGATCGCACGGGAGCGCGGTCTTCATTTCGTCGCCTCGTTCCACCCCACCCTGGTCAAGGGCGTCGCGTCCTACGCGCTCGAGCTGTTCCGCGCCGCCCCGGATCTCGACGCCGTCTATGTCCCGATCGGCCTCGGCTCGGGCATCTGCGGGGTCATCGCCGCGCGCGACGCGCTCGGCCTGAAGGCCGAGGTCATCGGCGTCGTCGCCGCCAACGCGCCGGCCTACGCGCGCTCGTTCGCCCGGCGCGCGCCGGTCAGCACCAACGCGGCTGACACGCTCGCCGATGGCATGGCGTGCCGCGTGCCCGTGGCCGAGGCGGTCGCCATGATCAACCAAGGCGCCGCGCGCGTCGTCACCGTCACCGAGGACGAGCTCCTGGCCGCGATCGCCGCCATTTTCGACGACACCCACAACCTGGCCGAAGGAGCGGGCGCGGCGCCGCTCGCCGCGCTCCTCAAGGAACGCGTGGCGATGGCGGGCAAGCACGTCGGCCTGATCCTCTCGGGCGGCAACCTCGACCGCGCGCTCCACGTGAGGGCGCTCGCCACACCGGTCTGCTAAAGAATCTCCGCGCCGAAGCGGCGATAGACCCCGGCGGCATGGGGCCGAAACGGGCCGGGCGCGTGGTCCTCGCGCGCCAAGGGCTCGAGCGCCACGTAGTCGGCGACGGTCCACACCGCCATGTCGCCAAGGGGTGCGCCGAGCCGGCCGATACGGCGCACGACGTGGTTGAGCCGGGCCGTCGGGTGGCGCGTCGCGCGCGCCTCGAAATGGTCCGTCAGCGCCGCGCTCTCGCTCGCCACGGGGGCATCGAAGAACTCGACGTAGTACAGCCCGCCCTCGGCGCGCGGGCCGGCGAACACCTCGTCGAAGCAGCCGGCGTCGGATAGGTGAATGGCCTTGTGGGTCGCCTGCTCGTAGGTGTCGGTCGCCCCGGCCTCGCTGTTGAAGTGCGCCTCCCACTCGTCGAGCCGCGCCATGCCCTTGCAGCGCCAGAACGCCATATAGGCCGGATGGGGACCGAGGCGTAGCGTGCGGCCGATGTTGAGCACCAGCTCGTCGCCCGCCTCGGTCCACGACGCCTGATCGCCGAAGGCACGGAAGATCTCGATCGGGATGTGCCGGTCGCGCCGGATGTATTCGACGTAGATCATCGTAGCCTCGCCGGTGACTCAACCGCGGTAGCGGCTCACGCGCAGCGCGAGCACGGTCGAGCCGATGGTCAATCCGATCAGGATGGTGCCGATCGCGTTGATCGAGGGGTCGAGGTAGGTGCGCACCTTGCCCCAGACGTAGGTCGGCAGCGTGTTGCCGCCGCCGATGGTGAAGAACGTGATGATGAAGTCGTCGAGCGAAATGGCGAGCGCGATCAGCGCGGCGCCGATCACCGTGGTCGAGATCATCGGGAAGGTCACGGTCCAGAACGCCGTCCATGGCGAGGCGCCCAGGTCGCGCGCGCTGTCGACCGCGGCGTAGTCGAAGCCGGCCATGCGCGCGTAGACGATCAGGATGACGAACGGCTGGGTGATGACCAAATGCCCGAGGATCACGGTGCCGAGGCTCAGCGGCACGCCCGTCTTGTTGAAGAAGACCAGGAGCGCGATGCCGATGACCAGCGCCGGCAGCATGACCGGGAAGCAGAGCGCGACCAGCACCGCGTTGGCGACGCGTTCGCGCAGGCGCGCGAGCGCGAGCGCGGCGAGCGTGCCGATGACGGTCGAGATCACGGCGACCGAGCTCGCGATCTTCAGGCTGTTGCCGAACGCCTTCCAGAACTCGTCCTTCTCGAACAGCGTCCGGAACCAGCGGGTCGAGAAGCGCTCGATCGGAAAGTTCGTCAGCGCGTTGTCGGTGAACGAGAACAGCACGACGAGGACGAGCGGCGTCAGCATGAAGAGGACGATCAGGCCCCCGAAAACGCGCCAAAGTGTTGTCGCCATGGCGCTAGCGCGGCCGCGCGAGGCCGAGCAGGGCGCGCGCCGCGAGCACGGCGAGCAGGCACGCGGCGAGCACGGTGAACGACATCGCGGCGCCGCTCGGCCAGTCGAACTTGAGCGAGAACTGGCCTTCGATGAAGTCGCCGATCATCGAGGTGTACGGCCCGCCGACGTAACGCGGTGTCACGTAATCGCCGGCCGAGATCAGGAAGCAGAACGCGAACGCCGCCGAAACGCCCGGCAGGCACTGGGGCAGGATGACGTCGAGGAAGACACGGGCGGGGCGCGCGCCGAGGTCCCGCGCGGCCTCGAGCGTGATGTCCCGGACGCCACGCAGCGAGGCATAGACGGGCAGCACCGCGAGCGGCAGCAGGAAGTGGGTGAGCGTCACCACGACGGCGCCGGGATTGTAGATGAAGATCGTCAGCGGCTCGGCGACGAGGCCGAGCGCGAGCAGTGCCGAGTTGAGGATGCCCTCGGTGCCGAGGATCGTCTTCCACGCGTAGATCTTGACCAGGTAGCCGCCGAACAGCGTGATCAGCGTGACCATCAGGAGCGCGTTGCCGGACCGCCCGGCCTTGAACCGGATGACGTAGCCGAAGCCGAAGGCGAGCGTGGTGGTCAGCGTCGCGATCGTCGCCGCGACGGCGACGGTGAACAGGAGCGACCCGCCGTACTTGTCGAAGGTGTCGACGTAGTTGTCGAGGATGAAGTCGGGCGAAAGCTTGAAGGTGCGCACGCGCCAGAAGCTGACCACGAACAGGAACGCGAACGGCGCGACGAACAGGAGGCCGAGCACCGCCGCGGCGGGCCCGAGCATCGCGTGGCGTCGCAGCGTCTCCACGCTCAGGTGCCCTCGACGATCCGCTGATCGGCGCGCGACCAGCCGACCGCGACCGGCGCGCCGACGGCGAGACCCTCCTCGATCCGTCCGTCGCTCGCGTGGGCGATGATCTCCTCGCCGGTCGCGAGCGCCACTCGATAGCGCGTGTAAGGACCGAGGAAGACCGCGTCCTCGAGCCGGCCCTCGAGGCGCACGTCAGCGTCGACGGCGCCCAGGCGAACGGCCTCGGGCCGCACGACCACGCTGACCGGACCATCGGCGCCGTCGTCGTCGAACGCCGACCCGGCCCCCAGCCGCACGCGCCCGCCCTGCCGCGCGCCCGCCAGCATGTTGGCCTCGCCGATGAAGCCCGAGACGAAGCGCGTCTTCGGCCGCCGGTAGATCTCCTCCGGGCTGCCTTCCTGGACGCAGCGCCCCGCCTCCATGACCGCGATGCGGTTGGCGAGCCCCATGGCCTCGCCCTGGTCGTGGGTCACGAACACGAACGTGCCGCCGATCGATTGATGGATACGGCGGAGCTCTTCCTGCATCTGCTTGCGCAGCTTGAGGTCGAGCGCGGCGAGCGGCTCGTCGAGCAGGAGCACGCGCGGGCGCATGACGAGCGCGCGGGCGAGCGCGACGCGCTGCGCCTGCCCGCCCGACAGGGCGTCGGGCTTGCGCTCGGCGAGCTCGCCGATGCGCACCAACGCCATGATCGCGCGCACGCGCTCTTCGCGCTCGGTGTCGGCGACCCTGGCGAGTCCGAGGCCGTAGCCGATGTTCTGGCGCACGGTCATGTGCGGGAACAGGCCGTAGCCCTGGAACACCATGTTGGTCGGGCGCTTCTCGGGTCCGAGCCGGGTCACGTCCTGGCCGTCGATCGTGACCGTGCCGGCGGTCGGCGGCGTGAAACCGCCGACCATGCGCAGGAGCGTCGTCTTGCCGCAGCCCGAGGGCCCGAGCAGCGCATAGAAGTCGCCCGCGAAGATGTCGAGGTCGAGCGGCGCGACCGCGACGACCGGCCCGAACGTCTTGCCGAGGCCGCGCAGCCGGACGAGGGGCTGGCGTTCCCCGCCCGGCCGCGTTGCATCCGCCTGCATCACGCCTGCAGGAGGCGGTCGTACTCCTCGAGGAAGTCGTCGTACGTCGCGTAGTCGCCTGCCTCGGTCGGCGGCATCGGCTCGAGCCGGGCGCGCTGAAGGAAGCTGTCGATGTCGTCGTACTGGTAGATCGCCTGGTGCTCGGGCGTCGTCTTGGCGATCGCCTCGAGGTTGGTGATGCCCTGGGTCAGCACCTCGACGATCTTGAGCTGGCCGTCGATCGACAGGCACGTGTCGGCTAGGCCGTACGCCAGGTCAGGGTGCGGCGAGCCCTTCGGAATGGCGAGGCAATCCATGTACATGGCCGTGCCTTCCTGGGGAATGACGTAGTCGATGACCTTGCCCGCCGCCCCGGCGAAGCCGACCATCGCCTCCCAGCCCAGCGCCGAGATGACGACCTCGCCGCGCGCGAACATGTCCGAGGCCTCGCCGTAGCTCGAGGCGAAGGCACGCGCGTGGTTCTTCTTGACGTTGACGAGAAAGTCGATGACCTGCTTGAGCTGGTCGTGGGTCAGGACCGTCGAGTGCATGGCCTCTGGGATCACCACCTTGCCCCAGACCATCAGGTTGCCGAGCGGATCGTGGATCATCACGACCTTGCCCTTGTGCTCCTCCTTGAGCACGTCCATCCACGAGGTGGGCTGCGCGATCGCCGCCGGGTCGTACATCATCGGCAGGAAGCCCCAGGTCCACGGCACGCCGTAGAGCTGGCCGTCGTAGCGGAGCGAATCCTGGGCCAGGAACTGCGGGATGACGTGGCCGGCGGCGGCGACCTTCGAGTCGTCGAACGGATCCAGCAGCCCGGCGGCGGCCATGATCGGCAGGTAGCCGAAGTACATGGTGATCAGATCGATCGACCCGATGCTGCCGCCCTGGAGCTTGGTGATGATCTCCTCGTTGGCGTTGATGTACGTCTTCTCGAGGGTGATTCCGTTGTCGGCGATATAGGTGCCGACGTTGTAGCACTCGTCGTAACCCTGCCAGCCCATCCATTGGACGGTTTCGGCGCGCGCGGCACGCCCCGGCAGGGCGAGTGCTCCCGCGACGCCCGCGCCGGCCAAGCCCAGCGCCGCCTGGCGTCGGGTCATGGGCGCGAACGGCCCGTCGACCGCGCCGAACGATCTCAACTTAGCCATTGTTGACCTCCCTGTTCGCCCACGGGCCGCCCATCGGCCACTCGGGCGTATACAGCTCAGGATAGCGGCCGCGCGCCGATGCCATCAAGCGCGACCGTCGCGACTATTCGGACGTGGTTTGGACCCTCAGGTACGCCGTGCCGACCGTGCGCGCGGCCTCGGCCATGTAGAGCTCGAACGGCAACGCGGCGAGCAGGGCGAACAGAAGCTCGTCCTTCACGGGGATCGAGACGGTCAGCACGCCCGGAACGGCGTCGGGCGCGCGATCGGTGACCAGCACGGCACGGCCGCCCCGGCCGGCCGCGTCCGCCGCGAGCCGGGCGCCGAGCGCGGCCGTGCGGCCGCCGGCGATGACGATCAGCTTGTGGCCTTGGGCGACGTCGAGCAGAGGCCCGTGCCGGAAGTGGCCCGCGGGCATCCAGCCGCCGCGTAAGCCCAGCAGCTCGCGCAACACCAGAGCGCCGTAGAGCGCGGTGCCGAGGCCCGGGCCGCGGCCGACCACGTCGACGTGG
>JBBDQV010000007.1:0-12905 GCA_040905845.1 Alphaproteobacteria bacterium | reverse complement strand
AATCACGCCAACAAAAAACCTTGACCCAAAACCCGCCTCATATAAGGGGCGGGTCTCGGACCCGCCCCTACGGGCTCACAGGATTACCCCCGCATCCGTTCGCCCTTGGGGTCGTGCAGCGGCTGGGCCTGGACGCGCGCGGGGCGCATCTCACCAAGGATCTCGATCGCGAAGCCCTTGTCGGCGGCGGCGAGCTCGGCCGGCACGTAGCCCATGGCGACGCTCCTCTTCGCATAGTGCGCGTAGCCGCCCGAGGTGACGAACCCGACGCAGCGCCCGTCGTGCATGATCGGCTCGTCGCGGTTGCAGTCGGTGCCGTTGTCGTCGACCACGAAGGTCGCGAGCGCGAGCTTGCGGCCCTTGTCGCGCTCGGCCATGGCCGCCGCGCGGCCGATGAAATCGGCGTTCTTGTCGAAGCGGACGAAGCGATCGAGGCCTGCCTCCGCGGCGGTGAAGTCCGGTTTGAACTCGTAGGTCCAGATGCCGTAGTTCTTCTCGAGCCGGAGCGCGTAGAGCGTGCGCCAGCCGAAATGCCGGATGTCCATGTCGCGCGCGGCCTCGTGCACGGCGTCGTAGAGCGCGCGCTGGTACTCCGCCTGGCAGTAGATCTCGTAGCCGAGCTCGCCCGTGAACGTGATACGCGCGATCAGGCACGGCACGCCGCCGACCTCCATCGGCCGCACGTCGAGGAATTTGAAGGCCCCGCTGCTCACGTCGGCGCTGGTCAGGCGCGCGAGCAGCTCACGCGAACGCGGCCCCGCGATCGAGACACCGAGCAATTCCATGCTCCGATTGCGCACCGTCACGCCCTCGGCCGGCAGGTGCTTCAGGAACCAGCGCATGTGCACCGACTGAGCCGCGCCCGAGCCGATGATGACAAACCGGTCGTCGGCGAGCCGGCCCACGGTCAGGTCGCCGAACAATCTCCCCTTCGGGCTCAGCATGGGGGTCAGCACGAGCCGGCCCTGGAGCGGCAGGCGGTTCGCCATCAGGCGGTCGAGATAGGCCTCGGCGCCCGGCCCGGTGACCTCGTACTTGGCGTAGTTGGCGATCTCGAGCAGCCCCACGTTGTCGCGTACCGCGCGGCACTCCTCGGCGACGTGGGGGAACGCGTTCGAGCGGCGGAACGTGGGGTTCTCGTACGGCTCGACGCCCCTGGGCGCGAACCACAGCGCGTGCTCGAGCCCGTAGGCCGCGCCGAACAGCGCGCCCTTGGCCTTGAGCGGCTCGTAGAGCGGCGTCGTCTTGCACGGGCGCGCCGCCGGCAGCTCCTCGTTCGGATACGTGATCATGAACCTGCGCGAATAGTTCTCCTTGACCCTGTCGCGCGTGTAGCTGGCGGTCGCGTAGGGCCCGAAGCGGGCGACGTCCATGGCAAACACGTCGATGTCGGGCTCGCCCTCGAGGATCCATTGGGCGAGGCACAGCCCGACGCCGCCGCCCTGGCAGAACCCGGCCATGACGCCGACCGCGACGAAGAAGTTGCGCAGGCCGGGGATCGGCCCGATCAGCGGGTTGCCGTCCGGGCCGAAAGTGAACGGCCCGTTGACCACGTTCTTGATGCCGGCGCGGGCCAGCGCGGGCATGCGCTGATACGCGAGCTCGAGCCGGTCGACGAAGCGATCGAGATCGGGCGGCAGCAGCTCGTGGCCGAAGTCGGCCGGCGTGCCGTCGAGCGACCACGGCACGCACTTGTCCTCGTAGGTGCCGAGCAGGAGCCCCTTGTGCTCCTGGCGCGTGTAGGCGCCGCCCTCGTAGTCGATGGTCACGGCGAGCTCGCGGCCGTGAGCCTCGATCTCCGGGATCGTCTCGGTGATCAGGTAGTGGTGCTCCATGGGCAGGACGGGCAGCTCGACGCCGGCCAGCCGGCCCACCTCGCGCGCCCACAGCCCGCCGCAGTTGACGACGACCTCCGCGTGCACCGTGCCCTTCGGCGTCACCACGTCCCACGTGCCGTCGGGTCGCTGCTTCAGCTCGACGACGGGCGTCTCGCGGTTGATCTCGGCGCCGTAGTGCCGCGCCGACTTGGCGTACGCGTGGGTCACGCCCGAGGGGTCGATGTGGGCGTCCAAGGGCTCGAACAGGGCGCCGTTGTAGTGCCTGGTCTCGACCAGGGGGTTGAGGCGCTTGACCTCGTCCATCGAGATGAACTCGGTGTCGAGCCCCATGTAGCGGGCCTTGGCGCGCTCCTGCTTCAAGTAATCCAGGCGCTCGGGCGTCGAGGCGAGGTAGATGCCGCCGACGCGGTGCAGCCCGACGCTCTGGCCCGAGAGCTGCTCGATCTCCTCGAGCAGCTTGAGGGTATAGCCCTGCATGCGGGCGATGTTCGGGTCCGACGCGATGGTGTGAATGACGCCCGCCGCGTGCCACGACGAGCCCGACGTCAGCTCCTTGCGCTCGAACAGGGCGGCGTCCTTGCAGCCGAGCTTGGCCAGGTGGAACAGCACGCTGCAGCCGACCACCCCGCCCCCGATCACCGCGACCCGAACGTGCGTCTTCATCCCCGCGCACTCCCCGTTCTTCGCACGGCCGAGAGTGCGCGGAGCGGAGCGGCGAGGTCAACGACGGAAGGCGCCGACCGCGCGCCCCGCCATCAACCCGGAAGCTCGATCGTCGCGACGATGCGCGCGCCGCGCGAGGCCATGAAGTAGAGCCCCATGTGGTGGGTGGCGGCTTGCGGGTGCGCCGCCGTCGCGCCGTAGCCCAGCGTTTCGGCCGTCGCGCGCGGCAGGTCGTAGGTCGAGCAGCCGGCTTCGTAGACGGCGATCTCCTTCAGCGTCGGCATCAGGTCGTGGTTGCGCGCCGACAGCGTGGTCAGCACGAAGTCCATGACGCAGATGTCGGTGCAGATGCCGACCACCAGGATCGTCGAGAGCTTGTGCTCATTGACCCAGTCGACCACGGCGTTGCGCCCGTTCGTCTTGCCGATCGCGCCGACGAAGCCGTTGATGCAGTCCTTGCGAACCAGCGTCGTGTTCCGGTCGCGCTCGAGCCAGGCCAGCTCGGGGACCAGGTTCTCCTCGCCCGTCCCGGCCTCGCAGTGCGGCGGGTACGGCGGCTCGGGTTTGCCGGGCACGTGGGTGTCGAGGAACGCGAGAATCCTCCAGCCGCGCTGGGTGAACGCGCGGGCCAGCCGGTCGGTCTCCTCGACCATGCGGCTGACCTGGGCATTGGGTACCGGCGGCGCCAGGTTGCCGGCGCCGACCGTGGCGAACCCGTTGACCTCGTCGACGACGACGAGGCCCGTGCGCTGCCCGCTCGGGTCGAACGCAGACGGCGCCACGGGCATCGCCTCGCGCATGCGCGCGACCAGATCGTCGATCATATGCCTCTCCGTTCGCTCGGCGTCGGCATTGTGACCGGTCCGGCGCACATCGGCTAGATGCCAGTCAGGCGCTGGACGAGACGGGCGAGGACGCCGCGCAATCGCAGCTTGCCCTCGGTCACGACCAGGCAGATGCAGTCGCCGTCGGGACCCGCGACCGGATGGTGCTCGACGTTTCCGTCAATCTCCTCGAGGTCGCCTCGGGCGAACCTGCCCAGCTCGTCCATGTAGGAGCCGGCCAAGACCAGGGTCAGCTCGACGCCGCGATGGCCGTGGCGGGGGACACTGGACCCTGGATGCACGCGCAGGATGAACGCGCTGAGCCCGTCGTCCCGCGACGTTGCGACCGGCGCCGTGGCGATCCTCGCTCCGTGGCGCCGCCAGCGCAGGGCTTCGTAACCACCCGGAACATAGTCGGCGAGCGGGCGCGGCAGGTCACTCACGGGGGCGGGCGGCGGCACTATGTCGGGCGCGGCGGACCGTAGCCGGCCGAGAGCACGCTCGGCGGCACCCGCGCTCAACGCCAGCGGCGCCGCGCCGTCCAGGACTTCGCCGCCGATCGCCTCGAAGGCGCGGGTCCGGGCGCGGCACAAAGGGCACAGCGCGCCGTGGGTCGCGACGATGAGTGCCTGGGCCTCCGGCAACGTTCCGGCGGCATAGGCCGCGATCAGTACGTCGCTCGGGTGGTGCGTCGCGCTCATGAGCGTTCTCCCAAGGTGGTGCGCAAATGCCCGACGGCGAGCCGCACGCGTGACTTGACGGTGCCGAGCGGCAGGCCCAGGGCGCTGGCGATCTCGCCGTGCGCCTTGCCCTCGAAAAAGGACAGCTCGATGACGCGCGCCTGTTCCGGCGACAAGGCGCCGATGGCGGCGCGCAGCCGCGCGGTCTGCTGACTGGCCGCGAGCCGGTCGTCCGCCGGCTCCGGGTGGTCCGGGACCAGCAACGGGTCCTCGGGGTCCCACTCCGGGCGGCGTTCCCGCCGGGTCGCGTCGATCCGGAGATTGCGGGCGATGCAGAAGATCCAGGTCGACGGGCTCGCCTTGACCGGATCGTAGAGGCTCGCCTTGCGCCACACGGTCAGCATCGCCTCCTGAGCCAGCTCCTCGGCCGTCGCGTTGTCGGTGCCGCCGCGCCGGAACAGACCCTTGAGCCTCGGCGCGAAGTCCTCGAACAGGCGCGCGAACGCGGCCTCGTCCCGCTGGTCCGCGACCCGCCGCAGCAGGGCGACGGGATCGGGGTCGGCGTCCCGCCGATCGGCCCGGTCAGGCATCAGGGCAATCCATGGCGCCGGCCCCGGACCGGCGATCCCGCTAGCCTCGGAGCTCGCTGCGACAGACATGCCTCGATTCCCGGCAACCACACACCGATACGCGGGCCGGTCGCCATTGGATCAGCGCCCAAGGGGCGCGAGATGGTCCATGGCACCTGGTTTCAACCCTCGCCGCGCAGGCGCGCCAGAAGGCCCTTCAGGTCGGTCGGCACCTGGGTGTAGGCCGCGAGCGACCGCTCGATGTCCGCGCCCGTCAGGGTCCAGGCGTCGTCCGGGAGAGTCTCGATCAAGGCCCGCATGAGCCGCGCGCTGTCGAGCAGGGCCGCGTCGTCGCGGCCATAGTGGTCGGCGAGAAGGGCGAGCGCGAGCTGCCTCGGCCCGTTGCCGTCGTAGCCCCATTCGAAGTCGTCGGCGAACCGCCTCACGTCGTGGCGCGGGTCGAGCGGTTGGCCATCGACCGTGACGCGGCATCGGCCGCCCTCGCGCCGGCCTTCGTAGAGCTTGGGTTCGGCCAAGTCGCCTAGCCCTCCTCGGGGCGCCACAGCCAGGGGTCGATGTCGCCGTCGCGCCAAATGCCGAGGCGCTGCGCCCGCGCGAGCTGCTCGGCCGCGACATAGGCCGGGGCATCCTTCCAGGCGACGGCGAAGCCGCGCTCGACCATGGCCTCGGCGACGTCGATGGAGCCGGCGGTGCAGCGCGCGACGAGATGCGCCGACGCCGCGCTCGGCTGTCTCGGCACGCACGCGATCTCGTGACCCGCGACAAGGCGATCGAGCGCGCGCGCCGCCGCGCGCCCGCACGACCACGACACCCTGTCGCTCCGGCACTGCTGATTGAACCGCGGCGCCGTGATGCCGAACAGATCGACCGCCTGCCCGGCCACGGTCAGGCTGTCGCCGTCGATGACCTGGGCGCTGCCCTTCAGCACCGCCTGCTCGGCCTCGGCGGTCGGCCCGAACGCCGCCAAGATACCCGCGAAAGACCACGCCGCGACGGTGGCTACGCGATAACGCTTCATCGCCGAAGTCTAGAACTTGCGCTTCGGCGAGGCCAGCGGTCGCATTAACCATGGCACGGCGAGAGGATCTTGGCCCGCTTTATGCACAGACCGCCTTGCCGGTACCGGCAAGGCCTTGTCAACCCGATCGGGGTCATGGTGCCTTGCGGCCCGGCGAAGCGAGAGAATGCACCGTGACCGAGCCATCGGGCCCCATAACCTTCTTCTCGCGGACCTACGACGAGACCCTTGGCCTGCTCGTCGAGGCCCGGGATTACGTCGGCCACGGCCAGGTCGACGAGATCGACGACCTGGGCCCCGCGGCGCAGGCGCTGGCGGCCCAGGAAACCACGCGCCTGGTCGCCCGCCTGACCCAAATCATGGCCTGGCTCCTGGTGCGCAAGGCCGTTACGGCCGGCGAGATGACGGCCGACGAGGCCTTGCGCGAGGAACATCGCCTGGCCGGCCACGCCATCTGCCTCGACGACGGCCCGGTGCCGCGCGTGATGCCCGACACGCACCTCGCCACCCTGATGGACCGCAGCCGCCGCCTCTACGTGCGGGTCGCCCGGCTTGACGAGATGCTCGAGCGCGACGCCGCCTGAACCAGTTTCCGATCAGCTTGACCGATTGTCGCTGACATGCCCGGGGCGGCCGCAGGCCGCGGCCTTGGGGTCGAGCCCGAGGGCAGGCCGGGGATCCAGTCGCGCGTCCACGCTCGACGGACGCCGAACCAATGGCTCATGATGAGCACCTACGGTCGAATTCGAGGCGTTCCATGTCCCAGCCCAAGGTGACCCGACGAGACGTGCTCGGCGGGATCGCGGTGTCCGCGCTGCTGCCGCGCGTCGTGCTCGCCCAAGCCGGGTTCGATCTGCGCGCCCGGCGCAAGACCTTGGAGGTGAACGGCCGAGCGGCTTCGGTGCTGGAATTGGCCTCCGGCAACGGTGCGCCGGGCGTCCGCCTGCGGCCGGGCGAGCGGTTCGTCGCGGCGCTCACGAACGAGGCCGGCGAGCCGACGCTGATCCACTGGCACGGCCAGACGCCGCCGACCGAGCAGGATGGCGTCCCCGGCCTGTCGCAGCCGGCGCTCGGGCCGGCTGCCAGCTACGCCTACGACTTCGCGCCGCGCCCCGGGACGCACTGGATGCACAGTCACGTCGGCCTGCAGGAGCAGCGCCTGCTCGCCGCCCCCATGATCGTCGAGTCGGCCCAGGACGCCGGGCAGGACGAGCAGGAGATCGTGCTGTTCCTGCAGGACTTCACGTTTCGCGCGCCCGAGGAGATCCTGGCCGAGCTGATGGCGGGCGGCGGCGCCCACGCGGCCCACGCCGCCCACGGTATGCGCGCGCTCAACGACGTCGAGCACGACGCCGTTCTGGCCAACGAGCGTACGCTCGACGACCCCGAGGTCGTATCGGTCGAGGCGGGAGGCAGGGTGCGCCTGCGGGTGATCAACGCCACGGCTTCAACCAATCTTTGGCTCGATCTCGGCGCCCTCGAGGGCGTCGTCGTGGCGGTCGACGGCGACGCGGTCGCGCCGGTCGCCGGATCGCTGTTCCCGCTCGCCATCGCCCAGCGCCTCGACGTGCGAGTCACGGTGCCAGGGAGCGGAGCCTGGGCGATCCTCGCCTTGCGCGAAGGTGGGGCCGAACGGACGGGCATCATGCTGGCGACCACGGGCGCGGCGATCACCCGTCACGCGTCAAAGGGTGAGGCGAAGGCGCCCGCCGTGGACCTCGGCCTGGAACGGAGGCTGAGCGCCGTGACCGGGTTGGCTTCGCGCCCGGCCGACCGGACCATCGACATCGCGCTGACCGGGGGCGGCGCGGATTACGTCTGGGGCATCAACGGTCGCCGCTACGGCGAGGGCGCGCCGATCACGCTGGGTCTCGGCGAGCGTGTCCATCTGGTGCTGCGCAACGAGACGACCATGGCGCACCCCATGCACCTGCACGGGCACCACTTCCAGGTGGTCGCGATCGACGGAACGGCGCTGTTAGGCGCGGTTCGCGACACCGTCCTGGTGCCGATCGAAGGGACGGTCACGGTGGCGTTCGACGCCAACAACCCCGGCCGCTGGGCGCTGCATTGCCACAACCTCTATCACATGGACGCCGGCATGATGGCCGAGCTTGCCTACCAGGGCTGAGCAGTTACATGCGGCGGCCGATGCGGTACTCCCAGACCGTCACCGTGCCGTCGCCGTTGGCGTCGGCCTTGGCGAGCATCGTCTCGTGCGCCGCCATGAACTCCCCGAACGTGACCGACCCGTTGCTGTCGGCGTCCATCGCCGCGAAGCGCTTGTCGCGCCGCTCGGCCCGCCGCGTGCCCATGGCGCCCATGCCGCCGACGAATTCCTGATCGCTCAACGCCTCGTCGCCGTCCTGATCCATGGCGTCGAACGCCTGCTCGGCGTGCTCGGCCGCTTCCTCCGCGCCGATCGTGCCGTCGCCGTTGTGGTCGACCGTTGCCATGGCGGCCATGCCCATCATACCCATCATCGGCAATTGGCCCATCATGCCCTGACCCATCATGGGCATTTGGCCCATGCCCATCATGGGCATCATCGGCATCTGGCCCTGTCCCCACATGGGCATCTGGCCCATTCCCATCATCGGCATCTGACCCATGCCCATCATCGGCATCTGGCCCATAGGCATCATTGGCATCTGGCCCATGGGCATCATCGGCATCTGGCCCTGACCCATCATCATGCCCTGGGAATGGGCCGATGCCGCGCCGCCGCTGACGAGCAGGGCCATCACCACCAGCGCGCCCCGAACCTTTCCGGCAACCGACATTTGACGTCTCCTCGAACGATATGTGCATGACTTAAGGCGTACCGGGACGCTAGACCTTGACCTGTATCAAGCCCCGCGCGCCTCGGCCAGGGCCCTCACGCGATCGTGATAGATTCCCTCGCCGAAGGCGTGCTGGGGCAGGTTGACGTCGCCGCCGATGTTGAGCTCGAGCAGGAGCAGCCCGCGCTCGGTCAGGGCCACGTCCCACGCTTGCATCAGGATGCCCGGAAAGGCCGGCGCGGCTTCGAGCACCAGGCGCACGAGCGCGTCCCAATCGGGCAGCCGCGCGCCGAGCAGGCGAAAGCCGGTGTCCGGGTGCGCCTCGATCACGCGTTGGGCCGGGCCAACGCCCTCGACGACGCGGGTAAGCCGGCCGTCGCCGTCGAGCGCGGCGAGCAGGTTGCCCGCGCGCCAGAAGTTGTCGGCGACGTGGCGGCCGGCGGGGATCTTCCACAGCGCGCGCATGACTCTCGGGCCAACGGGTTCGAGCAGCACGACGACGCGCACCGTGGCGATCCTGTCGCCGCACACCTCCCGCACGAAGGGATGGGCGACAAGCCGCTCCTGGAACAGATAACCATCCGTGCCGAAGGCCGCGAGCTCGGCGACGAAGTCCTCGACCTTGGCCACGTCGCCCGCGGCGGTCCGAACGAGGTCGCCCGCCGCGTCGTGGCCGGCGAGCGCGACCGTGCCGACGCTGTACTTGCCGGTCACCGGCTTGCCGAACATCGGGTAAGCGGCGCGGCGCAGGAACGCCGCGATCTCGGCCGGGTTCGCCAGGGACTCGGCGCCGGCGAAGCGGCGCGACGGGTGGCAAACCGCGAGCACGCGAGGTACCTCGAACCCGAGCCCGCGCATCACCGCGTAATAGAGCAGCTTGTCGTGCGCGGCTGCCGCCCAGCCCGCATCGACGAGGCGCCGGAAAACTTCGCGCTGGCCGCGCTCGCCGAGAAAGGCACGTTTGTCGTCCTCCGTCCGCCCCGGCTCGTAAAGCCGGAACAGGTAGTACTCCTTGGAAGTCAGCCGCGACGGGCGCCGGCGGAGACGGAGGATGTCGCCGACCTGTCCGGCGAACGGCCGCCCCGCCTTGCGCGCCCCGATCACGGCCGCCACGAGGCCGAGACGCGGCGCCGCCTTGCGGCTGTCGAGCAGCGGCTTGCCCGCCATCGTTCCCCCCTCGGCCGACAAGTCACACTAACAGAGCGCCGCGCGACGCGGTAACCTCGCCCGATCACCGTTCGCCAATGGGAGCCCGTTCATGCGCCTGGTCATCGCGATGATGAAGCACGAGACCAACACCTTCTCGCCGGTGCCGACGCCGCTCGATCGGTTCGGCGGCCGGGGCGTTCACTTCGGCCCCTCGGCGATCGCGGCGTTCAAGGGCACGAACACGCCGTTCGCCGCGTTCCTCGACCAGGCGCGCGCGTTGAAGGCCAACATAGTGACCCCGCTCGCCGCCGACGCGCCGCCGAGCGGCCCGGTCGATGCCAAAGCGTATCAGCGGTTCACCGACGCGATCTGCGAGGCGGTGGACAAGGGCTGCGACGCCTGTCTGCTCGACCTGCACGGCGCCATGGTCGCCGAGTCGACCGACGACGGCGAAGGTACCCTGCTCGCTCGCATCCGCGCGCTCAAGCCGGGACTCCCCATCGCCGTCGCGCTCGACCTCCACGCCAACATGACCGACGCCATGGTGGACAACTGCACCGCCATCGTCGGCTACAAGACCTATCCCCACGTCGACATGTACGCGGCCGGCGAGCACGCCGGGCGTATCGTGCTCGACGCCATGGCCGGCAAGTGCAAACCGGTCATGGCGTGGGGCAACCGACCGATGATGCCGCACACGCTGCGCATGGGCACCCACGTGGCGCCCATGAAGGATCTGATCGACATGGCCGTGGCGGCCGAGGCCGATGGCTTGCTCGCCACGACGGTGTTCGGCGGCTTCCCGCTCGCCGACATCCCGAACGCGGGGCTCAGCGTCGTGGCCATCGCCGACGGCGACCGGGCGCGGGCCGAAGGGGTGCGCGACCGCATCCTCGACGAGGCCTGGAAGCGCCGCGAGGCGTTCGTCTACCGCAGCGAACCGCTCGCCGAATCAGTCGCCCGCGCCAAGCGCCTGACCGACGGTCCGATCCTCTTGATCGACCACGCCGACAACTGCGCCTCGGGCGGCACCCAGGACACCGTCGCCGTGCTCGGGGAGGTCCTGCGCCAGGGGCTCGAGGACGTCGCCGTGTTCGCCATCTGCGACCCGCGCGCGGTGGCCGAGATGATCAAGGCCGGGATCGGCGCCGAGCTCACCGTCAAGCTCGGCGGCAAGGTCGCCATGCCGGCGATCGGACTCCACGGCGAGCCGATCGAGCTCAAGGGCCGCGTGCGCGCCATCACCGATGGCCGCTTTAAGGTGCGCGGGCCCATGGCCACGGGGACGATCATCAACTTGGGGCGCACCGCGGTGCTCGACACCGGCACGGTCGAGATTGTGGTCACCGAGCGCAACAGCGAGCCGTTCGACCTCGGCTCGTTCCGCAGCGTCGGCATCGAGCCGACCGAGCGGCGCTACCTGATGCTCAAGTCGCGCATCCACTTCCGCGCCGGCTTCGCGCCGATCGCCAAGCACATCGTCGAGTGCGACGGCGTCGGCGTGACCTCCTCGGACATGAGCCTGTTCAAGTTCCGCAAGGTGCGCCGCCCGGTCTACCCGCTCGACGAGGACGCGGCGGCGTAATACCAACAGCCGATGACGGTGACCCCTTGCCTCGTGCTTCGAGACGCTGCCCTTCGACACGCTCAGGGCGGCTCCTCAGCATGAGGCAAGGGGTTGTTCTTCTGCGATAAAACCTCGTCCTGAGGCGTGGGGGCGGTTGCCCCCCGCCCCCACGCCCGAAGGGCGCGTCCCGTCCGTAGGCCGCCCCAGCGGGCTTCGCGAAGGCGGGTGGAAGGACGGGGTTTGGGTCAACCTCAGGGGCCCCCGCCCTACTTCGCCTTGGCGCAATACGCGCAGATCTTGTTGCCGTCGGGGTCGCGGGCGTAGGCGACGTAGTTGGTGTTGCCCGCGGGACGCGGTCCAGGCTTGCCCTCATCGGTACCGCCGTTCGCCAGGGCGGCCTTGTGGAACCCGTCCACCGCCCGCTTCGACGAAGCCGCGAGGGAGATCATCGTGCCGTTGCCGAAGGTCGCCGACTTCTTGTTGTACGGCTTGGTCACGAAGAACGCGGACTTCTTGGGCGACCTCTTGGGGCCGTAGCCGAGGAAACCGTTGTCGCTCTGGGTCCGCGCGAGCCCGAGCGGGGCGAGCGCCGCGTCGTAGAACTTGGCGGAACGCTTCACGTTGTTGGTCCCGACCATGACATAGGCGAGCATGTTGACCTCCCGATTGAAATTCGTTCGAGGATGCAGCGCGGTGCGGCGCCGCGTCAATGGCACCCACGAACGCGGCGGGTGGGCCATGGAGGCGGCCTACCTCGGACCTTGGTGAGTTTGGTCAAGCCCATGCGGCCCAGGCCCGAGGATCGACGGGACAGCGAGGATCGGGTATTCAGGAAGCAACCATGAGAGGAGGGTCTCCTTTGATCGGACGGGTCATCACTTCCGCCGTGACCGTTGGAAGCCTCGCGAGCATCGTGAGTACGGCATCATGGCCCGCCACCGCGCAGCAATGGTCCTATGGACCCAACATGATGTCGGGTTACGGCGGGTGGGGCATGATCCTCGGGCCGTTCATGATGATCGCGCTGCTCGTGATCGTGATTGCCGGCGTCGTGTTGCTTGTTCGCTGGCTTGGTGGTGTATCCCATCACCAAGGATACCATCTGCCCTCGAGCAGGACCGCGCTCGACATCCTGAAAGAGCGCTTCGCCAGGGGCGAGATCGACAAGCAGGAGTTCGAGGACAGGCGCCGGGTGCTCGGCGAATGACGAGCCTCGCGGAGCTCGCCGGCATCGTCGATCTCGATCGCTGGCCGATCGACGACCTCGACGGCGCGCTCGGGGGCGCCATGCTGGCAGGATGCCGGGCCGACATGGAACGCACCGGATGTTGCAACATGGAGGGCTTCCTGACCGCCGCCGGGATCGCCACGCTGGCGCGCGAGGCCGAAACGCTCCTGGCCCAGGCGTACTGGAAGAATACGATGCGGAACGCGTACTTCAGCGCCGACGACCCGAGCTTGCCGGTCGATCACCCGCGCCGGGCCTTCTTCCCGATCGTCATGGGCCAGGTCGCGGGCGACCTCATCGCCGAAGGCTCGCGGCTCGGCCGGCTCTACACCAGCCCGCCGCTGATCGAGTTCGTGCGCCGGGTGCTCGAGCTTCCGGCGTTGTTCGTGCGCGCCGACGTCTTCCAGCGGCTCAACCTGATCGTCCTGCCCGACGGCGGCGTGCAGCCCTGGCACTACGACCAGAACCATTTCTCGGTCACGCTGCTCTTGCAGGCGGCGAGCGAAGGCGGCGCCTTCGAGTTCGTTCCCGGGCTGAAGTCGGCGGACGGCGAGGACATCGACGC
>JBBDQV010000006.1:0-13060 GCA_040905845.1 Alphaproteobacteria bacterium | reverse complement strand
CAAAATCATACACGAAATCAACGGCTTACGCTACATTCGCCAGCCCAAAATCAGCGCCGCGATGAATAATCCGGGCTAGGGGGATGGAGTCCGACACTTGGCACCTTCCCCTTCTGTCATGCCCCGCCTTGAGCGGGGCATCCAGGGCAACAGGCGCGGAGCCCGGCAACCCTGGATCGCCCGGTCAAGCCGGGCGATGACAATCTTGGGGGGTGTGGAGCACGGGAGTCCTCCGTCAGGTGGGCATCTCTAGGAGCGCGTCATGGGCATGTTTCCGTCGGCGGACCAGGCGCTGTTCGCCCAGACGCTCGACCGGTTTCTCGGCGCGGCCGCCGACCCGGTGCGGCGGCGCCGCGTGCGCGCGACCGACGCCGGCTTCGCCGAGGAGGACTGGGTCGGATTCGCCGAGCTCGGCGTGCTCGGCCTGCTGGTCGATGAGAGCCACGGCGGGTCGGGCGGGAACGCGAGCGACGCCGCGATCGTCATGGAGGCGATCGGCCGGCATCTCTACGCGAGCCCTTACTTCGGCACCGGCGTGCTCGGCGCGAGTTTGCTCGCCGAGGCGCCCGACGAGGTGAAGCGCGCGCTGCTGCCCGAGCTCGTCGCCGGGCGTCACCGCGTCGCGCTCGCCCACGTCGAGCCCCAGGCGCGCTACGACCTCGCCGACGTGGCGACGCGGGCACGGCGCGACGGCACGGGCTGGCGGATCGACGGCGCGAAGTCGCTCGTTCACTACGCCGAGGCGGCGAAGACTCTGATCGTCGTGGCACGAACGGCGGGCGAGCGGCGCGATCGTGGCGGCATTTGTCTTTTCCTCGTGCCAGCGGACGCGAAGGGACTGGAACGGCGCTCATACCCGACGATCGACGGGCTGCGTGCCTCCGAGGTCACGCTCGAGGCGGTGCGCGTCGGGCCCGAGGCGGTCATCGGCGCGCCCGAGGCCGGACTCGAGCTGCTCGAGCGCGTCGCCGACCTCGGCATCGCCGCGCTGCTCGCCGAGGCGGTCGGGGCGATGACGCACCTCCACGACACCACGCTCGGCTATCTCAAGACCCGCAAGCAGTTCGGCGCGACGCTCGCGAGCTTCCAGGCGCTCCAGCACCGCATGGTCGACGTCTTCACCCAGTGCGAGTTCGCCCGATCAATGGCCGCGGTCGCCAGGCTCTCGCTCGACGCCGACGCGGCCACGCGGGCCAAGGAAGTCTCGGCCGCCAAGCTCTACGTCGATCGCGCGGCGCGCCACGTGGCCCAGGAGTCGATCCAGCTCCACGGCGGCATGGGCATGACCGACGAGCTCGACGTCGGCCACTACGCCAAGCGCCTGACCATGATCGGTCTGACCTTCGGCGATCGGCCCCATCATTTGGCCCGCTACCACGGCGTAGTATAAAGTCGGCTTGAATTGGGAGGCCCGGCAAGGGCCGCGCCCGGAACGACACGGCAAGGGCCATGAACGACGTCGAGACTCGTCCCCCCGTGGGCACGGACGGCCCGCAACCCATGACCGAGCGGCGCAAGTCCGGGTGGATCGGCATTCTGGCCGTGGTGCTGGTCCTGGTCGGCTTGGCTGGCGGCGGCACCTGGTACATCACGAATGATCCCTCGGGCGGCGTACCCGCCGGGCCGCCGCCGGGCAGCTTCGCCGCTCCGGTCGAGGCCGGCGCGGTGCGCCTCGGCACGGTCGTCATCGACGTCGCCGCCGTCGGCAGCCTGCGCTCCAACGAGAGCGTCTGGATCGCCCCCGAGATCGCCGGGCGCGTCGAGGACATCCCGGCCCAGGAGGGCGCCGACGTCGAGGCCGGCGCGCCGGTCGTGGCGCTCGATGCGAGGATCTATCGCGCCGAGCTCGCCCAGGCCGAAGCCAGCCTGGCGCTGAGCGAGCAGAACCACCGCCGCGCCGAGGAGCTGGTCGCCAACGGCGCCGGCACCCAGCGGGCGCTCGACGAGGCCAGGGCCAGTCTCGCGCACGACAGAGCCGCCGTCGACCTGGCCAAGGCCCGGCTCGAGAAGACGCGCATCGCGGCGCCCTTCGCGGGCGTGCTCGGCATGCGCAGGGTGAGCGCCGGCGCCTACGTCAGTCCTGGCGATCCGATCATCAACCTGGAGCAGATCGATCCGCTGAAGATCGATTTCCGGGTCCCGGAATCGGCGCTGTCGGCCGTCGCGCCCGGCGGCTCGATCGAGATCACCGTCGATGCTCTACCAGGCCGCTCGTTCGGCGGCACGATCTACGCCGTCGACCCGCTGGTCGACGAGGCCGGACGCAGCGTCGTGGTCCGCGCGCGCGTCCCCAACCCGGACCGCGCGTTGCGCCCCGGCCTGTTCGCCCGCGTGGCGGTCATCGTCGAGCGACGCGACGACGCCGTCCTCGTGCCCGAACGCGCGATCGTCCCGTTCGGCGAGGACAGCTACGTCTTCCGGGTCGTCGACGGCGCGGCGAAGCTGACCAAGGTCGTGCTCGGCCAGCGCCAGGACGGCGAGGTGGAGATCCGAGAGGGCCTCGGCGCGGGCGACGTCGTCATCACCGACGGCCTGTTGAAGATCGGCGATGGCGCGCCCGTGGCCGTGGTCGAGCCGCCGGCCTCGTGACGTGACGCTGTCCGAGATTTGCATTCGCCGTCCGGTGCTCGCGACCGTGATGAGCCTGGTCATCACGCTGATCGGCGCCGTCGCGTACGAACGCCTGACCGTGCGCGAGTACCCGCAGATCGACGAGCCCGTCGTGACCGTCGAGACGAGCTACACCGGCGCGGGCGCCGAGATCATCGAGAGCCAGGTCACCCAGCCGCTCGAGGAGTCGCTCGCCGGGATCGAAGGCATCGACGTGATGAGCTCGATCAGCCGGGCCGAGAAGAGCGCCATCACCATCCGCTTCAACCTCGACCGCGATCCCGACGCCGCGGCGAGCGACGTGCGCGATCGGGTCGGGCGCGTGCGCGGCCTGCTGCCGGACGAGATCGACGAGCCGATCATCGCCAAGGTCGAGGCGGACGCGCAGCCCATCATCTGGCTCGCCTTCACGAGCGACCGCCATTCGGCGATGCAGCTCTCGGACACGGCGGACCGGCTGGTCAAGGACCGGCTGCAGAGCCTGCCCGGCGTCGCCGGCGTGCGCATCTTCGGCGAGCGCCGCTACGCCATGAGGATCTGGCTCGATCCGGCCCGGCTCGCCGGCTACGGCCTCACCGTCCAGGACGTCGAGGACGCGCTCGGGGCGCAGAACGTCGAGATCCCGGCGGGGCGCATCGAGAGCACGGACCGCGAGTTCACCGTGCTCGCCGAGACCGACCTGACCTCGCGGTCGGACTTCGAGCGGATCGTGCTGCGCGAGGTCAACGGCTATCCGATCCGTCTTCGCGACGTGGGCCGCGCCGACATCGGCGCCGAGGACGACCGCGTCATCTTCCGCATCGACGGCAAGAACGGTGTCGGGCTCGGCGTCGTCAAGCAGTCGACCGCCAACCCGCTCGACGTCGCCAACGCGGTGCGCGCCGTGCTGCCGGGCGTGCTGGCGAGCCTGCCCGAGGGCATGTCGATCGAGCTCGCCTACGACAGCTCGCTGTTCATCGCCAAGTCGATCGAGGCGGTGTTCCACACCATGGCCGAGGCCACGGGCCTGGTGGTTCTCGTCATCTTCGTCTTCCTGCGCTCGTTCCGCGCGACGTTCATCCCGGTCGTGACGATCCCGGTTTCCCTGATCACCACGTTCGCGCTGATGCTGGCCTTCGGCTTCAGCATCAACACGCTGACGCTGCTCGCCATGGTGCTGGCCATCGGCCTCGTCGTCGACGACGCGATCGTGGTGATCGAGAACATCCACCGCCACATCGAATCGGGTCTCGCCCCCGTTCCGGCGTCGTTCAAGGGCATCCGCGAGATCGGCTTCGCCGTGATCGCCATGACGGTCTCGCTGGCCGCGGTCTATGTCCCGGTCGGGTTCCAGGAGGGTCGGACAGGCCGGCTGTTCGCCGAGTTCGCGCTGACTCTCGCGGGCGCGGTCATGGTCTCCGGCTTCGTCGCCCTGACTCTCTCGCCCATGATGTGCTCGCGCTTCCTGCGCCGCGGCGAGAAGCACGGCTGGGCCTTCAACCTGATCGAGCGCGCGATCAACGCGCTGACCACGGGCTACGGCGCGGCGCTGCGCACCTTGCTCCGCTTGCGCGTCCTGGTCGTGCTCGCCGTCGTCGGCATCGGCGTGTTCGGGGCCATCCTGATGCAGCGCCTGCCCTCGGAGCTGGCGCCGACCGAGGACCGCGGCGTCATCGTCGCCATCGCCATCGCGCCCGAGGGATCGACGATCGATTACACCGACCGCTACGCGCGCCGCATCGAGGCGATCCTGGCCGAGACCGCGGACGTCGATCGCTTCGGCATCGTGCCGGGCTTCCCGGTCGTGACCCAGGCGATCGCCTTCGTCGTGCTCGATGACTGGGCCGAACGGTCGCGCCCGCAGCAGGCCGTGACGGCCGAGCTCGGCCCCAAGCTGTTCGGGCTGCCCGGCGTGCTCGCCTTCGCGCTCAACCCGCCGCCGCTCGGCCAGGGCTTCTCGAGCCGGCCGATCGCCTTCGTCGTGCAGTCATCGGAGGACTACCACGCGATCGACCGCATGATGCGGGCGCTTGTCGCCGAGGCGGCGAAGTACCCGGGCTTCGCCAACATCGACACCGACCTCAAGCTCAACAAGCCCGAGCTCAAGGTCGAGGTCGACCGCGACAAGCTCGCCGACCTCGGCATCGAGGTCGAGACGGTAGGGCGGACGCTCGAGACCCTGCTCGGCGGGCGCCAGGTCACGCGCTTCAAGTACGCCGGCAAGCAATACGACGTGATCGTCAAGACGGGTGCCGAAAACCGGCGCGAGCCGGCCGACCTGACCGCGATCCACGTGCGCAATGACGCGGGCCAGATGATCCCGCTCGCCAACGTGGCGCGCCTCAGCGAGTCGGTCGCGCCCAAGGAGCTCAACCATTTCGGCAAGCTGCGCTCGGTCACGCTGACCGCGACGTTGGCGCCGGGCACCACGATCGGCGACGGGCTCGCCTATCTCGAGGCGGCCGCGTCCCGTGTCCTGCCGCCCTCGGCGCAGGTCGACTACGCCGAACAGTCGCGCGAGTACAAGGAGGCGAGCGCCGGCTTCTACGTGACGCTGCTGCTCGCCGTCGCGTTCATCTACCTGGTCATGGCGGCGCAGTTCGAGAGCTTCGTGCATCCCTTCGTCATCCTGCTGACCGTTCCGCTGGCCATGACGGGCGCGCTGCTCGCGCTCGACCTGACCGGGGGAACGCTCAACGTCTACAGCCAGATCGGGCTCGTGACCCTGGTCGGCCTGATCACGAAGCACGGCATCCTGATCGTCGACTTCGCCAATCGATTGCGCAGCCAGGGCCGCGAGGTTCGCGACGCCGTGGTCGAGGCCGCCACGCTCAGGCTGCGGCCGATCCTGATGACCACCGGCGCGATGGTGCTGGGCGCGTTGCCGCTCGCGCTCGCCACCGGGGCGGGAGCCGAAAGCCGTCATCAGATCGGCTGGGTGATCGTCGGCGGCATGACCATCGGGACCATGCTGACGCTGTTCGTCGTGCCGACGATCTACACGCTTCTGGCGCGCCGGCGCGCGCCGGCGCCGATCCCGGCCCAGGCGGAGTAGAGCGTTTTCCGAACAGCTAGGATCGATGGGCCTCCAATTTCATCGATGTCATCTCCGGGCGCCGCGAGAGCGGCGAACCAGGGCCGAGCGCTCGTGCGGCGGCCTGGATGCCCGGTTCCGGCCTCCGGCCGGCCCGGGCATGACAAACCAGGGACCGTGGACCCATCTGAACGGAACACGCGCTAGCAACGAGGCGAGCGTCCCGCGGCGGCGTCACGTTGAGGTGAATCATGGTGCAGGCGGGCGTGTCGCTGTAATCTTTTTCTGAAAGGAACTCCACCCATGATGCCGCGAACGATTATGGTCCCGCTGACGGGGAGCGCCGCGAGCGAGGCCGCGCTCGGCACCGCGTTCGACCTGGCGGGCCATTGGAGCGGGCACGTGCTCGCGCTGTGCGTCAAACCGGACCCCCGCGACGCCGCCTACCTGGTGACCGACACGGTTTCGGGGCGCGTGGTGGAGGAGGTCCTGCGCGCCGTCGAGCGCGAGTCCGAGCAGCGCGCGGCCGCCGCGCGCGCGCTGTTCGATCGCGTGCTCGCGGACGCCGGCCGGGCGGCCGGGCGCTCCAAGCCTTCGGCCGCGCTCGAGGACGTCGTCGGCCAGGACACCGATTTCATCCCGGCGTTCGGCCGCACCGCCGATCTGATCGTCGTTCCCCGTCCGGCCAAGGCCACGGCGCCGGCGGACGACTCGGCCCTGGAGGCGGCGCTGTTCTCGAGCGGACGGCCCGTCCTGGTGCCCCCCGCCGAGCGCGCCGCCGCCCTGGCCGAACGCGCCGTCGTGTTGTGGAACGACACGGTCGAGGGGGCGCGCGCGGTCGCGGGCGCGGCGCCGTTCCTGGTGCGCGCGGGGCGCGTCGACATCGCCGTCGCCGACGAGGGTCGCGACGGCGCGGCCTCGGCCGCGCGCCTGGTGGCGAACCTCATGCGTCACGGCATCGCCGCGGAGTCGACGACCATCGAGCTCGGCGTGAAATCCGCCGGCGAGGTTCTGCACGGCTTCGTCGCCGAGCGCGGCGCCACCTTGGTGGTCATGGGCGCCTACGGCCACAGCCGGCTGCGCGAGTTCGTGCTCGGCGGCGTCACCCGCCACATGCTGGCGACGCCGGGGCCCGCGCTGTTGATGGCCCATTGAGACGGAACCGCAAGGATGCTGAGGACCGTCCGCCTGGAAGCCGCCCGCTCGAAGGAGTTTCCCGAAGGCAGCCGCGAGCACGGCTACGAATTCGTCGCCCCCCTGACGCCGGATGGCCATATTGACGAAGCGGCGTTCAAGCGCGATCGCGCGCGTTGCACGGTGCGCCGATTCTGGAAGGGCGAGGACGACGAGATCGGCCGCCTGGCGCACACGCGCCACCGCACCTGGGCCTTCTCGTACGCGCCGGGCGAGGACGACGACGAATCGTTCTTCCACCTGGAGACCCACCGCCTCGTCGTGGGCGAATACGTCACCGTCCGCGAGCACGACGGCGAGGCGCGCACGTTCCGGATCGTCGCGATCCGTTGACGCTCAGGGCAGCGCGAGGCCGCGCCGCGCCGCCATGCCGCGCCCGAGCTCGCGCTGGTCATCGGCCGAGAGTCGGCGGCGGGCGAGCGCGAGCACCGTGCCGTTCTCCCAAGCCAGATGGCGCCGCTGCAGCACCGAGAAGGCACGCGCGTCGCCGGCGAACCCGATCAGGTCCGTCGGCCGCCCGCCCCCGGCGATGGCGCGGAGCGGACCGAGCAGCCGGTCGAGCAGGACGTGATCGGCCTCGTGCTCCTCGTCGAGCAGGTCGAGGATCGTGCCGATGCCGTCGTCGGGCTCGGCACGCCGGCGCAGCAGCGGAAAGAGACCCTTCTCCTCGTCGCCGTAGTGCAGGCCGAGCTTGGTCTCGAAGTAATCCAGGATCTGCCGGGCGGCCTCGGCCGCCCCGGCGCCCCCGACATCGCCCGCGAGCCGCTCCAAGGCGGCGCACAGCACCCGCTGGCGGTCGTGCTCGGCGGCCAGGAACTCGATGGGCCACCGGAAATCCTCGGCCTGCTGCCCCGACGTTGTCACGGACTGAGTGTCTTCCGTCATGCTCGACCTCCCGCGCGGCCTCGGCCTATGCTGGGCCACAACTCCGCGCGATCCATGACGTGGATCAAGGCGGCGTTCGCGCGCTGCCACATGGTTGCGCCCGGAGGTTAGGGCGATGGACCCGAAGGTCAAGATCAACTTCTGGTACGTGGTGTTCGCGGTCTTCGCGATCCTCGCGTTGCAGTTCCTTTACGTCCAGGCGCAGCGGGTCGAGCCGATCTCGTACAGCGCGTTCAAGGCGGCGCTGCGCGACGGCCGCGTGGCCGAGGTCCTGATCGGCGACAACGTCATCCAGGGCACGTTCAGGGAGTCCGGCCCGGAGGGACCCAAGGCCTTCGTCACGACGCGCGTCGACCAGGACCTGGTCCAGGACCTCGAGCAATACGGGGTCGACTACACGGGCATCGTGGAGAGCACGTTCCTGCGCGACCTTCTGTCGTGGGTCGTCCCGGTCGTCCTGTTCTTCGGACTGTGGATGTTCCTGTTCCGCAACATCGCCGAGCGCCAGGGGCTCGGCGGCTTCATGGCCATCGGCAAGAGCAAGGCGAAGATCTACGTCGAGAAGGACACCAAGGTCACCTTCGACGACGTGGCCGGGGTCGAGGAGGCGAAGGACGAGCTCAAGGAGGTCGTCGCGTTCCTGCGCGATCCGCGCCAGTACGGCCGGCTGGGCGCGCGCATGCCCAAGGGCGTCCTGCTGGTCGGACCGCCGGGCACCGGCAAGACGCTGCTCGCCCGCGCCGTCGCCGGCGAGGCGGGCGTCGCGTTCCTCTCGATCAGCGGCTCGGAGTTCGTCGAGATGTTCGTGGGCGTGGGCGCCGCAAGGGTGCGCGACCTGTTCGAGCAGGCGCGCAAGGCGGCGCCCTGCATCATCTTCATCGACGAACTCGATGCCCTGGGTCGCGCGCGCGGCGCCGGCCCGCTCACGGGCGGGCACGACGAGAAGGAGCAGACGCTCAACCAGCTCCTGGCCGAGCTCGACGGATTCGACCCCTCGGAGGGCGTCGTGCTGCTGGCGGCGACGAACCGGCCCGAGATCCTGGACCCCGCGCTGCTGCGCGCCGGGCGCTTCGACCGCCAGGTCCTGGTCGACAAGCCCGACCTGCGCGGCCGGCTCGCCATCCTCGGCGTTCACGTCAAGAAGGTCCGGATCGACCCGGCTCTGGACATCAAGGACGTCGCGTCGCTCACCCCCGGCTTCACCGGGGCGGACCTCGCCAACCTGGTCAACGAGGCGGCCATCGCCGCGACGCGCCGGGACGGCCAGTCGGTCACGCTGGCCGACTTCACGGTCGCCGTGGAGCGCATCGTCGCCGGCCTGGAAAAACGCAACCGCATCATGAACGCGGACGAACGCCGCGTCGTCGCCCACCACGAGATGGGCCACGCCCTGGTCGCCAAGGCGCTGCCGGGGACCGAGGTTGTGCACAAGGTCTCGATCATCCCGCGCGGGATCGGCGCGCTCGGCTACACCATCCAGCGCCCGATCGAGGACCGCTACCTGATGATGCGCGACGAGCTGGAGAACAAGATGGCCGTTTTGCTCGCGGGCCGCGCGGCGGAAACCCTGGTGTTCGGTCGGGTCTCCACCGGGGCCGCCGACGACCTGGACAAGGCGACCGAGATCGCCCGCGGCATGGTGGTACGCTTCGGCATGCACGAGGCGCTCGGCAACGTCACCTACGAGGCGGAGCGCGCCGCCTTCCTCGCCGACGGCGCGCTCGGCGCGTGGCAGCCGCGCCGCTACAGCGAGGACACGGCGCGCGAGATCGATCGCGCGATCCGCCAGTTCATCGATGCCGCGTTCGAACGCGCGACCATGGTGCTCGCCGCGAACCGCGCGGCGCTGGAGGCCGGCGCCCGGCGTCTGCTCGAGAAGGAGACGCTGACCGCCGAGGAGCTGCCCGACGTCGTCGCGCCCGAAGCCGATCGCGCGGCGCGCGCGTCGTGACCTCATCGAATCACTGACGAGGAGAAAGCCATGCCGAAGAGCACGACGACCTGGGTCCTGGTGGCCGACGGCGGCCGCGCGCGCGTGCTGGCCGGGCGCGGCCTCGGCAAGGGCCTGGACCTCGTCATGGAACGCGAGGCCGACCTCAAGAGGACCTCGGAGCTCGGCACCGACCGGCCCGGCCGGTCGTTCGAGAGCGCGACGACGGCGCGCCACGCCTACGCCGAGCCCGACTATCACCGCGAGCAGGAGCAAGTCTTTCTGCGCGGTCTCGTCGATTACCTTGACGCCCAGCGGACGGCGGGACGCTACCAAAGTCTCGTGATCGTCGCGCCGCCGACCGCCCTCGGCGACCTGCGCAAGGCGATCGGGACGCGGCTCGGCGGCCTAGTCAAGGCCGAGATCAACAAGGACCTGACCAAGGTCAGCGCCCACGACCTGCCGAGCCACCTGGCCGACGCCGTGCCGTGCTGAGCGCCGAGGACCGACCCCGCGCGAGGAGGGCGACGCCTTGGCCGGCCCCGAGGCGCTGAAACCGGCCGATCTCTGCTGGCGCTGCGATGCGGCGGGATTCGCGTTCGAGACCACGGCCGAGCTCGCCGACCTGGAGGAGCTGCCCGGGCAGGATCGGGCGGTCGAGGCCATTCGGCTCGGCCTCGGCCTCAGGCGACCCGGCTACAACCTCTTCCTCCTCGGCCCGCACGGCGTCGGCAAGCACGCGCTGATCGACGCGCACCTGCGCGCGACGGCCGAGCGGCACCGCGGCGCGCCCGACTGGTGCTACGTCCACGACTTCGTCGAGGGCCATCGTCCGCGCGCGCTGCGCCTGCCGGCCGGACGCGGCGCGCGCTTGCGATCGGACATGGCGCGCCTGGTCGAGAGCCTGCGTGCCGCGCTGCCCACCGCGTTCGAGAGCGACGACTACCGCACGCGGCGGCAGATGATCGAGGACGAGTTCCGCGAGCGCCAGGAGACCGCGCTCCGCACCGTGCAGGAGGCGGCGCGCTCGCGCGGCATCGCGTTGATTCGAACCCCGGTCGGCTTCGCCTTCGCGCCGGTCCGCGACGGCCAGGTCGTGGCCCCGGACGCGTTCCAGGCCATGCCCGCGGCCGAGCGCGTGAAGATCGAGGCCGACATGGCCGAGCTGCACGAGCGGCTCCAGACAGCCATGGAGGCGATGCCCAAGTGGCTGCGGGACAGCCGCGAGAAGCTGCGCGATCTCAACCGCGAGACCACGCTGTTCTCGGTCGGCACGCTGATCAAGGATCTCAAGGCCGCGTACGCCGACCTCGCGGAGGTCGGCGCCTACCTGGACGCGGTGCAGGAGGACGTGGTCGACAACGCCGAGGCGTTCCTGAGGCCGCCGGACGGGCCGGCGCCGGACGGGCCACCGGCGCTCGCGGCGCGCGGCCTGTTCACACGCTACGTCGTGAACCTCCTCGTCGGTCACGGCGCCGACGACGCCGCGCCCGTCGTCTACGAGGAGCATCCGACTTACGACAACCTGCTCGGCCGCGCCGAGTACCGGGCCGAGATGGGCGCGCTGGTCACCGACTTCACGCTGATCAAGCCGGGCGCCCTGCACCGCGCGAACGGCGGCTACCTGGTGCTCGACGCGCGCAAGCTGCTGACCGAGCCGTTCGCCTACGACGGGCTGAAGCGTGCGCTCAAGGCGGGCGAGGTGCGCATCGAATCGCTGGCGCAACGCATCAGCCTGATCAGCACGGTGTCGCTCGAGCCCGAGCCGATCCCGCTCGACGTCAAGGTCGTGCTCATCGGCGAACGCCTGCTCTACTACCTGCTGGCCGAGCTCGACCCCGAGTTCCAGGACCTGGTCAAGGTCGCCGCCGACTTCGAGGAGCGCATCCCGCGCGACGCGGCGACCGAGCCGGCCTACGCCCAGCTTGTCGCCAGCATCGCGCGGCGCCACGGGCTCAAGGCCTTCGACCGCGGGGCGGTGGCCCGGATCGCGGAGTTCGGCGCGCGCGAGGCGGGCGACGCCGAGCGCCTGTCGATCCATCTTTCGGGCCTGGCCGACGTCATGGCCGAGGCCGATCACCTGGCCGGACTGGCCGATGCCGCGGCCGTCGGTCACGACCACGTCGCGGCCGCCATCGACTCCAAGACCCGGCGCCACGACCGCCTGCGTCAGCGCATGCAGGAGGAGATCGAGCGCGGCACGATCCTGATCGCGACCTCGGGCGCGACGGTCGGCCAGATCAACGGGCTCTCGGTCATCACGCTCGGCGGGACGAGCTTCGGCCGGCCGAGCCGGATCACGGCCCGCGTGCGACTGGGGCGCGGCGAGGTCGTCGACATCGAGCGCGAGGTCAAGCTCGGCGGGCCCTTGCACAGCAAGGGCGTTCTCATCCTGGCGGGATACCTCGGCGGGCGGTTCGGCGCGGACGAGCCGCTGTCGTTAGGCGCGACGCTCGTGTTCGAGCAGTCCTACGGCGGCGTCGACGGCGACAGCGCGTCCTCGGCGGAGCTCTACGCCCTGCTGTCGGCGCTGGCCGAGGCGCCCATCAAGCAGTCGTTCGCCGTCACCGGCTCGGTCAACCAGCACGGCGACGTTCAGGCGATCGGCGGGGTCAACGAGAAGATCGAAGGGTTCTTCGACCTGTGCGCCGCGCGCGGACTCGACGGCGAGCACGGCGTGCTGATCCCCGCGTCCAACGTGAAGCACCTGATGCTGCACCGGCGCGTCGTCGAGGCGGTCGAGCAAGGCATGTTCCGCATCGTCCCCGTGGCGACGATCGACCAGGGCATCGCCCTGCTGACCGGCGTACCCGCCGGCGCCGTGGCCGCCGAAGGGCGCTTCCCCGCGGACACGATCAACGGCCGCGTCCAGGCCCGCCTCCGGGCCTTCGCCCTGCGCCGGCGCGAGTATGGCGAGGCGGCCAGGCCGCAGGGCGAGCCATGACGACGCCGACCGAGACGCTCGTCGTTCGGCGCATCCTGGTGGCGCTCGATGCGTCGGCGTCCAGCCTCGCCGCGCTCGAGGCCGCGGCGGAGATGGCGGCCCGACTGCACGCCGAGCTCGCCGGCCTGTTCGTCGAGGAGGATGATTTGCTCCGCCTGGCCGCGCTGCCCTTCGCGCGAGCCTACAGCACGGACGCCGCCGACCTCGCGCGCCTCGACGTCGAGGCGATGCGGCGCGCGCTCAGGGTCCAGGCCGAACGCGCGCGGCGCGCGCTCGAGGACGCCGCGATGCGCCACCGACTGCCGTGGTCGTTCCGCGTCGCCCAGGGCGCGGTCGCCGCGGCCCTGGCCGAGGCGGCGCGGGAATGCGATCTGCTCGGGCTCGGCGCGGCCAGCGGCGCGCGGACGCGGCGCGCCCGGCTCGGCAGCACCACGCGCGCCGCGCTGGGCGCGCGCGGCTGCGCCATCCTGGTCCAGAGCCGTGG
>JBBDQV010000005.1:0-13268 GCA_040905845.1 Alphaproteobacteria bacterium | reverse complement strand
TCCGTCGGCCACGTCGTCGACGTGGACGACGTTGAGCCCCGTCTCGACGTAGGCCGGAATACGCCCGGCGGTCGCGTCGCGGATCATGCGTCCCGTCGGCGTCGGCTTGACGTCGCCGGGGCCGACCGGCGTCGAGGGGTTGACGATGACCACCGGAACGCCCTCGCGCACGAGGTCGTGGACCGCCTGCTCGGCCAGGAACTTCGACCGCTTGTAATGTCCGACCATGTCGGCGAGCGCCACGGGCGTGGTCTCGTCGGCGATGACGCGGGTGCGCGAGGCGGCGAGCGCCGCGACGCTGCTGGTGTAGACGATGCGCCGGACGCCGGCGGCGTGGGCGGCGCCAAGCAGCGCGCGGGTGCCTTCGACGTTGACGCGCATCATGGGCTCGGGGTCCGGAACCCAGAGCCGATAGTCGGCGGCGACGTGCATCAGCGCCGTGCAACCTTCGACGGCGCGCGCGAGCGTCTCGGGCCGCCCGAGGTCGCCTTCCCGAACATCGATGTCGAGCCCGGCCAGGTTCTCGCGGTCGCTGGTCGGCCGGACGACGGCGCGGACGCGGTGGCCGGCGTCGAGCAGCCGGCGGACGACGGCCGAGCCGACGAACCCGGTCGCTCCGGTGACCAGCGTCGTCACGGCGCCTCGATGCCAGTCACGGACATCTCCTCCAATTCGCGCGGCGCTCCGGAACGCGCGACGATGCGCCGAGGCCTTGCACTTGGCAAGCCGGCATCGCGGTGCCCCGCCGCGATCACGCCGCCGCGTCGAGTCGCTCCTTGCGGGCCGCCTGCCAGACCTCGCGGGCGGCACCGGCGTTCATCGCGGCGATGCCGAGCCCAACGACGAGGTCCGGCCAGGCCGACAGCGTCAGCGCCGTCGCCAACCCGGCGCCGATGATCGCCAGATTGGCGAAAACGTCGTTGCGGGCCGACAGGAACGCGGCCTTGGACAGGCTGCCTTCGTGGCGGCGGGAACGCGCGAGGAGCAGGGCGCAGGTGAGGTTGACGACGAACGCGCCGGCGCCCGTCACGGTTAGCGCGAACGGCTCCGGCGGCACCGGCGCGGCGAACTTGCCCCACGCCGTCCACAGGGTCGCCAGGCCCGGCACGAGCAGGATCCCCGCCAGCGCCATGCCGGTGCGCGCGCGCCACGGGGCGGACCAGCCGAGCGCCAGCAGGATGAGCAGGTTGACCGAGGCATCCTCGAGGAAATCGATGCTGTCGGCGAACAGCGCGACCGAGCCGATGGCGAGGGCCACGGCGAACTCGACGCCGAAGTAGCAGAGGTTGAACGCCGCCACGAGGCGTATGGCGCGGCGGAAGGCGCCGCTACGGTCGGCACTCGTCTCCGCGCACTGATGAATTTGGTCTTTCGTCATTGCGAGCCGAAGGCGAAGCAATCCAGACACTCGTGCCACATCTGTGCCCAGGGCCCTGGATTGCTTCGTCGGGCAAAGCCCTCCTCGCAATGACGACCGACGTCAAGATTACGAATCGATCTCATGTCGACCCGAGGAATGGGCGCGGTCCCTCACCGCAGGGCCGGGGCGAGGCGAACGGAGCGCGGACGCAGGATCGCGGCGATGCTCGCGCCGACGGGGTCATCCGGCCCCGGCGGCCGGTCGGCCGCGTCTCGGAGCGCGGCCGCCAGGATCTCGGCGCACGCGCGGGCGTCGGACGCGGCGTTGTGGTGATCGAGCGCGATGGCGAGGTGGCGGCAGACGTCGGGCAGCCTGGTGGGCCGCACGTTCCACGCGGCGCGGGCGAGCCGCACGGTGCAGACGAAAGGCTTGCGCGGAATCGCCACGCCCGCCGCCGCGCAGCACGCGCGCAAGACCGTGCGGTCGAAGCTCGCGTTGTGCGCGGCGAACGCCTGGCCGCGCGCGAGAAAGTCCGCGATCCTCGGCCACAGCTCGGCGAAGGTGGGGGCGTCGGCCACATCGTCCCACGTCAGGCCGTGGATGTAGGTGAAGGCGAAGCGGCGGCGCGGCGGACGGATCAGGTGGTACGCCGTGTCGGTGACGCGCCCGCCGTCGACCAGGGCGAGCCCGACGGCGCACGCGCTGTCGGCGCCGTGATCGGCGGTCTCGAAGTCGATCGCGACGTAGCGGCTCACGGCCGCGCGAGGACCCGGCCGGGGTTGAGGATGCCGTGAGGATCGAACGCCGCCTTGAGCCGGCGCATGGCCTCGACCTCGAGCGGCGCCTTGTAGCGCGCGAACGAGGCCTGGCGCAGGCGCCCGACGCCGTGCTCGGCGCTGAAGCTGCCGCCGAGCCCGATCACGATGTCCTCGACGACGCGGTTGACGTCGTCCCAGCGGGCGAGGAACGCGGCCGTGTCGGCGCCGGCGGGGGGCAGCACGTTAAAGTGGATGTTGCCATCGCCGATGTGGCCGAAGGCCGAGATCCGGGCGCCGGGGAACGCCTTGCCGACGGCCGCCTCGGCCCGCTCGAAGAAGGCGGGAATGCGCGACACGGGCACGCTCACGTCGTGCTTGACCGCGGCGCCCGCGCGCCGCTCGGCCTCCGGCAGCTCCTCGCGAATGCGCCACAGCGCCGCCGCCTGGCCCGTGCTCTCGGCGATCACCGCGTCACGCACAAGGCCCTGCTCCATGGCCTCGCCGAGCGCCGCCTCGATCGTCGCGCGCAAGCCGTGGCCGCGCCCGGCGGTCGCCTCGAGCAGGACGTAGGCCGGGTGCGGCCCGGCCATCGGGTCGCGATGGCCCTCGATCAGGGCCAGGAGCTGCTCGAGGCACGAACGCGGGATATACTCGAACGTGGTGACCTGGCCACCGGTCGCGTCCTGGAGCGCGGCGAGCAGCGCGACCGCGCCCGGGGGACCATCGAGCCCGATCCAGGCCGTCACGGTCTCGCGCGGGCGAGGCACCAGCTCGAGCACGGCCCGAGTGATGATCCCGAGCGTCCCTTCGCTGCCCAGGAACACCTGCTTCAGGTCATACCCCGTGTTGTCCTTGCGCAGCGCGCGCATCAGGTCTAGCACGCGCCCGTCGGCCAGCACGACCTCGAGCCCGAGCACGAGGTCGCGCGCGTTGCCGTAGCGCAGGACTTGGGTGCCGCCGGCGTTGGTCGCGAGGTTGCCGCCGATCGTGCAGCTACCCTCGGCGGCGAGGCTGAGCGGGAACAGGCGGTCGGCGTCGCGCGCGGCGCGCTGGACCTCGGCCAGCACGCAGCCGGCCTCGACGATCATGGTGTTGTCGATCGGATCGACCGCGACCACCCGGTTCATGCGCGCAAGGCTCAGCACGATCTCGGTCCCGGTCTCGTCCGGCGTCGAGCCGCCGACCAGCCCGGTGTTGCCGCCCTGAGGCACGATCGGCACGCGCGCTTCGGCGGCGAGCGCGACGATCCGCGCGACCTCCTCGGTCGAGGCGGGGCGCACGACCACCCCGGCGCGCCCCGGATAACGCTTGCGCCGGTCCTCGGCGTAGCTCGCCATCAGCGCCGGGTCGTCGATCAGCCCGGCGGGGCCGACGATCCGGCGCGCCGCGTCGGCGAAGCCGGCGGGCAATGTCCCCGTGTCGCGAACGTCGTTCACCACGGCAGGATGGCGCGATCCGCGACGCGCCACAAGACCCGCTCAGCCGCGCGCGGCGCGGCGCAGGCGGTCGTTGATCGCCTCGCCAAGCCCGGTCTCGGGGATCGGCGCGACCGCGATGGCGCTGGCGCCCGATTGGTCGAGCTCGTGGAGCATGGCGAACAGGTTAGCCGCCGCCTCGATCAGGTCGCCCGTCGGGCTGAGGTTGCGCACGATCGCGGCGTTGGGGGCCGGGACCGGCCCGAACGCCAGCATGGCCTCTCCGCTCCGCGCTTCGCGCGCATCGAGGCGAAGCGGCGTGCGCGGCGCGTAGTGGCGCGCCAGCAGGCCCGGCGAACGCGGGGATTCATCCTCCGGCGGGGCGGCGAGCGGGCCGATCATGGCCTCGATCGCCGCCCGGTCGAGCGCGCCGGGGCGCAACAGGACGGGCGGCTGGGCGATCGCGTCGATAACGGTCGATTCGAGCCCGAGCGGCGTCGGCCCGCCGTCGAGCACCAGGTCGACGCGATCGCCGAGCGCCTCGGCCACGTGGACCGCGCGGGTCGGGCTGAGCCGGCCCGACGGGTTGGCGCTCGGCGCCGCCACGGGGACACCGGCCTCGGCGATCAGCGCGCGCGCCACTGGGTGCGCCGGCGCGCGCAAGCCGACCGTGGCCAGCCCGGCGCTGACCAGGAGCGACAGCGCGCACGGCTCGCGCCGGGGCAGCACCAGGGTCAAGGGCCCGGGCCAGAACCGCTCGGCGAGCGCCAGCGAGGCGCCGTCGAGTCGGGCGTGGCGCGCGGCCTCGGCGGCATCGAGGACGTGGACGATCACCGGGTTGATGCGCGGGCGGTCCTTGGCCGCGAAGATCGCGGCAACGGCGCGATCGTTGGTCGCGTCGGCGCCGAGGCCGTAGACCGTCTCGGTCGGAAAGGCCACGAGCCGGCCGGCGCGGATCAGCGCGGCCGTGCGGCGCACCGCCTCAGGCGTCGCGGCCGCGAGCGATGAACGAGGGGTTGGCGAATCCGGGCTTGCCATAGCGGAGCTCTCGGCCGTCGAGGTCGCGCACGCTGCCGCCGGCGGCGCGCAGCACCGCGTGCCCGGCCGCCGTGTCCCATTCCATGGTCCGGCCGAAGCGCGGGTAGACGTCGGCCTCGCCGGCGGCGAGCAGACCGAACTTGAGCGCGCTGCCGGCGGGGCGCGACTCGCGGATGCCGTGCCGCGCGAGGAACTGCTCGGTCGCGGCGTCGAGGTGGGAGCGGCTGACCGCGGCGACGCGCCCGGTCGCCGGCGCCGCTCGCGCGCGGATGGGGTGCGCCGGTCCGTCGCCCTCGGCGCGCCAGGCGCGGCCGCCGTCGGAGAAATAGGCGACGCGGAGCGCGGGGGCGAGCACGATGCCGAGTGTCGGAAGCCCGTCCTCGATCAGCGCGACGTTGACGGTGAACTCGCCGTTGCGGCTCAGGAACTCCTTGGTGCCGTCGAGCGGGTCGACCAGCCAGAAGCGCCGGCCGACGATGACCGGACCGGCGCCGCGCGCGACGGTTTCCTCCGCGACGATCGGGATGCCCGGGTCGAGCGCGGTCAGGTCCTCGATGATGGCGCGCTCGGCTTCTTCGTCGGCGATGGTGACGGGGCTCGAATCGTCCTTGCGGCGCGCCACGGCCGACCCGTAATGCTGCAGGATGATCATTCCGGCCCGGCTCGCCAACCGGCGCAATTCCAAGATCATGGAAGGGGGCGAGGCATCCGCCATCGCGGGCTTGTTAGAGGTTCGTCAACCAAAGTGCAACACAGATAGGCCGTGAAGCGAATCCTCCTCGTCGTCACCATCGCCGCGGCCCTGGCCGCGACCGCCGCGCATGCCGATTTCGACGCCGGACTCGGGGCCTACGCCTCGGGCGACTACGCGACGGCGATCAAGGAGTGGCGCCCGCTGGCCGAGCAGGGCGACGCCGAGGCCCAGTTCGGCCTGGGCGAGATGTACGATCTGGGCCGCGGCGTCGCGGCCGATGCGGAAGCCGCGGCCACGTGGTATCAGCGCGCGGCCGAGCAGGGCAGCGCCCGCGCCCAGGCCAAGCTCGGCACCATGTTCGCGCCCGGCCACGGCGTGCCGGTCGACCCGTCAACGGCCGTCCTGTGGTGGACCAAGGCCGCCGAGCAGGGCAGCCCGGCCGCGCAGATGAGGCTCGGCGAGGCCTATCGCAAGGGCGAGGGCGTCGCCCGCGATCTGGCACGGGCCGAGGCCTGGTACACCAAGGCGGCCAACGCCGGCATCGGCGAGGCCCGGGTCGGACTTTTCGAGGTCAGGAAGGACCGCGAGCGCGAGGCCGCCGCCGCCGCCGACGCCGGCCTGGCCTCGGCGCCGGCCGCCGAGTCCGCGTCAAACTTGCCACCCGAGCCGACGATGAGCGGGGACGATATCGTTCCTGCCGTGCCGGAGAGCCACGAGGTGCCGGTAACGGCGGGCGCCGAGAACGCCGCGTCTGCCGAAGCGGCGCACGGCGAGGCCGAGCCCGCCGTGGCCGGCGATCAAACCGGCGCGACAGCCGATACCGGCGCCGATCCCCCGGCGGACATTCCCGACCCGCTCGAGGCCCTGGTCGCAAAGGGTCAGGCGGTGGTCCTGCGCCTCGACACCGCCGCGCCGGCCGCCGAGAATCACGCCGAACCGACCGACGGCCACGAAGCGGAACCCACGGCGGCGGACTCCCATTCGGCAACGGACCAGCCGACCCAGACGCCCGAGGAGCCGGCGATCGAGGCCGGCGACGAATCGGCGACCGAGGCGGCGCCCGCGCCGGCCGCCCATGCCGAGGAGCGGAGCCAAGCCGTGGCGGGTTCCGCCACGGACCAGTCACGCCACGAGCCCGATCATGGCGCGCCCGACATGGCGACCACGTTGGCGCCGAGCCAGCCCGCCGAAGTCGCTCCGGCGGCCACCCGCGTCGCCTTGACGACGCTCGGTTCGAGTTCGCCGACCGCCGCGGCCCCGCAGTTCAAGGTTTGGCTCGCCTCGTTCGAAAGCCAGACCAACGCGCTCGCGGCGTGGGCCGAGCTGAGGCGGCGCAACAAGGATGTGCTAGGCTCGGCGCATCCGTCCATCGTCCGCGTCGAGCTCGGCGATGGCCAGGCGCTCTACCGGGTCCACGCCGGGCCGTACGGCTCGGCCGTGGACGCCCAGTCGGTGTGCAACGTGCTCGGCGAACGCTCGCAGTTCTGCGTCGCCGTCGCCGAGTAGGAGTCGTCAGGAGAACGCCATGACGGAGAACCGGCGGCCAGTGGCCCCGATCATCGCGGCGGTGCTGGTGTTCGATGCTCTCTTGGTGCTGAACGGCGTCTATCTGTGGGACCTGATCGTCGACAAGCACGATGGCTGGATCCTGCTCGGCTGGAAGGCGTACGTCGGCATCGCGGTCGCCAACCTCGGCGTTCTCGGCGCCCTCGCCTGGCTGCTCGCCCGCGCCATGCGCCCGCGCCAACCTTCACCCAGCTCCGGGTAGGCGCGCCCTTCGGTCGCGCCAACCCTTAAGCAACCCTCTCCCGCCCTTGGCGGGAGAGGGCAGGGTGAGGGTGGGTGGTTCAAACTCAACGAAATCCGCGTCAGCGCGCCTCGACGATGGCATCGACCTCGACGGCGACGCCGTAGGGCAGGCCCGCGACGCCGTAGGCCAGGCGCGTGTGGCGGCCGGCGGCGCCGAACAGGTCGAGGAACAGCTCCGAGGCCCCGTTGATGACCTGAGAGGCGCCGTGGAAGTCGGGCGTCGCGTTGACCAGACCGGTGACCCGAACGAACTGCACGACGCGATCGAGGTCGCCGTCGAGGGCGACGCTCAGGTGCGCGACGAGGTTGAGCGCGCACAGCCGCGCGGCTTGGCGGCCCTCCTGGATGCCGAACTCGCGCCCCAGCTTGCCGATGAACCGGCGCTCGCCGTTCCACTGGGCGAGCTGGCCGGTGAGGTAAACGAGCGTCCCGACCCTGACGAACTGGACATAGTCGGCGCCCGGCGTGCTCGGGGTCGGCAGCTCGATGCCGAGGCGGCGGATGTGCTGCTCGACGGTACCCATTGGGGCTGCCGCTACCCGCGCGCCGGCTCGTCAAGCGGGGTCGAGATGGTCATCCCACAGGTCGAGAGTGAGATGATCGCGCGCCGAGGCCTCGGGGCCCCACAGCTCGCGCATGGTGAAGCGGACAGCGTAGACGTGCTGCGGCTGCTCGCCGTCGCCGCGGCCGTTCGCATCGTTGAAGCTCATCACGCCGTGATCGGCGACGATATGCCCGAGCCTGCCCCGCGCGTAGCGCGGCAGGCGCGTGTGCGTCGCGGGGTTGAGGTTGCGCGCGCGCACGGCGTCGCCGAGCCTGAAGCGCGCGGGCTTGCCCGAGGCGCGCCGGGCCGGGAAGCCGGCGTCGAGCGCCGCCAGCGCGTCGGCCGGCGTGACAGGGCCCAGGACCTCGATGTCCTTCGACAAGGGCTCGGCGCGCCCCGACGCGAGCTCCCGCTCCGACACGACGCGGCGCCCGATCAGGATCTTGGTCAGGGCCTCGAGCCACAGTTCGTAGTAGGTGGACGCCAGATAGCGCGCGGGCGGGATGCTCTCGATCGCCGAGCGCAGGTTGTCGTCGGTGAACGGCACGGCGAAGGACACGGCCGTGGTCAGCGCGAACACGCGGCGCTCCCAGTCGGCGTGAAAGACGGGCTCGTTCGCCTCGCGCTCGACCGGCCCGAAGCCGTGCATCCCACCCATGTCGTGGATGGTGTTCATGGCGCTACACCGCCGCGACGCCGATCATGCCGTCGCGCGTGACCAGGGCGGCGAGCCGATCCTCGGACAGCCCCTCGGTCCCCGTGGGACGGCGCGGCAGCACCAGGTAGCGCAGCTCGGCGTTGGAGTCCCACACGCGGACCTCCGTCGACTCGGCAAGCTCGAGCCCGAGCTCGCGCAGCACGCCGCGTGGGTCCATGACGACGCGGCTGCGGTAGGGCGCGCTCTTGTACCAGACCGGCGGCAGCCCCAGGACGGGCCACGGGTAGCACGAGCAGAGCGTGCACACGACGACGTTGTGCACCGCGCCCGTGTTCTCGAGCACGATCATCTGCTCGCCCTGGCTGCCGCCGTAGCCCTGCTCGCGGATCGCCGCGGTCGCGTCGGACAGCAGCCGCGCCTTGTACGCCGGATCGACCCACGCGCGCGCGATGACGCGCGCGCCGTTGCGCGGCCCGATTTTCGTCTCGTAGGTCTCGACGATGGCATCCAGCGCCGCCGGATCGACCAGACCCTTCTCGACCAGGATCGACTCGAGCGCGCGCACCCGGAGCTCGACGTCGCTCCAACCGGCGCGGTGGTGATGGTCGTGGTCATCGCCGCTCATGGCCGCCGTCTCCCAACCCGCGAGCGGATGGTTTCCGGGTTGGCGCGGCGTGTCAATCGAGCGTCGTCATATCCCCACGATCGGGTCGCCGCCGTTCGGGCACAGCAGTTGGCCGGTGTAGAAGTCGCCCTCGGGGCCGATCAGGAACGCCACCGTCGCGGCGATCTCCTCGGGCTCGGCCCAGCGCTTGAGGAGGTTCAGCTCGGCCTCGGCGGCGACCGCGTCCTCGCCGTAGGCGAGCGTCATGGCGGTGCGCACGACGCCGGGCGCGACTGCGTTGACGCGCACGTTCCACGGCGCGAGCTCGCGCGCCCAGGCCTTGGCGAGCGCGATCAGCGCGGACTTTGCCGCGCTGTAGTGGCACGAACGCTCGAACCCGACCTGGCCGCGGTTCGAGGCGATGTTGACCACGCGGCCCCAGCGCGCCGCCTTCATGTCGGCGACGACCGCCTGGAGCGCGTTCAGCGCGCCCTTGACGTGGACACCGAACATGCGCTCGTAGGCCGCGTCGTCGATCGCCTCGAGCGGGGCATTGCCGCCGGCGACCCCGGCGTTGTTGACCAGGATGGTCACGGGCCCTAACGTCGCGCGGACGGCTCCGATCGCGCCCGCGATCGCGCCTCGATCGCGCACGTCGGCGCCGATGGCCAGCGCCCGTTGACCGATCGCGGCGGCGACCCGCTCGGCGGCGGCGCGGTCGACGTCGAGCACGGCCACGGCGGCGCCCTCCGCCGCCAGACGCCGGGCGATGGCCCGGCCGATGCCCGAGCCGGCGCCGGTGACCACCGCGATGCGCCCGTCGAGCGCCGATCCAGGTCCCGCCATGACCCGATCCAGTCGCAGGATCGCCACGATTTTTCAAGACCCTCGCGCACAATGGCGGACCCGGAGTGGTCCGCCCCTTGCTTGACAAGGCGCCGGGCGTCCCGGCATTGACCGGGGTGTTCCGTCATGGAACGAACGTGCGTTTTGAATCGGTAACCGATTTGTGGCATTTTCGACCCACGCCAACAGCCTTCGGGCGGTTCGGAGAGTCGACCCCAGCATGACAGCCGGAACCTTCGGCGCCGTCATCCTCGCGGCCGGCAAGGGCACGCGGATGAAGTCGTCGCGACCCAAGGTGATGCACGCCATCGCCGGACGGCCGATGATCCAGCACCTCCTGGAAACGGTGCGGAGCCTCGGGCCCGCCCGGGTCGCCGTCGTGATCGGGCCGGGCATGGCCGAGGTCGCCGACGCCGTGGCGCCGACGCCGGTCGCCGTTCAGGATCCGCCGCTCGGCACCGGCCACGCGGTGCTCGCGGCTAGGGGCGCGTTCAAGGGGTTCACGGGCGATCTGCTGGTTCTCTTCGCCGGCGATCCGCTGACCGGCGCCGACACCATGCGGCGGCTCGTCGAGGCCCGGCGCGCCGCCGATGCCGCGGTCGCGGTGCTCGGCATGCGCGTCAGCGGCCCGAACATGTACGGCCGGCTCGTGCTCGGGCCGGACGGTGTCCTCGAACGCATCGTCGAGTTCCGCGACGCGAGCCCGAGCGAGCGGGCCATCGAGCTGTGCAACGCCGGGGTCATGGCGCTCGACGGGCGCGTGGCGTTCGACCTGCTCGGCGCGATCGGCAACGACAACGCGAAGCACGAGTTTTACCTGACCGACTGCGTCGCCATCGCGCGCGCGCGCGGGCTCGCCTGCGTCGCGGTCGAGGCCGAGGCGTCCTACGAGCTGCAGGGCGTCGATAGCCGCGCCGAGCTCGCGCGCGTCGAGGCGATCGTCCAGCGCGGGCTGCGCGCCAGGGCGATGGACGGCGGCGCCACGCTGATCGATCCCGACACCGTCTTTTTCAGCCACGACACGGTGCTCGACGCCGACGTCATCGTCGAGCCCAACGTCGTGTTCGGGCCCGGCGTGCACGTTGCCGCCGGCGCCCGCGTTCGTGCCTTCAGCCACCTGGAAGGGGCCGAGATCGGCCCCGGCGCGGTCGTCGGCCCGTTCGCCCGACTGCGGCCGGGCACCCGGATCGGCGCCGGCGCGCGCATCGGCAACTTCGTCGAGGTCAAGAACGCCGTGTTCGGCGAGGCCGCCAAGGCCAATCATCTCGCCTACGTCGGCGACGCCGAGGTGGGTGCGCGCGCCAACATCGGCGCCGGCACGATCACCGCCAACTACGACGGCGTCGCCATCAAGGCGAGGACGACGATCGGCGCGGACGTCTCGATCGGCTCGAACTCGGTGCTCGTCGCGCCCGTCGCGGTCGGCGACCGCGCCATTATCGGCGCCGGCAGCGTCATCACCCGCGACGTGGCGCCCGATTCGCTGGCGCTGACCCGCGCGCCGCAGGACGAGCGGCCCGGCGGCGCGGCGCGCTTCCGCGCCAAGCGCGCGAAACGCAAGCACGGCAAGGGCCCGGCGAAGGCCTCGGCATAGGGAGCTCGCCATGTGCGGCATCATCGGCGTCATCGGCGCCTCGCCCGCGGCGCCCGTCCTGATCGACGGGCTGAAGCGGCTCGAGTACCGGGGCTACGATTCCGCCGGCGTCGCGACGCTGGTCAACGGCCACATCGAGCGCCGCCGGGCGGAGGGCAAGATCGCCAATCTCGAATCCCGCGTCGCGAAGGAGCCGATCGGCGGCACGGTCGGCATCGGGCACACGCGCTGGGCGACCCACGGCGCGCCGACCGAGCGGAACGCGCACCCCCACGCCGCGGGGCGCGTCGTCGTGGTGCACAACGGCATCATCGAGAACTTCAGGACCCTGAGGGACGAGCTCGCCCAGGCGGGGCGACGGTTCGAGAGCGACACCGACAGCGAGGTCGTCGCCCACCTGATCGACCACTACCTCGGCGAAGGGCTCGCGCCGCGCCAGGCGACCGCGAAGGCGCTTTCTCGGCTCGAAGGAGCGTTCGCCCTCGGCATCATGATCGCCGGCGAGGAACGGCTGATCATCGGCGCCAGGCGCGGCAGCCCGCTCGCGATCGGCTGGGGCGAGGGCGCCATGTACCTGGGGTCGGACGCGATCGCGCTCGGCCCGTTCACGCGCAAGGTGACGTACCTGGAGGACGGCGACTGGGCCGTGCTGACCCACGACGGCGCCGAGATCTACGACGAGCGCTCGCGGCCCGTCGAACGTCCCGTGCAGCACTCCGTGCTGTCCGGCGCGGCGGTCGGCAAGGGCAACTACCGCCATTTCATGGAGCGCGAGATCCACGAGCAGCCCGAGGTGATCGGCGAGACGCTGCACGCCTTCATCGATTCGGTCGAGCGGCGCGCGACGTTCCCGACGCTCGGCTACGACCTGGCGAAGGCGCCGCGCATGACCATCGTCGCGTGCGGCACGTCGTACTACGCTGGGCTCGTCGCCAAGGTCTGGTTCGAGCGGCACGCGGGGCTCGCCTGCGACGTCGACGTCGCCTCGGAGTTCCGCTACCGCAGGCCGCCGTTGCCCAAGGGCGGCATCGCCGTGTTCATCTCGCAGTCGGGCGAGACCGCCGATACCCTCGCGGCGCTGCGCTACGCCAAGGAGCAGGGCCAGCACACGGTCGCGCTGGTCAACGTGCCCGAGAGCACGATCGCGCGCGAGGCGCACGCCCACCTCCTGACCCGCGCCGGGCCCGAGGTCGGCGTCGCCTCGACCAAAGCGTTCACGACCCAGCTCGTCACGCTCGCGTGCCTCGCCATCGCCACCGGCGCCGCGCGCGGCGCTATGTCCCGCGCCGAGGAGCGCCGGTTGATCGACGCGCTGGTTGAGGTGCCGAGCCGCGCGCTCGACGTGCTGCGCCACAACGCCCGGCTCGAGGCGATCGCCCGCGATGCGCTCGTGGGCGCGCGCGACGTGCTCTACCTCGGCCGGGGCTCGAGCTTCCCGATCGCCCTCGAAGGCGCGCTCAAGCTCAAGGAGATCTCCTACATCCACGCCGAGGGCTACGCCGCCGGCGAGATGAAGCACGGGCCCATCGCGCTGATCGACGAGACCGTTCCGGTCATCGTCATCGCGCCGACCGACGAGCTGTTCGAGAAGACGGCGTCGAACCTCCACGAGGTCGTGACGCGGCGCGGCCGGGTCATCTTCCTCGGCGACGCGCGCGGCATCCTGACGCTCGGCAGCCTGGCCATGACGACCTTCGAGCTGCCCGACATCGATCCGTTCGTCGCGCCGATCCTTTACGCCATCCCGGTCCAGCTCCTCGCGTACCACACGGCGGTGCTCAAGGGCACCGACGTCGACCAGCCGCGCAACCTGGCGAAGAGCGTCACGGTCGAGTGATCGATCAAGCCGATTCGTCGTCACCGGACATTAGACACGGCCGCAACCGTTCGCGGTTCGAGACGGCGCTTCGCGTGGGGGCGGGGGGCAACCGCCCCCACGCCTCACCAC
>JBBDQV010000004.1:0-13299 GCA_040905845.1 Alphaproteobacteria bacterium | reverse complement strand
CCCCCTCGCGGCACCACTTCCAGCACACCGCGGCGCCAATCTCCAGATACAAGGGAAAGCGCGTCCGCGCGTCACATGAGTTGTTTCTGTGGCGCGCCGGCCTCAGCTATGGATCGCCCGCCCCGCCACGGCTAGCGCGGCTTCCTTGACCGCCTCGCTGAAGGTCGGATGGGCGTGGCAGGTGCGCGCGATGTCCTCGGCCGCGGCGCCGAACTCCATGGCGACGGCCGCCTCGGCGATCAGCTCGCCGGCCGAAGGCCCGATCATGTGGACGCCGAGCACGCGGTCGGTCGCGGCGTCGGCCAGCACCTTGACGAAGCCATCGGTCTGACCATAGGTGCGCCCGCGGCTGTTGGCGAGGAAGTGGAACCGACCGGCGCGGTAGTCGATACCGGCGGCCTTGAGCTCCTCCTCGGTCCTGCCCACGGTCGCGACCTCGGGCTGGGTGTAGACCACGCCCGGGATGACGTCGTAGTTCACGTGGCCGGCCTGGCCGGCCAGGATCTCGGCGACCGCGATGCCCTCGTCCTCGGCCTTGTGGGCGAGCATCGGCCCGCGCACCACGTCGCCGATGGCGTAGACGGTGTCGACGTTGGTGCGGAAGTGGTCGTCGATCATGACCCGGCCCGCGTTGTCGAGCGCGACGCCCGCGTCGTCGAGCCCGAGCCCCTCGGTCAGCGCGCGCCGACCGATGGCGACCAGCACGGCGTCGGCCTCGATGGTCGCCGGATCGCCGCCCTGGGCGGGCTCGACCGTCAAGCCGACGCCCTTCTTGCCGAGCTTGGCCGCGGTCACCTTATGGCCCAGCTTGAAGACGAGGCCCTGGCGCTCGAGCACGCGCTTCATGGCCTTGGCGACCTCGCCGTCCATGGTCGGCACGATGCGGTCGAGAAACTCGACGACGGTGACCTCGGCGCCGAGCCGGCGCCAGACCGAGCCGAGCTCGAGCCCGATGTAGCCCGCGCCGATCACGACCAGGTGCTTGGGCACCGTCTCGAAGGCGAGCGCGCCGGTCGAGGAGACGATTCGCTTCTCGTCGATCGCGACACCCTTGAGCGGCGTCGGCTCGGAGCCCGTGGCGATGACGATGGCCTTGGCCGAGAGGACGCGCGAGGCGCCATCGGGTCCGCGCACGGTCACCTCGCGCTTGCCGACGACGCGCGCGGTGCCGGCGACGTGAGCGACCTTGTTCTTCTTGAACAGCGCCGCGATGCCCTTGGTCAGGTCGGTGACCACCTTGTCCTTGCGCTTCATCAGGCGAGCGAGATCGAGCGTCACGTCGGCGACGCCGACGCCGTGATCGGCCAGCTCGTGGCGGGCGTGGGCGTAGAGCTCGGAGGAGTGCAGCAGCGCCTTGGACGGGATGCAGCCGACGTTGAGGCAGGTGCCGCCGAGCGCGGCGCGCTTGTCGACGCAGGCGGCCTTGAGGCCGAGCTGGGCGGCGCGGATCGCCGCGACGTATCCGCCGGGTCCGCCGCCGATCACGACGACGTCGAAGCTGTCCTCGGCCATGGGCGCGCCCCCCTCCGGCGATCCAATCCGATGCTACGGCTCTGATCGCGGGCCCGCCTCTCCTTCGAGACGGCCGCCGCGCGGCCTCCTCAGGATGAGGCTATCCGGAACGCCAACGACCTCATGCCGGGGAGCGGTCCGTGAGGACCGCGTCTCGAAGCATGAGGCTTCACCATCCTTCGCGCCCCGCGCCCTCTCCTCAGAGGCCGAGCATGATGCGCTGCGGGTCCTCGACGCATTCCTTGACGCGGACCAGGAACGTCACGGCCTCGCGCCCGTCGATGATGCGGTGGTCGTAGCTCAGCGCGACGTACATCATCGGCCGCGCGACGACCTGCTTGTCGACGACCATGGGGCGTTCCTGGATCTTGTGCATGCCGAGAATCCCGCTCTGCGGCGGGTTGAGGATCGGGGTCGAGAGCAGCGAGCCGAACACGCCGCCGTTCGAGATCGTGAACGTGCCCCCGGTCAGGTCATCGGTCGAGAGCTGGCCGTCGCGCGCCTTGGCGCCGAACGCGGCGATCGCCTTCTCGATGTCGGCGAAGCCCATGCGGTCGGCGTCGCGCAGCACCGGGACGACAAGCCCCTGGGGCGCGCTGACCGCGACGCCGACGTTGTAGTAGTTCTTGTAGACGATGTCCTCGCCCTCGATCTCGGCGTTGACCGCCGGGATCTCCTTGAGCGCGACGATCGCCGCCTTGACGAAGAACGACATGAAGCCGAGCCGCACGCCGTGCTTCTTCTCGAACGCCTCGCGGTGGCGGGCGCGCGCCGCCAGCATGGCCGACATGTCGATCTCGTTGAACGTGGTCAGGATCGCCGCGGTCGACTGGGCTTCCTTGAGCCGCTCGGCGATGCGCCGGCGCAGCCGCGTCATCTTGACGCGCTGCTCGCGCACGCCCTCCGGGCGCGGCCCGGCCGGCTTGGCCTCGAGCACGGGGGCGGGCTTTGCCGGCGTCGGTGCCGGTTTCGCCTTGGCCGCGGCGGCCTCGAGGGCGTCGCCCTTGGTCAGGCGACCCGCCTTGCCCGTGCCCGCGATCGCCGCGGGGTCGAGCCCTTGTTCCGCGACGATCTTGCGCACCGAGGGCGCGAGCGGCGCGTCGATGGCCTTGGGTGCCGGCTTGCCGTTGCCCTTGGGCGCCGCCGGGGCCGGCTTGGCCTCGGTGGCCGCCGCGCCGGCACCCGGCTCGATCAGGCCGAGCACGGCGCCGATCGCCACGTCGCCGCCCTCGGGAACCCGGATCTCGCCGAGCCGACCGGCGGCCGGGGCGAACACCTCCATGGTCACCTTGTCGGTCTCGAGCTCGCACAACGGCTCGTCCAGGTTGACCGCGTCGCCGGCCGCCTTGAACCACTTGGCGACCGTGGCCTCGGTGACCGATTCGCCCAACGGCGGAACCTTGATCTCGACGCTCATCGTTGACCTCGAATCTCGCCTCGCCAGCCCAATGCTCAGGCGGCGAGGGCTTCCTTGACCAGTGCCTGCTGTTCCTGGACGTGGACCCTGTGATAGCCGGTCGCCACCGACGCGGCGGCCGGTCGCCCAATGAAGCGCGGCCGCTTGCATTCGTGGTGGAGCCGATCGAGCGTCTCCTCGATGTGCGGCTCGACGAAGCTCCAGGCCCCCATGTTCCTGGGTTCCTCTTGACACCAGACGACGTCGGCGCCGGGATACTTGGCGAGCTCCTCGCCGAGCGGCTCGGCCGGGAACGGCGCGAGCTGCTCGAGCCTCAGGATCGCCACGTCCCGGGCCGCGGCGGCGTCGCGCGTCTCCTCGAGGTCGTAGAACACCTTGCCCGAGCACAGCACCACGCGGCGCACGCCCTTGGCCGGCTCGGCGGCGCCGTCCTCGTAGAGCACGCGATGGAACGAGGTCCCGGTGCCCATGTCGGCGAGCCTGGAGACGCAGCGCTTGTGACGCAAGAGCGACTTCGGCGTCATCACGATCAGCGGCTTGCGGAAGGTGCGCCGCATCTGGCGCCGCAGAACGTGGAAGTAGTTCGCCGGCGTCGTGCAGTTGGCGACCTGGATGTTGTCCTCGGCCGCGAGCTGGAGGAAACGTTCGACCTTGGCGGAGGAATGCTCCGGTCCCTGGCCCTCGAAGCCGTGCGGCAGCAGCAAGACCAGGCCGCACATGCGCAGCCACTTGCTTTCGCCGGCGGCGATGAACTGGTCGATGATGACCTGGGCGCCGTTGACGAAATCGCCGAACTGCGCCTCCCACAGCACCAGGGTCTCGGGATCGGAGAGGGTGTAACCGTACTCGAAGCCGAGCACCGCCGCCTCGCTCAGCATGCTGTCGATGACCTCGAGCTTCGCCTGGTCCTTGTGGATGTGATTGACCGGCGTGTAGCGCCGCTCGTCCTTCTGATCGACCAGCACGGCGTGGCGCTGGCTGAACGTGCCCCGGCAGCAATCCTGGCCCGACAGCCTGACGTTGGTGCCCTCGACGAGCAGCGTGCCGAACGCGAACGCCTCGGCGGTCGCCCAGTCGATGCCCTCGCCCGACTCGATCGCCTGACGCTTGGCTTCGAGCTGGCGCACGATCTTGCGGTTGACCTCGATCGACTTCGGCGCGCGCGCGATCGTGCCACCCACCTCGCGCAGCAGCTCGAGACTGACCGCGGTTTCGCCCCGTCGCGGCCCGACCTCGTCCGACGGCTCGAAGCCGGCCCAGCGCCCCTCGAGCCAGTCGGCCTTGTTGGGCTTGTAGCCCTTCGCGGCCTCCAGGTGCTCCTCGAGCTTGGCGTTGAACTCGGAGATCAGCCGATCGGCGTCCTTCGGCGTCAGCACGCCGCTGGCGATCAGCGCCTCGGTGTAGAGCTGGCGCGTCGACGGATGCTGGACGATGCGCCGGTACATCAAGGGCTGGGTGAACGCGGGCTCGTCCGCCTCGTTGTGGCCGTGGCGCCGGTAGCAGAACATGTCGAGGACCACGTCGCGGCCGAAGCGCTGGCGGAACTCGACCGCGACCTGGGCGCAGTGGACCACGGCCTCGGGGTCGTCGCCGTTCACGTGCAGGATCGGCGCCTGCACCATCTTGGCCACGTCCGAGGGATAGGGCGAGGAGCGCGAGTTCTTCGGGCTCGTGGTGAAGCCGATCTGGTTGTTGACGATGACGTGGATCGTGCCCCCGGTGCGGTAGCCCTTGAGCTCGGAGAGCCCGAGCGTCTCTGCGACCAGGCCCTGGCCGGCGAAGGCCGCGTCGCCGTGCATCAGGAGCCCCATGACCCGGGACCGCTTCTTGTCGTCGATCTGGGCCTGCTTGGCACGCACCTTGCCGAGCACCACCGGGTTGACCGCCTCGAGGTGCGAGGGGTTGGCGGTCAGGCTGAGGTGCATCTTGCGGCCGTCGGGCATGGCTCGGTCCGAGGAGGCGCCCAGGTGGTACTTGACGTCACCCGAGCCTTGGACCTCGTCCGGGTTCGCCGACTCGCCCTGAAACTCCGAGAACATCTTGGTGTAGGACTTGCCCATGATCGAGGTCAGCACGTTGAGCCGGCCGCGATGGGGCATGCCGAGCACGATGTCCTCGACGCCGAGCTTCGAGGCGTGGGCGATGACCGTCTCCAGGAGCGGAATCAGGCTCTCCGCGCCCTCGAGCCCGAATCGCTTGGTGCCCGGGTACTTGATGTTGAGGAAGCGCTCGAACCCCTCGGCCTCGTAGAGGTCGCGCAGGATCGCCTTCTTGTCCTCGTCGCTGAGCGGCGCCCGGTTGCGCGACTTCTCGACGCGCAACTGGATCCACGATTTCTCCTCGGGGTCCTGGATGTGCATGAACTCGATGCCGACGCTGCGGCAGTAGGTCTTCTTGACGATCTCGAGCACCTTGCGGAGCGTCGCGCTCTGCAGGCCGAGCACGCCATCGACGAAGAACTCGCGGTCGAGGTCCGACTCGGTGAAGCCGTACGTCGCCGGGTCGAGCTCGGGGTGGTGTTTCTCGCCCTCGAGCCCCAAGGGGTCGAGGCTCGCGAGAAGATGGCCGCGCACGCGATAGGCGCGGATCAGCATCAGGATCCGGATGCTGTCGCGGGCGATCGCATGGGCATCGATGTGCTGCTCCGGCGCCTTGGCGCGCTTGGTCGTCGGGCGGGCCTCGGTCGCCACGACGACCTCGCCGTTGGTCGGACGCGGCGCCCACGAGGCTCCTTCGCGCTCGGCCAGCAGCGCGCGCTCATCGTCGCCGAGGTCGGCGAAGAACGCCCGCCAGCTTTCGTCCACCGATTGGGAATCGCGCAGGAATCGCGCGTAGAGATCCTGCAGGTAGCTGGAATTCGCGCCCAGCAGAATGGCTGCGTCGTCGAGCATCGTCATTCTTGATCTAGGCGGCGCATGCGCCGCTCCTTCTTCTTGGGGCGGCCCCTAGGCCTTGCCCTCCAACACCTTCAACATGGTGACGCCGAGGCTGGCCGGGGAGTCGGCGACCGCGACGCCCGCGCGTTTCAGCGCCTCGATCTTGTCGCCGGCGCGGCCCTTGCCGCCGGAGATGATCGCGCCGGCGTGGCCCATGCGGCGGCCGGGCGGCGCGGTGACGCCGGCGATGAAGCCGACCACCGGCTTCTTCCTGCGTCGACGGCGCAGGAAGTCCGCCGCTTCCTCCTCGGCCGAGCCGCCGATCTCGCCGATCAAGATGATGCCCTGGGTCTCGTCGTCCTTCAGGAACAGCTCGAGACAGTCGATGAAGTTGGTGCCGTTGACCGGGTCGCCGCCGATGCCGATGCAGGTGGTCTGGCCCAGCCCGACCGCCGTGGTCTGCCCGACGCCCTCGTAGGTCAGCGTGCCCGAGCGCGACACGATGCCGATCTTGCCGCGCCGGTGGATGTGACCCGGCATGATGCCGATCTTGCACGCCTCGGGCGTGATGATCCCCGGGCAGTTGGGGCCGATCAGCCGGGTCGCCGAGCCGCCGAGCGCGCGCTTGACGCGCACCATGTCGTTGACCGGAATGCCCTCGGTGATGCAGACGACGAGCGGCACCCGCGCGTCGACCGCCTCCAGGATGGCGTCGGCCGCGAACGGCGGCGGCACGAAGATGACCGAGGCGTCCGCCTTGGTCGCCGCCACGGCCTCGGCCACGGTGTCGAACACCGGCAGCCCGATGTGGCTGGTGCCGCCCTTGCCCGGCGTCACGCCGCCGACCAGCTTGGTGCCGTAGGCCAGCGCCTGCTCCGAATGGAAGGTGCCCTGGGCCCCGGTGAAACCCTGGCAGATGACCCTGGTGTCGCGGTCGACGAGAACCGCCATCAAGTCCTCCCGATCGCGGCGACGACCTTGCGCGCCGCGTCGCCGAGATCGTCGGCGGAGGTGATGGCGAGCCCCGAATCCCTCAGGATTCGCTTACCGATCTCGACATTGGTGCCCTCGAGCCGGACGACCAGGGGCACCACGAGGCCTAGCTCGCGCGCGGCGGCGACGATGCCGTCGGCGATCACGTCGCAGCGCATGATGCCGCCGAAGATGTTGACCAAGATGCCGCGCACCTTGGGGTCGGCCAGGATGATGCGGAACGCCTTGGTCACCTGGTCCTTGGTCGCGCCGCCGCCCACGTCCAAGAAATTGGCCGGGGCGCCTCCGGCCAGCTTGACGATGTCCATGGTCGCCATGGCGAGCCCGGCGCCGTTGACCAGGCAGCCGATGTCCCCGTCGAGCTTGACGAAATTGAGCCCGGCCGCGGTCGCCTCGACCTCGGTCGGATCCTCCTGGGTCACGTCGCGCAAGGCGGCGAGATCGGCGTGGCGGAACGCGGCGTTGTCGTCGAGGTTGACCTTGGCGTCGAGCGCGACCAGCCGGCCGTCCTTGGTCACGACCAGCGGGTTGATCTCGATCAGGCTCGCGTCGCATTCGTGGAACGCGCGGTAGAGGGCGGCGCCGAACTTGCCCATGGCCTTCGCCTGGTCGCCCTGGAGCTTGAGCGCGACGGCGAGACGACGGCCGTGGAACGGCTGGAAGCCGGTCGCCGGATCGACCGCGAGGGTCAGGATCTTCTTCGGCGTCTTGGCCGCGACCGCCTCGATGTCCATGCCGCCCTCGGTCGAGGCGATGAACGCGGGCCAGCCGCGCGCCCGGTCGACCAGGAGCGCGAGGTAGAGCTCGCGGGCGATATCGGAGACTTGCTCGACGTAGACGTGCCCGATCGGGCGCCCCTCGGGGCCGGTCTGATGAGTGACCAGGCGGGTTCCCAGCATGGCGCGCGCCGCCGTCTCGGCCTCGGCGACCGTGCGCACGACCTTGATGCCGCCCGCCTTGCCGCGCCCGCCGGCGTGGACCTGGGCCTTGACCGCGACGGTGCCGCCGAACTCCTCGGCCGCCCTGCGCGCGTCCTCGACCGTGGCGGCGACTTTGCCGCGCGGCACGGGCACGCCGAAGCGGGCGAGCACATCCTTGGCCTGGTACTCGTGAAGGTTCATGCGTACCGCTTGGCGGGAAACTCAGCCGGTTCCGGGCGAAACCGAGCGCACTCTAACACTTAACCATGACGGCGCAACCCTTTCGGGCCGGTAAAATCTCTGTAATCGGCGCGGAATCAGCTACTTGAGGGGTTACTTGGGCATCGCGTCGATGAGCGTCCTGACCGCCGCCACCGAATGGTCGAACGCCTTCTTCTCGTCTGGCAGCAGCGGGATCTCGATGACGCGTTCGACACCGCCGGCGCCGATGACGACCGGCACGCCGACGTAGATGCCCTTGACCCCGTACTGGCCGTCGAGATAGGCCGCGCACGGCAGCACGCGTCGCTTGTCCCGGAGATAAGACTCGGCCATCTCGATGCCCGACATGGCGGGCGCGTAGAACGCCGACCCGGTCTTCAACAGCCCGACGATCTCGGCGCCGCCGTCGCGGGTGCGCTGGACAATCTTGTCGAGCCGCTCCTGGGTGGTCCAGCCCATCTTGACGAGATCGGGCAGCGGGATGCCGCCGATCGAGGAATAGCGCACGAGCGGGACCATGGTATCGCCGTGGCCGCCAAGCACGAAGGCCAAGACGTCCTCGACCGAGACCTTGAACTCCTCGGCCAGGAAGTGGCGGAAGCGCGCCGAGTCGAGCACGCCGGCCATGCCGACGACCTTGTTGTGGGGCAGGCCCGAGTATTTCTGGATCGCCCACACCATGGCATCAAGCGGGTTGGTGATGCAGATGACGAAGGCGTTGGGGCAATAGGTCTTGATGCCCTCGCCGGCCGCCTTCATGACCCCGGCGTTGACCGCGAGCAGGTCGTCGCGGCTCATGCCGGGCTTGCGCGGGATGCCGGCGGTGACGATGACCACGTCGGCGCCCTTCAGGTCGGCGTAGGTGTTGGTGCCGCTGTAGCGGGCGTCGAAGCCGGCGACCGGCGCGGCCTGGGCGATGTCGAGCGCCTTGCCCGCGGGCATGCCCTCGACGATGTCGAACACGACGACGTCGCCGAGCTCCCTCAAGCCCGCCAGCAGCGCGAGCGTGCCGCCGATCTGCCCCGCGCCGATCAAGCCGATCTTGTTGCGTGCCATGGTCCCCCTCCGGTCCGATCGTCCCTATTTCATCAGCGGCATGACGTACTCGGCGCCCTTGCGGATGCCCGAAGGCCAGCGCGAGGTCACCGTCTTGAGGCGCGTGTAGAACCGCACGCCCTCGGGGCCGTGCATGTGATGATCGCCGAACAGCGAGCGCTTCCAGCCGCCGAACGAGTGGTAGGCCACCGGCACCGGAATCGGCACGTTGATGCCGACCATGCCGATACGCGCGCGGGTCTGGAAGTCGCGCGCGGCGTCGCCGTCGCGGGTGAAGATCGCCGTGCCGTTGCCGAACTCGTGGCCGTTCACCAGGCCCAGCGCCTGCTCGTAGTCCTTGACCCGGACCATCGAGAGCACCGGGCCGAAGATCTCCTCCTTGTAGATCTTCATGCGCGGCTCGACCCGGTCGAACAGCGAGCCGCCCATGAAGTAGCCGTTCTCGTAGCCCTGCAGCGTGAAGCCGCGGCCGTCGACGACCAGCTCGGCGCCCTCGGCCACGCCGGCGTCGATGTAACCCGACACCTTGGCGTGGTGCTCGCGCGTGACCAGCGCGCCCATCTCGGCCTCGGGGTCGTTGTAGGGCCCGATCTTGAGCCCTTCGACCCGGGGCCGCAGCCTGTCACACAGCGCGTCGCCGACCTTGTCGCCGACCGCGACGGCGACCGAGACGGCCATGCAGCGCTCGCCGGCCGAGCCGTAGCCCGCGCCCATCAATGCGTCGGTCGCCTGCTCGAGGTCGGCGTCGGGCATGACGACCATGTGGTTCTTGGCGCCGCCGAGCGCCTGCACCCGCTTGCCGTGTGCCGAGCCGGTCTTGTAAACGTACTCGGCGATCGGCGTGGAGCCGACGAAGCTCACGGCCTGGACGTCCGCGTCGGTCAGGATGGCATCGACCGCCTCCTTGTCGCCGATCACCACATTGAGCACGCCGTCGGGAAGTCCGGCTTCCTTCATCAGCTCGGCGATGCGCAGGCTCGTCGACGGGTCCTTCTCCGACGGCTTGAGCACGAACGTGTTGCCGCACGCAATCGCGACCGGGAACATCCACATCGGCACCATAGCCGGGAAGTTGAACGGCGTGATGCCGGCGCAGACGCCGAGCGGCTGGCGCATCGAATAGCTGTCGACGTTCGTGCCGACGTTCTCGGTGTACTCGCCCTTCAGGAGGTGCGGGATGCCGCAGGCGAACTCGACGACCTCGAGCCCGCGCGTGACCGAGCCCTTGGCGTCGCTCAGCACCTTGCCGTGTTCGCGCCCGACGATCTCGGCCAGCTCGTCCAAGTGGCTCTCGGCCAGGGCCTTGAACTTGAACAGGATGCGGGCGCGCACGATCGGCGTGGTCGCGGCCCAGGCCGGAAACGCCTTGGCGGCGGCCTCGATCGCCCGGCGCGCGTCCTTGGCCGAAGCGTAGCGGACCCGTGCCGACACCTCGCCCGTCGCCGGGTTGTAGATGTCGCCCGTCTTCGCGCCGGTCCCCTCGACTTTCTTGCCGCCGATCCACTGGTGCAGCATCATCGTCATCGGTGCGGTGCCTTCCGCCGGCCCTTTCATATCGTCGCGAGCGGCTCAAGAAACCGCCCGCGCCGGACGAGCGCAAGAGAAATCTCGGCGCGAACGCGCGCTTGTCGCGCCCCCTTGACGCCCGCGCCGATTGACCCGAGTCTCGCTGTATACCAATGGCGCCGGACCGGCGCCGCGAGGGGGAGGTTCGTCCATGCGCGCCATTCGCGTCGCCCTGGGGCACGACATCGGCAAGGCCGAGTCGGTTCCCGGCATCGGCCGGCTCTCCGCGGCCGAGCGCGCCCGGCTCTCGTTCCGCGCGCTCGGCGAGGCGAGCCCGATGCGCACGCTTGACCTGGCCGAGGCCGACATCCTGATCACGACCCCCGGCGTCGCGGCCATCAAGGCCGAGAGCCTGCCCCGGAACGGACCGCTCGTCGCGATCCTCCGCACGGGGGTCGGCTACAACGACGTCGATGCGGATGCCCTCACCGCAGCCGACGCGGCGCTGGTCATTCCTCCGGAGACCGTGCGCCGACCCACGGCGGTGGCGGCGCTGACGTTGATCCTCGCGACGACGACGTGGCTGATCCACAAGCACCACATCACCATTGAAGGGCCGAAGCGCTGGTCGGAGCTCGCGCGCTACAAGGGCACCTCGCTGACCGGCAAGACCGTGGGCATCGTCGGGCTCGGCAACGTCGGCGCCGAGCTCGCGCGCCTCCTCAAGCCGCTCGAGCCCAAGCTGATCGCCCACGACCCGTTCGTGGACAGCAAGCGCGCGGGCGAGCTCGGCATCGAGCTGGTCGAGCTCGACGACCTGATGCGCCGTTCGGACGTCGTCTCGCTCAACCTGATGCTCGACGCGAAGACGCGCCATGTCATCGACGCGCGCCGGCTCGGGTTGATGAAGCCGACGGCGTTCCTGATCAACGCCGCGCGCGGGCCCGTGGTCGACCAGAAGGCGCTGACCGAGGCCTTGAAGGCGCGCCGCATCGCCGGCGCGGGGCTCGACGTGCTCGACGACGAGCCGGCGCGCGCCGACGACCCGATCCTCAAGCTCGACAACGTGACGTTCTCGGCGCACGCGCTCAACTGGACCGACGAGTACACCTCGATCCTCGAGCGCAACATGGCCGACATGCTGAAGGCGCTGCTCACGGGCCGGGTGCCGTACAAGGTCGCGAACGCCGCGGTGCTCGAGCGCGGCGGATTCAAGTCGAAGCTCGCCGCGCTCGCGGCCCGCTAGGGAGAGGACCATGAAGGCGAAGGACGCGGTCGGCGCCGTCTTGCGCGCCGAGGGGGTGGAGGTCGTCACCGGCTTCCCGCACAACCAGGTGTTCGACGGCGCCGTGTCGGCCGGCATCCGCACCATCTGCGCGCGCACCGAGCGCATCGCGGCGAACATCGCGGACGGGTTGGCGCGCGCCACCGGCGGGCGCAAGATCGGCGTGACGCTGGTGCAGTACGGCCCTGGCGCCGAGAACGTTTACGGCGCGGTCGCCCAGGCGTGGGCGGACGCGAGCCCGCTCCTCGTCGTCTCCAGCGGCTACGACACCGCCGAGCACGGCATCGTGCCGAACTTCCACGCGCCGGCCGCCTACGTGCCGATCACCAAGTGGGCCGGGGTCGTCAATCGCGCCGACCGCATCCCCGAGGTGTTCGGCCAGGCCTTCGCCCACCTGCGCACCGGCAAGCCAGGCCCCGTCGTCGTCGAGATCCCGGGCGATCTCATGGACGCCGAGATCGCGGACAGGGCGTTCGCCTACAAGCCGTGCAAGCTCGCGCAGCCGGCGGGCGACGCGGCGCTTACGCGCGAGGTGGTCGCGGCGCTCCTGAAGGCCAAGGCGCCGGTGATCGTCGCGGGCCAGGGCGTGCTTTACGCCGAGGCGTGGGACGAGCTCAAGGCGTTCGCCGAGCTCACCGGCGCGCCGGTCATGACCACGCTGGCCGGCAAGAGCGCGTTCCCCGAGGACCACGCGCTGGCGCTCGGGACCGCCGGCCGGACGCGACCAACGACCGTCGATCGCTTCATGGCCGGCGCCGATTTCATCCTCGGCATCGGCACCAGCTTCACCCGCTCCGAGTACACGCAGACGCCGCCACCTGGCAAGGTCGTGGTCCAGATCACCAACGACCCCGTGGACATCCGCAAGAGCTATCCGGTCGCCTTCGGCATCGTCGGCGACGCCAAGACGACGCTCGCCGCGCTGATCGAGGCGGCGCGCTCCAAGGGCGCCGACGGCCTGCGGGCCAAGGCGGTGGCGAAGTCGATCGCGGCGGAACGCGCGAAGTTCATGAAGGCTTGGGGGCCGCGCCTCGCCTCCGACGCCGAACCGATCAGCCCCTATCGCGTGATCGCCGCGCTGATGCGCGTGGTCGACCGCAGGAAGACCGTGGTAACCCACGACTCGGGCAACCCGCGCGACCAGACGGTGCCGTTCTACGAGACGCTGGTGCCCCACGGCTACATCGGCTGGGGCAAGTCGACCCAGCTCGGCACCGGGCTCGGGCTCGCCATGGGCGCCAAGCTCGCGCGGCCGGACTGGCTCGCGGTCAACATCATGGGCGACGCCGCGTTCGGCATGGTCGGCATGGACGTCGAGACCGCGGTGCGCGAGCGCATCCCCGTGATGACCGTGATCTTCCGCAACGGCGTGATGGGCGGCTACACCAAGAACCACCCGGTGGCGACCCAGAAGTACGGCATTCACAAGCAGACCGGGCACTACGCGGACGTCGCGCGCGCGCTGGGCGCCGCGGGCGAGCGGGTCGAGCGCGTCGCCGACCTCGAGCCCGC
>JBBDQV010000003.1:0-13501 GCA_040905845.1 Alphaproteobacteria bacterium | reverse complement strand
CGATCCAGCTCAAGCTCGGCGCCGCGCGCGTCTACGACGACGTGCGCATGGCGGCGAAGACCGGGCCGGACTCGATCTACCTCGACGGCATGGAGGGCTCGACCGGCGCGGGCCCGCACATCGCCACCGAGGAGACCGGCGTGCCCGGCATCGCTGCGATCCGCCAGGCCCGCCGCGCGCTCGACGACGTCGGCAGGTCGGGCGAGATCAGCCTGGTCTACGCCGGCGGCATCCGTAACGGCGGCGACGTGGCCAAGGCGCTCGCGCTCGGCGCCGACGCGGTCTCGATCGGCACCGCGGCGCTGATCGCGCTCAACTGCAACAAGGACATCCCCGGGGCCGACTACGAAGGCACGATCGGAGTGCCGGCCGGCTATTGCTATCACTGCCACACGGGCCGCTGCCCGGTCGGCGTGACCACCCAGGACCCCAAGCTGCGCGCCAGGCTCGATCCCGACGAGGCGGCGACGCGCGTCTACAACTTCCTGCACACGCTGACCATGGAGTGCCAGATGATGGCGCGCGCGTGCGGCAAGACCAACGTCCACAGCCTGGAGCCCGAGGATCTCGCCGCGCTCACCATGGAGGCCTCGGCGCTGGCCGGCGTGCCGCTCGCCGGCACCGATTACACGGTCGGCTACGAGGACTATCACCACCTCAAGATGCGCCACGGAGGGACCGAGTGATGGCGACCAGGACGAAGCCCAAGGCCCCCGCGCGGGGCAAGGTCCGCAAGGCGCCACCGCGCGCCCTCGCCAAGGCGAAGCGGCACAAGGAGATGATCGCGGCCGGCAAGACGACCGTCGACATCGATCATTTCCTCAAGACCAAGGGGCTGGACTCCGAGCGCGAGAAGGTGATCGGCCAGCACATCGGCTATCGCTACGACGTGAACCTGCTGCCCGACTACGAGAGGCTGACCCCGTTCCTGCGCCGCTATCTCGAGGTGATGGGCTGGGAGGACCTCAACTGGCTCGAGGACGTGCACATGGGCTACGAGGAAGGCCGGCCGGCGATCTTCGATCGCAACATCAACGGCTGGGTCACCGTGCCCAAGGGCCTCAAGCTGCCCGACAACCAGCAGGACCGCGACATGCTGGCGCGCGAGCTGCTGATCAAGTTCCAGATGAGCCCGCGCCACCCGCTGGTGCAACTCAAGCAGGTCTACAAGAAGTTCTGACGTCCCGTTGGGAATCCTCGGAGACCCCGCCCCCATTCCGCGTCATGCCCGGCCTTGTGCCACGACTGTCCGGTTCGTGCCACCATCGTGGTTCGAGACGCGTGCCTGCGGCACGCTCCTCGCCACGAACGGCATCGTTGGGGCCCTTGACGGACCCCGTTCGTCCTGAGGAGCCGCCGAAGGCGGCGTCTCGAAGGGCGAGCGGAATACAGTGACAGTATATGATTTCTCCGCATAGGAGGCCGAGCGATGGCACGCTCTAAATTATATACTGTCACCGCATTCACCGAATTTCGAGAGAACCTCGAAGGCTCAGCGTCGCGCGCAGCCTTCGGGCTTGAGCTTGCGCGTGGTCGAGGCGGGGTAGCTCGCGAGCTTGGCGGCGGGACGAACGGGGCGGCGCACCAGCTCGCCGCCGCAGTTCGGGCAGCGCCCGCCGAGCACCCCGTCCGCGCACCTCGCGCAGAAGGTGCACTCGAACGTGCAGATGCGCGCGTCGGGCGTTTCGGGCGGCAGGTCGCAGTCGCAGCATTCGCAGTTGGGGCGCAGCTCGAGCATCCTCGCCTCGATCACCAGCCGTGCGCCGCCCGGCCCAACGTTTCGACCGGCGGGAACGCCGTCGCCGCGTTCCAGTCCGGGTCGAACGCGAGCACGTGGGCGCGGGGCGGCAGGACGGCGTTGAACATCGCGTTGTGCCAGAACGCCGCCTGCCAACTGGGGTCGTCCTCGCCGAGCTCGACCACCGCGCAGGGCAGGCGATAGCTTTGGCCGTACTGCTGGAAGGCGAGGACGCAGCGCCCCTGGTCGACGAGGCGGCGCGCGATCGTCGAGCCGCGCCCGAACAGGGCGGTCAGCCGATCGGCGAAGGTCTCGGGGTGCTGGTAGTACGCGGCGGCGAGCAGGCGGATCGCGGCCTCGTAACGCGCGCGAGGATCGTGCGTCCTCCTGACGATGTGGCGGAACAGATCGGTCGTCGCGGTCGGCTCGGCCTCGGCGATCAGAACGGTCACCGCCTCGGCGACGACCTCGTTGGTGCCGAGCAGGATCTTGGGCCGCATGCCCGATGAGGGACGGCCGCCATCCTGGCGCACGGCCTGCTGCCGGATGCGACACTGCCAGCCGAGGAAGTGATTCCGGAGCGCCCTGGCCGCCGCATCGTCGGTCGCCGCCACCCGTCGCCTCCAGCCCCGTCGAAGGTCGGCAGTATAGCAGAGCGGGGCGACGGCGTTGCGCTCACTGCCCGGAATATGCCTTGCCTACGGGGAAGAAGGCCCTACAATTGCGTCGGCGGGGGCCACGAAGGGGGGCGCAAGTTCCTTCGCGATGTGCCGTCCGACGGGCGCTTAAGTGGCCGCGAGCGCGCACTGACCCATACCGCCGCGTATCGTCTGGTCCACGACCTAGGGGGGTTGGGATGAACATGGACATAAGCGTCCTCGGGCAGCTTGGCGGCCTGACGACGATCTTCACCGAGCTGTATTACTGGCTCACTGTCGTCATCATGTTTTTCATCCACGTGGGTTTCTGCACGTACGAGGTCGGGGTGACCCGCCGGAAGAACGTGCAGCACACGCTGATGAAGAACACGATGCTGCTGCCGACGGTGACGCTGACGTTCTTCCTCGTCGGCTGGTGGATCTATTTCGGCGCGGTGAACGGGCCGTGGATCACCGGCCCGGTAGCAGAGAACGCCCTTACGGCGATGTCGGTGCCGTGGTCGGAAAGCATGGGCGTCAACATGCAGGACCGCATCAACGGCGTGTTCTGGGCGGCGTTCCTGCTGTTCTCGTGGACCACGGCCTCGATCGTCTCCGGCTCGATCATCGAACGCGTCCGTACGCTCGCCTTCCTGCTGTGCGCCGCGATGCTGGGCGGCGTGACCTGGATTCTGGACGCGGCCTGGGGCTGGTCGGCGGCCGGCTGGATGACCCACTACTTGGGTTACCACGATGCGTACGCCTCGGGCGTGGTGCACGGGATCGCCGGCGGCACGGCGCTGGGCTTCCTGGTCGTCCTCGGCCCGCGCATCGGCAAGTTCGGTCCGAACGGCGAACCGCGCACCATCCCGTTGCACAATCCCTGGCTGACCTGCCTCGGATTGTTCCTGATCTACGCCGGGTTCTGGGGTTTCTACGCCGCGTGCAACATACCAATCTGGGATATCGACGGTACGGACGCGTCGTTCTTCTCGGCGACCAATATCTACCTGATGCCGACGACGCTTTCGGGCATCACGTTCAACTTCATCATGTCGCTCTGCGGCGGCCTGATGGTGGGCTACATGGTGAGCAAGGCCGACCCGTTCTGGACCTATTCGGGCGGCCTCGCCGGCATCATCACCGCCTCGGCGGGTAACGACCTTTATCATCCGGTCGAGGCGTTCGTCGTCGGCGGTGTCGGCGTGTTCGTCGCTTACCGGCTGCACTACTGGGTGGAGCGCAGGTTCAAGATCGACGACGGAGTGGGTGCCGTCGCGGTGCATGGCTACGCCGGTTCGCTTGGTGTAGCCATCGCCGGCTTCCTCCTGTGGGGCTACCCCAACGTCGATCCGGCGAACGGGCCGGGAGGACTCAATTACGCCTGGTTTGGTTCGACCCCGGAGGGGTTCCCCGCGATCAACCCGATCGGCCAGATCATCGGCTCCTTCATCATGTTCTGGGTCCTGGGATTCCTACCCGGATGGGTGCTGGCGAAGATCCTGGATGCCCTGGGCTGGTTGAGGGTGCCCGCGGAGGTCGAGGTCGCCGGCCTCGACACGCACGGCTACGGCGACGCGTTCCCGTACCTGCCCCAGGCCGAACCCGAGTTCGAGCGCATCCAGCGCGAAGCCGCGTCGCAACGTTGAGGAGGACCGCACCATGACGACAGGTCTCGAAACCTTCGCCAACCCGAGCCAGATTGGCGCTCTGTATCCGTTCGTTGGTAGCGAAGGGATACTCACGATTGTGCTGCTCGCGCTGTGGGTGATCTGGCACATCTGGCAGATCAGCTCGGAGAACCGCGAGTACGACGAAGCCGTGCGCAAGTACCGCGAAAAGGGCAAGAACTAGAGCCGTCGCGCGCAGGATGCGATTCTTCCAGGGCGGGCTTCGGCCCGCCCTTTTTCTTGCCCCGGCGCCGCTCCGTCGCGCCGAACGAAATCCGATTGCCCGCCGGGACACCCGCCGCTAGGGTTCGCGCGCCGCGCGAACCGCGGATTTCCAGTCACGGGGGGTCGGGGACGCGTCATGTCGAGCGCCAGCACGGGCAAGCCCAGGTCAGACATCGAGATCGCCCAGGCGGCGAAGCTCATGCCCATCGTCGATGTCGCGGGCGAGCGGCTCGGCATCGCGCCCGAGCACCTCGAGCCCTACGGCCGCACCAAGGCCAAGGTCTCGATGGACTTCATCCGCTCGCTCAAGGACAAGCCCGACGGCGAGCTGATCCTGGTCACCGCGATCACGCCGACGCCCGCCGGCGAGGGCAAGACGACGACCACGGTCGGCCTCGGCGACGCGCTCAACCACCTCGGCAAGAAGGCGATGATCTGCCTGCGCGAGCCGAGCCTGGGGCCGTGCTTCGGCGTCAAGGGCGGCGCGGCCGGCGGCGGCTACGCCCAGGTCGTGCCCATGGAGGACATCAACCTCCACTTCACCGGCGACTTCCACGCCATCGGCGTCGCCAACAACCTGCTCGCCGCACTGATCGATAACCACGTCTACTGGGGCAACGGGCTCGGCATCGATCCGCGCCGGGTCGCCTGGCGTCGCGTCGTCGACATGAACGACCGCGCGTTGCGCTCGATCGTCTCCTCGCTCGGCGGCGTCGCCAACGGGTTCCCGCGCGAGGACGGCTTCGACATCACCGTGGCCTCCGAGGTCATGGCGATCTTCTGCCTCTCCCGCGATCTCGCCGACCTCAAGCGCCGACTCGCCAGCATCGTGGTCGGCTACACCCGCGAGCGCCAGATGGTGCGCGCGGGCCAGCTCAACGCCCACGGCCCAATGGCCGCGCTGCTCAAGGACGCGCTGCAGCCCAACCTGGTCCAGACGCTCGAGCACAACCCGGCGTTCGTCCACGGCGGCCCGTTCGCCAACATCGCGCACGGTTGCAACTCGGTGCTGGCGACGACCACGGCGCTCAAGCTCTGCGACTACGTCGTCACCGAGGCCGGGTTCGGCGCCGACCTGGGCGCCGAGAAGTTCTTCGACATCAAGTGCCGCATGACCGGGCTGAAGCCCGCGGCGGCGGTCATCGTCGCCACCATCCGCGCGCTCAAGATGCACGGCGGCATCGCCAAGGACCAGCTCGGCGCCGAGAACGTCGCCGCGGTGGTGCGCGGCTTCTCGAACCTCAAGCGCCACGTCGAGAACGTCCAGAAGTTCGGCGTGCCCCCGGTGGTCGCGATCAACCGGTTCAACGCCGACACCGACGCCGAGCTCGCCAAGGTGCGCGGGCTCGCCGCCTCGCTCGGCGTCGAGGCGATCGACTGCACCCACTGGGCGGAGGGCGGCAAGGGCGCCGCGCCGCTGGCCGAGGCGGTGCTGCGCGCCATGGCCCGGACGCCGGCGAGCTTCAAGCCGCTCTACACCGACGACATGAAGCTGTGGGACAAGATCAAGACGATCGCGACCAGCATCTACGGCGCCGAGGACGTCATCGCCGACAAGCGCATTCGCGATCAGCTCCACGAGCTCGACGAGACCGACGCGCGCAGCTTCCCGATCTGCATGGCCAAGACCCAATTCAGCTTCTCGACCGACCCCAACCTCAAGGGCGCGCCCTCGGGCCACGTGGTGCCGATCCGCGAGATCCGGGTCTCGGCCGGGGCCGGCTTCGTCGTCGCCATCTGCGGCGAGATCATGACCATGCCGGGCCTGCCCAAGGTACCGGCGGCGGAGAGGATCGACGTCGACGACCAAGGCCGCATCAGCGGGCTGTTCTAGGGGGGGTGCCCTCTCCGCGACGGTTAACGGCGCCTAAACCCCTGGCGGTGCACGCTGGGCGACGATCGGTCTCCGAGCGGGAGCCCCATGGATCAGGCATTGGTCGTCGAGCGGAGCCGCCAAGGCACGGCTCATAGCCGGGTTCTCGGCCGCGTCAGCAGCGTGCGCGGCGCGCAGCTGAGCGCCGCGCTCGATCCGGGCGCCGAGACCATGCCGACCGCGCGCATGGGCGCGCTGGTCAAGATGAAAACACCCGTCTCGACGGTGTTCGGCGAGGTCGACATCGTCGAGCGCCGGGGCGACGGCAACGGGCACGCCGCGGGCATCATGGACATCGACCTGCTCGGCGAGGCGATGGCCACGGGCGACGAAGACGCGACCCGGTTCCAGCGCGGCGTCTCGATCTATCCCCTGCTCGGCACGCCGGTCGAGCCGGCGGAGAGCGCCGACATCGCCCAGGTCTACGCCAAGCCCTCCTCGGCCACGGTGCGCTTCGGCGCGATCTATCAGGACCCAAGCGTCCCGGCGTACCTGATGATCGACCCGCTGCTCGGCAAGCACTTCGCGGTGCTCGGCACCACCGGCTCGGGCAAGAGCTGCGCGGTCGCGCTCGTGCTGCGCGCGATCCTGTCCCAGCAGAACAAGGGACATGTCGTCCTGATCGACGCGCACAACGAGTATTCGCGTGCCTTCCCCGACATGGCCGAGGTCAGCGACATTCGCTCGCTCCAGCTCCCGTTCTGGCTGTTCGACTTCGAGGAGGCGGTCGGCATCTTCGTGCGCGGCGGAACCGCGAGCGAGCAGGAAAGCCAGAAGGCGATCCTCAAGGAGGCCATTCTCGCCGCCAAGCGCAAGTACTCGGGCGAGAAGATGGATCCGCTCGCCATCACGGTCGACACGCCGGTGCCCTACCGCCTGGTCGACCTGATCAAGAGCATCGATGATTCCATGGCCCGGCTCGACAAGCCGGACAACTCGGTCCCTTACCTGCGGCTGAAGCACCGGCTCGAGAGCCTGAACGACGATCGCCGCTTCGCCTTCATGTTCCCGCGCCGGCTGATGTCCGACAACCTGGACAAGATCATCGCGCGGGTGATGCGCATCCCGGTCGAGGACAAGCCGCTCTCGATCATCGACATCTCGGGCGTGCCCTCGGAGGTCGTCGATGTCGTCGTCTCGATGCTCTGCCGCATGATCTTCGACTTCGCCCTGTGGGCCGAGCGCGATCGCGCGCAGCCGATCCTCCTGGTCTGCGAGGAGGCGCACCGCTATATCCCGGCCAACGAGAGCCTCGGCTTCGAGGCGACGCGCCGGGCGATGACCCGGATTGCCAAGGAGGGCCGCAAGTACGGCGTCGCGCTGTGCCTGGTGACCCAGCGCCCGTCCGAGCTGTCGCCGAGTATTCTGTCCCAATGCGGGACGATGTTCGCCCTGCGCATGAACAATGAGCAGGACCAGACCTTCGTCGCCCGGGCGCTGCCCGATAACGCGCACCGGTTGCTCGGCGTCCTGCCCGAGCTCAGGACCCAGGAGGCCCTGGTGGTCGGCGAGGGCGTCAGCGTGCCCATGCGCGTCCGCCTCGATACGCTGGCGCCGGAGCGCCAGCCGCGCAGCGAGAGCGCCCGGTTCTCGGATTTGTGGGCGGCCGAGAATGAAGGAGCGGCCTTCGTCGAGGAAACCATCAACAAATGGCGTAACCAGATCCGCTGAGACTCTTCTTTGCCTGGGGGTTGCGGTGGGCCGTCGGCGGGCCTAGGTTGAGTCCGACGCCGCCATGGCGCTGAACCCCGAGACCCTGCCGGCCGAAGCGCCGGACACACCGCTCCGCCCGCCCGCGACCGTCGGCGTGGCGGCGATCGAGGCCGCGCTCAAGACCGCCCCCGAAATCCCCGGCGTTTACCGCATGGTCGGCGCCAAGGGCGAAGTGCTCTACGTCGGCAAGGCGAGGAACATCAGGAAGCGCCTCGCCTCCTACGCCCGGCCCGAGCGCCAGTCGGTCCGCATCCACCGCATGGTCGCGCTGGCCGTGACGGTCGAGGTCGTCACGACCCGCACCGAGGTCGAGGCGCTGCTGCTCGAGGCCAACCTGATCAAGCGGCTGAAGCCGCGCTACAACATCCTGCTGCGCGACGACAAGTCGTTCCCCTACCTGGTCGTGCGCGGCGACCATCCGTGGCCGCAGCTGGTCAAGCACCGCGGCGCGCGCAAGGCCGATTCGGAGCACTTCGGGCCGTTCGCCTCGGCCGGCGCGGTCAACCGGACGCTGGCCGCGCTGCAACGCGCCTTTCCGCTACGCACGTGCACGGATTCCGTGTTCGCGACGCGCACCCGGCCTTGCCTGCAGTACCAGATCAAGCGTTGCGTCGGCCCCTGCGTCGGGCTGGTCGCGCCGGACGACTACGCCAGAATGGTCGAGGAGGTGCGCGCCGTCCTGCGCGGCAAGAGCCGCGAGGTCCAGCAGGCGCTCGCCCAGCGTATGAACGCGGCAAGCGAGGCGCTCGACTTCGAGAAGGCGGCGACGCTCAGGGACCGGATTCGCGCCCTCGCCCACGTCCAGGCGCGCCAGGACGTCAATCTGCCCGAGCTCGGCGAGGCCGACGTGGTCGCGGTCCACCACGAGGGCGGCGCGGCATGCGTCCAGGTCTTTTTCTTTCGGGCCGGCTTCAACTACGGCAACCGCGCGTACTTTCCGGCCCACACCAGGGCGCGCGCGACGGCCGATGTGCTGGCCGCGTTCCTCGGTCAGTTCTACCAGGACAAGGACGTGCCGCGCCTGGTGCTGCTGAGCGACGCGCCCGCCGAGGCAGCCTTGATCGAGCAGGCGCTGACCGTCAAGGCCGGCCGACGCGTCCGCCTCGTGGTGCCCCGGCGCGGCGATCGCCGCCGGGTCGTCGACCACGCGCTCGCCAACGCGCGCGAGGCGCTCGCCCGACGGCTCGCGGAGAGCACGGCCCAGGCGGAGCTTCTGGCGGCCGTGGCCGAGCGCTTCGCCCTGCCCGCGCCGCCCCGGCGCATCGAGATTTACGACAACAGCCACATCCAGGGGCGCGAGGCAACGGGCGCCATGGTGGTGGCCGGGCCGGAAGGCTTCGAGAAGGGCCAGTATCGCCGTTTCACCATCCGCTCGACCGTGACCGGCGAAGCCGCGCCAGGCGACGATTACGCCATGATGCGCGAGGTCCTGACCCGCCGGTTCCAGCGGCTGGTCAAGGACGCGCCCGACCGCGAGGGCGGCGTGTGGCCCGACCTGGTCGTCATCGACGGCGGCGCCGGCCAGCTCGCCGAGGCGCTCGCCGTGCTCGAGCGGCTCGGCATCGTCGGCGTCGAGCTCATGGGCGTCGCGAAGGGACCGGACCGGGACGCCGGACGCGAGCGCGTCTTCCGCCCCGGGCGACAGCCCGTTCGGCTGCCCGAGCGCGATCCCGTCCTCTACTTCCTGCAGCGCCTGCGCGACGAGGCGCATCGCTTCGCTATCGGCGGGCATCGCGCCAAGCGCAGCAAGGCAATCGGCACGTCGCCGCTCGACGAGATCCAGGGCATCGGCCCCCGGCGCAAGCGGGCGTTGCTCAACCACTTCGGCTCGGCCCGCGCGGTCGCCGACGCCGGCGTCGAGGAGCTCGCCGCCGTGGACGGCGTCTCGACCACCGTGGCCAAGCGCATCCACGATCATTTCCATCGCGGCGGCTGATCGTGCTAACGATGCGCCGAGGCCCGTCGTGACGCACCTGCCGAACCTGCTTTCCTTGTCGCGCATCGCCGCGATCCCGTTCCTCGCGGTGCTCGTTCTGTGGGATGCGCCGGCCGCCGGCTGGCTCGCCGCCGCGCTGTTCTGTGTCGCAGCGGTGACGGACTTTCTCGATGGCTGGCTGGCACGCCGGCGCGACATCGGGTCCGATTTCGGCCGGCTGATCGACCCGATCGCCGACAAGCTCCTGGTCATCGCGGCGCTCGTGCTGCTGGTCGCGGCCGACCGCGCGCCGATCATCGCGGCGCTCGTCATCGTGCTGCGCGAGGTGCTGATCTCGGGGCTGCGCGAATACCTTTCGGGTCTCGGGATCGGCATGCCGGTGTCCCGCCTCGCCAAGTGGAAGACGGCGACGCAGATGGCCGCGATCGCGCTGCTGTTGACCGCGCATCCCGATTTCGCCGTGCCGGGCGAGGCCCTGCTGTGGCTGGCCGCGGTTCTGACCTGCGTCACCGGCGCCGACTACGTGAAGCGCGGCCTCGCCGAGGCGAGCGAAGACCGCCGGGCCGGGGCACGCTCGTAGGGCCCCATGAAGCTGCGCTATTTCGCCTGGCTGCGCTCCAAGACCGGCGTGGGCGGCGAAGACATCGCCCTGCCCGAGGGTATCGCCGACGTCGAAGGCCTCGTCGCGTGGCTGACCGCCCGCGGCCCCGGCTACGCCGAGGCGTTCCGCGAGCGCTCGGCGGTGCGCGTCGCGGTCAACCACGACTACGTCGGCTTCGACCACCCGGTCGCGGACGTCGACGAGGTCGCCTTCTTCCCGCCGGTCACGGGGGGCTGACCATGGCCGTCCGTGTCCAGCTCGAGGACTTCGACGTCGGCGCCGAGCTCGACCGGCTCACGGCCGGCAACACGCGGATCGGCGGGCTCGGAGTGTTCGTCGGGCTGATGCGCGACGTGGCCGGCGGCGAGGCCGTGCGCGCCATGACCCTCGAGCATTACCCCGGCATGACCGAGAAGGAGCTCGGCCGCATCGACGCCGAGGCCAACCGGCGCTGGCCGCTCGCCGCCAGCCTGATCATCCATCGCTACGGCCGGCTCGAGCCTGGCGAGCGCATCGTCCTGGTCGCGACCGCCGCCGAGCACCGCGAGCCGGCCTTGGCCGCGTGCCACTTCCTGATCGACTGGCTCAAGACGAGCGCGCCGTTCTGGAAGCAGGAGGAAACGAAGTCCGGCGCGCGTTGGGTCGAGGCGCGCGACGCCGACGACCAGGCGGCGGAGCGCTGGCGCCGGGGCTGATACCAACGGCCCTGGATGTTGACCTGTCCGATCCCTCTTGGTCCGTCATCGCGAGCCGAAGGCGAAGCGATCCAGGGCGACCGCACGAGCCCTGGAACTTCTGGATCGCTTCAAGCCTGTCCTGAGCGACGCCGCGGGCGGCGTCGAAGGGGGCTTTGCCCGCCTCGCAATGACGAGTCGTATCGTGCGAGCGAGTCGATAGCCACAGCCGCCGGGGCTGACCTCGGTCAGGCCTTGCGGACCTCGGCGGCGTAGGCGTCCATCAAGATACGGGTGATCGGGCCGACCTGATAGTGGCGGCCGTCGATCTCGCCGATCGGCGTCACCTCGGCGGCGGTGCCGGTGATGAACACCTCGTCCGCCGTGTCGAGCTCCTCGAGCGCGATGTGGCGCTCGACGACCTCGATCTTGCGGCGCCGCGCGAGGTCCATGACCGTGCGCCGGGTGATGCCGTCGAGGAAGCAGTCGGGCGTCGGCGTGTGCAGCCGGCCGTCGCGGGCGAGGAAGACGTTGGCGCCGGTCGCCTCGGCGACCAAGCCGCGGTGGTCGAGCATGAGGGCGTCCTGGAAGCCCTCGGACTCCGCCTTGTGCTTGGACAGCGTGCAGATCATGTAGAGCCCCGCGGCCTTGCTCTTGGTCGGCGCCGTGTCGGGTGCCGGGCGACGCCAGTCTGCGAGCTTGAGCCTAATGCCGCGCTCCTTGAGCTCGGGCGCGAAGTAGCTGGGCCACGGCCAGGTCGCGACCGCGACGTGGATCGTCGTCTGCTGCGCCGAGACGGCCATCATCTCGCTGCCGCGCCACGCCACGGGGCGGACGTAGCCGTCGACGATCCCGTTGCGCTTCAAGAGCTCGGCCGTCGCGGCGTCGATCGCGTTCGAGGAATAGGGGATCGTGAAGCCGAGCAGGCGCGCCGATTCGTTCAGGCGCACGGTGTGCTCGCGCAGCTTGAACACCGTGCCGCCATAGGCGCGCTCGCCTTCGAACACGCAGCTCGCGTAGTGGAGCCCATGGCTCAGCACGTGCAGCTTCGCGTCGCGCCAAGGGACGAACCGCCCGTCGTACCAGATCTCGCCGTCGCGATCGTCGAAGGGGATGATGGCCATGACGAGTCTTCCCGAAGGCTCTAGGGTCTTGCGTTGCGTAGCATCGCTCGGCATATATGTCAATATGGCTGACTTAAAACCCAGCGCCAATCCCCTGTTCCTGCGCGAAGACGAGCTGCGGCGCGGCATCGAGCTGCTGTTCTACGCCTACCGCGACTTCACGGGGGAGCCGGACGCCATCCTCGCGGAGTACGGGCTCGGGCGCGCCCATCACCGGGTGCTCTACTTCGTCGGGCGGCACCCGGGCATGACGGTGAGCGATCTGCTCGGCATCCTCAAGATCACCAAGCAGAGCCTGAACCGAGTGCTGGGCCAGCTCGTGCGCGAGGGCTTCGTCGAGCGCGCCACTGGCGCTCGGGACCGGCGCCAGCGCCTGTTGCGCCTGACCGAGAAGGGCGCGGCGCTCGAGGCACGCCTGACCGAGAACCAGCGGGCGCGTATCGCCCGCGCGTACCGCGAGGCCGGCGCCGAGGCGGTGGCCGGCTACCAGCGCGTGCTGCTCGGCATCGTCAACGACGAGGACCGGGCGAAGCTCGGCGGCGGCTGAGGTCACGGGTGCCGGTCAAGGACAGCCCGCCTCACATCCTGGTCGTCGACGACGACCGCCGCCTGCGCGAGCTGCTGCAACGTTTCCTCACCGATCAGGGGTTCCGGGTCACCACGGCGGCGGACGCGGCCGCCGCGCGCGCCCACATGCGTGCGTTCGACTTCGACCTGCTGGTCGTCGACGTCATGATGCCCGGCGAGAGCGGCCGCGAGTTCACGGCGAGCGTGCGCCGCGAGCGGACCGTTCCCGTGCTGCTGCTGACCGCCATGGCCGAGCCGGCCGACCGTATCGCCGGCCTCGAAAGCGGCGCCGACGACTACCTGGTCAAGCCGTTCGAGCCGCGCGAGCTGGTGCTCAGGCTCCAGGCCATTCTCAGGCGCGCGCCGCGGCCGATCGCCGCGGCCAGGCCGCTGCGCCTCGGCGCCTGCCTGTTCGACCCGGAGCGGGGCGAGCTCAGGCGCGGCGAAACCCTGGTGCGCCTGACCTCGGCCGAGGAAGCCCTGCTGCGCACCCTCGCCAGCGCGCCGGGACGGGCCTTCGGGCGCGATCGGCTCGGCGTCGCCGCCCGTCTTCATGGCCAGACCCGCGCCATCGACGTGCAGGTCGCCCGGCTCCGGCGCAAGATCGAGCCCGACCCAAAGACGCCACGCTACCTGCGCACCGTGTGGGGCGAAGGCTACGTCCTGGTGCCGGATTAGGGGATCTTGCTCTAAGCAGCGACTCGTTGATTGTGACACGAATGCCGGGCCCTTTCTTGATTGA
>JBBDQV010000002.1:12508-13536 GCA_040905845.1 Alphaproteobacteria bacterium | reverse complement strand
GGCTGGGCGTCATGGCCGCGCTCGACGCGGTCGGCGCCGTGGTGCCCAAACGCAGGATCGACCTGGTCGGCTATTGCCTGGGCGGCACGCTCGCCGCGATCGCGGCCGCCGCCATGGCGCGCGACGGCGATGATCGTCTGGCCTCGCTCACCCTGCTCGCGGCGCAGACCGACTTCACCGAGGCGGGCGAGCTCACGCTGTTCCTGCGCGAGAGCGACGTGGCGTTTCTCGACAACGTCATGTGGGACCAGGGGTTCCTCGACGCGCGCCAGATGGCCGGGGCGTTCCAGCTCCTGCGCTCGGCCGACCTGGTGTGGTCGCGCGCGGTCGGCGACTACCTGCTGGGCCGGCGCCGGCCGCTCAACGCGCTCATGGCGTGGAACGCCGATTCGACCCGCATGCCCTACCGCATGCACGCGGAATACCTGCGCGGCCTGTTCCTCGGCAACGATCTCGCCCAGGGGCGCACCCTCGTCGAGGACCGACCGGTCGCGCTCGGCGACATCAGGGTGCCCATTTTCGCGGTCGGCACGCTCAAGGACCACGTCTCCCCGTGGCGCTCGGTGTTCAAGATCCACCTGCTGTCCGACACGGCGGTGACGTTCGCCTTGACCAGCGGCGGGCACAACGCCGGCATCGTCTCCGAGCCCGGGCATCCAGGGAGGACCTATCGGGTCGCCACCAGGGGCGCCGACGAACCCTATATCGACCCCGACCGCTGGCTCGCCGAGACGCCGGTCGTCGAGGGTTCGTGGTGGCCGGCCTGGCAGGCCTGGCTCGCCGGACCCGCGCGCCGCCGCGTACGCCCGCCGGCCTTCGACGCGGCCAAGGCCGGCTACCCGCCGCTCACCGACGCCCCCGGCCGCTACGTGCTCGAGCGATGATGCGCGCGTCGTGATCACCGCGGGCATGCCCGTGAGCACGCCCGGCGCGACCAAGACGCTCCACGTCGCCTGGATCGAGGCGCCGCGGCGCGGGGGGTGAGGCGCGAACAACGCCCTCTCCCGTTCTGGGAGAGGGCGGGACCC
>JBBDQV010000002.1:0-12498 GCA_040905845.1 Alphaproteobacteria bacterium | reverse complement strand
GCAGGCGACGGGAGGGTGAGGGCCAACCTATCCCCCGAAGAGGCGCGCCATGAGCGAGGCGAGAAGATCGTCGGCGGCCTTGGCCATGCGCTCTTGCTGCGCGATCGTCGCGCGAAGGTCCTTAGCGCGATCAGTAAATTGGTGCTGAATTTCAAGCGGAGGCGCGATTACATCCAACGACCGCACATCCTTCTGATTGATGCTCGACTGGTTGATGGCATCCTTTGCACTCGCGAGGAACTTTGCTCGGGCATGCCCGGATTGCAAGAGCGCGATCACGAAATGCGGAAGCACGCACCTCTTGTCAACTGACAGTCGCATCATGTTCGACTCGAACACGGTGGGCTCGGCGAGCGCGGGGACGGTCGCCGATTTCCCGAGAAAGGGTCTACTGTTTACTCTGTTGATGACGATATCATCCTCATTGAGTTGGTACTTAACAATCGTCGCATCATCGACTTGAACGCGACGCAGTGACGACGGATCTTCAATCTCCCCGCCGTAGAACGAATCGATGCGCAGTATCGGTGTGCCGTTCCCATAGTCAGAGGCGGGGCGATAGAGTCCATTTTGTGGCCCGCTAGCCATAAGTTGGTCTAACTTTCGAACAGTCCAGCCCTTGGGGTTTGTCGCGGGGTCGCCGAATATGGCAACGAAGAGCGCGGGAATGAGTTGACGCGTCCTCTCGAATGCCTCGCGACGAAGGCGGACGATGCCGCTTGCGCGGTTCAGGATATCGACGATGCGGCGCTGCTCTGAAATCGGCGGAAGCGGAAGATGAAGCCGAAGCAACAGGTCCATGTCAGCGCGCGGCATTCTCGCGCCGGTATTGGCCGCCATCACGGCATGGATGACAGCTGGGCGCCGTAGGAAGTACGCCAGATACTCGCGATCGACGTTAGCCCTCGGGACCAAGGGAACAAGCTCCGTCGAGCAACGGCCCTCGAATTGGGGCAGTGCGACCTTGTTTAGGTAAGGTCGGAGCTTTCCGTAGAGCACATGCCGCGCGTCGAAGCGAAAGGTGGTGCTGCGCCCTTCGCCGGTACGAGACCCAGCTTGAAGTGAAATGTTCCCGGTGCCCGCTTCCACTTGTTCAAGGCCAACGAACGGTAGCGCTCCAACGGCCGAATCGGACGGTGGGATGATCTTTCGATCCTGATCACAAGCCTCATTCAACGGCACCAGCGGCCACCGACTCACGCGGTCGCCTCCCGCAACCGATCGGCGAGCGCATCGAGTTCCTCGACGATCTCAGTTTCGATGGCGCGGATTTCGTCGAGGAGTTCGCGCGGGTCCCGATGCTCGACCTGGGCTTGCGATTGCGGCCGATAGCGGCCGGCCGACAGGTTGAAGTCGTTGCGGCGAAGTTCGTCGGCCATTGCGAACCACCACTTCGCGGTCCACTCGGCAGATGTATCCCGCGCCTGCCAATCTCGCCATCGCGCCTCGCGGTCGGCGAACGCCGCGATGAGCGTCGGCAGGTCGTCCGCTTCGATCGGCGTGTCGTGGTTCGCGTCGAGCTTGTAGCCGTCCGCGTCCGCGTGAAGGAACAGCACGCGCTCGGTCGTCCCGCCCTTGCGGAACAGGAGCACGCTCGTCTTCACGCCGGAGTACGGCTGGAACACGCCGCCGGGCAGGCTCAGCACCGCGTCGATCGTGTAGTTCTCGATCAGCTGGCGGCGCAGTTCCTTGTGCGCTCCCGTCGAACCGAACAGAACGCCTTCCGGCACGATGACGCCGCACCGCCCGCCTAGCTTGAGGTTGCCGATCATGTACTTGAGGAACAGGAGCTCGGTCGCCGACGTGGTGCCGACCTTCACGTCATCGACGATGCGATCCTTGTCGAGCTTGCCGCTGAACGGCGGGTTCGCGAGTACAACGTCGTAGCCGTCGAGCGGCAGCTCAAGCTCCGCTTTCTCGCTTCGCTCCAACGTCGTCGTCAGAACGTTGCGCCGTAGGATGCGGACGTTCGGCAGGCCGCGCAGCGTCAAATTCATCGTCGCGAGCCGAACCATGTTCGCGTCAACGTCGTTGCCGAAGAACGTGCCGTTGTGGAGCTTGTTGACGAGTGGGGCGCTCAGCTTGTCGCCGAGCCCGCGTCGCAGCGTCTTGCCGTCGATGTCGACATCCTCGATCGCGGCTGGACTCGAATTCGCGAGACGGATGCGGTCGTACGCGGCGACCAGGAATCCCGCCGTTCCCGCCGCCGGGTCATAGACCGTCTCGTCGATCTTCGGATCGATCATCGCGACGATGGCGCGGATGACGTGGCGCGGCGTGCGGAACTGCCCCAGTTCGCCCGCCTGCTTGATCTGCTTGAGCACGTATTCGAAAAGATCGCCCTTCGTATCGGCGTCGGCGCGATCGAGACGCAGGCCATCGACGAGGTTGACCACCTGAGTGAGGACCACGGGTTCGTCGATCGCGAGACGGGCACCGTCGAGGAAGTTCATCGCCGAGCGATCGGCGACCTCGGTGTAGAACGGGAACACTTCGTCGCGAACCCAGCGAACGAGGTTCTCTCCGCTGAACCCCCTCGCCCATACGCTCCACTTCATGCGCGACTTCGGGACCGCCTTCGCGCCAGCGGTCGGCGCGTTGAGCGGGTTGCGGAGCAACCACTCGCCATCAAGGAAGCTGTCATAGACACGCTTCGTCGCCCGCGCGCTCTTCACGTTGTCGGCGTCGATCCCTTCGATGAGATAGAAGAAGAAGAGATAGGACAGCTGCACCGCGTTCCCGAGTGGATCGGGATACCCGCCTCCGTACAGGTAATCGCGGATTTGATCGACGCCGCGGCGGAGTTCAGGAGTCAGGGGCATGCGCGGCCTATCACCGGACGGATCGGAACGGCGGGTCGATCATTGGGGCAAGCCATTTTCGAGACCGCGTCCGGCCCCGAATACGCTTCGGTTCAAATCGGCGAGCAACGTGTTCAAGGCTTCCTCGCTTCCGAATACCTGCACCGCCCGTTGGTAGCCACCGGTCAACGAGAACGGATGATGCCCGAACAAGTGCGCCTCGAACGCAGCCACCGTATCCGCGTTCGCCTTGATCTGCGATTCCATCATTCGCAGAAGGCGCATTTGGTCGCTGTCGAAGCTCCGTTCCTGCAACCATGCCTCGAAGCGCAGTCCTAGCGCGTGCGCTCGCGCCTCCGCTGCCGGCTCGCGCACGAGATTGCCCTCGTCGTCGAGCGTGATCCAGTCCCGAGTAATCGGGTCGATGTGGTCGTGCACATCGAGCATGAGGAGGCGGCGCGGCTCGCCCGGCTTCGTCGGCGGTTTCGGGCGAACGAAGATTTCGCCGCTCTCGGAAATGTCTTCGTCGTCGCCGTGGAAATCGGTCACGCCGACGAAATCGAACAGCGTGAAGGCGACCTTCTTGATGTGGTCCGCCCGTCGCGTCCCCCGCCCGCGCATCTGGCGGTAGAGCACCACGCTCCTGGTAAACCGGGCCATGACGAGGTTCACGACCTCGTCGAAGTCGAAACCGGTGTCGAGCATATTCACGCTGACCATGATCTGCGGGAACGGCTCCTTCCTAAATCGCTCAATGCGCGTCGCGGCGTCGAGCGTACTGTCCTCACCGGGCCCGGACACCACGAAGTCCGCGTAGCGCACGTTGGGTGACGGCTTCTTGTCGGCGAATTCACGGTCGAACATTTGCGCCAGCGTTTCGGCGTGGCGCTTGGTGACGGCGAAGACGATTGTCTTGCCCCGTTGTGGCGCGCGCCTGACGCCGCTCCTGGCCGTGAAGCCGTTGTCCATGACCTCGCGGAACTCGCGGACGATCGCGCGATTGCGCTCCGGGATCGTGAACTTCCGTTCGAGCGCCGAGGGGTCGACCGTCATCGAGTCTTGTTCGCCGAACAGGGTCTCTAGTTCGTCGCGGGTCGCATCGTCCATCGCCGTCCAGTCGAGCTCGTCGCGCCGCACGTCAAACCCTCCTTCCGCCGCCGTCTTGACCGTCAGCGCCTTGTAGATGTGGTAGGGCACGAGGTAGCCCTCGCGAATGGCCTCCTTCAGCGTGTACCGGTAAGTCGGCTCGGTCACCTCGAAGAACCTCAGGGTGTCGCGAACGAACGCCGCGTCCTCCGGGTCGGCGAGCCTGTCCACGTCGCGGACCGTGCATGGCGTCGCCGTGAGCCCGATCTGGATGCCGTCGAAGTGCTCGAGAATTCCCCGCCATTTCCCATAGATCGAACGGTGGCACTCGTCGGTGAACACGAGGTCGAAGTACCCCGACGAGTACCCCGCGTACTCGTTGATCATCGTCTGGAGCGTCGTGATTGTGATCCGTTTCTCGTCCTGAAAGCGGCGTCCCGCGCGCGCTACGTACGCGGGGAAGTCGGGCAGGTGTTCGGCGAAGGCGTCCTCGGCTTGCCGCGCGAGCGTAATCCGATCGACGAGAAAGAGGACGCGGGTGATGACGTTGGTGTCGAAAAGCCGTTTGACGAGCGCGGCGGCGACGCGCGTCTTGCCGGTCCCAGTCGCCATCTCGACGAGCAGCTTGCGCCGGCCATGGTTCATCTCGCGGCAAAGAGTCTCGATACAATCGATCTGGTAGGGCCGATCGACGATCCTTCGATCAATCGGGACGCCGAGCGGATCGACGCGCACTTCGCGCGCTGCGATGCGTCTCTCGAGGTCGAGTTGCGAAAAGAATGTCTTGGTGCGGCGCGGATGCGCCTCCCGTTCCCACTCCCAGAACCAGACTTCCTCGCCGTTGGCGAGGAAGACGAACGGAACCCGTGCCTGCTCGGCGTACCCACGCCCCTGAGCTTCCGCCTCGACCGGGTTGATCGAGGCTCGCTTTGCCTCGACCACGGCGAGGCCACGACCGTTTCGATCGCAAAGGAGGTAATCGGCCTGCGACCCGTCAGGGAGCGCGTGAGCGAATCTGACGCTCCGCCCGTCCGTTAGCGTCCAACCGACGTCCTTGAGTTGCTCGTCGATCTTGACGCGGGCGAAGGGTTCGGTGGTCTTGGACGAGGACGCGCCCGGCATTTGCGGATACCCTGCCGCCAAGGCGCCAATTCGGCAAGAGAGGACCCCGCCGCCGCTACGTCGGCTCGCCGGCGAGCTTCTTCTTGAGCTGCTCGACCTGGTAGCGCACGCCGACCATGTGGGGGTTGACCTCGAGCGCCTTCTCGAACCACTCGAGCGCGGTCTTGTCGTCCTCGAGCGCCGAGTAGATCAGCCCCATGCCCGACAAGGCGCCGAAGTGCCGGGGCTCGAGCGCGAGCGTCTCGGAGACGTCGGCGATCGAGTCCTGGTAGCGGCCCATGAGGTAGTAGAGCGTGGCGCGCCGGTTCCAGCCCTCGGCGAATGCGGGGTCCTTCTCGATGACCTCGTTGAAGAAGCCCTCGGCCTCCTCGAAGTCGCCGATCGCCATGGCGCGCCGGCCCTGGACCATGAGGAACGCCACCGGTCCGCTGTCGTGGTGATACCAGATGTCCCAGATCTCGCGCTCGAGCCGGTCGGCCTCGGCCTGGTCGGCGGTCGCGTGCAGGCGATCGAACAGCTCGGGCAGCCGGGGGTCCTTCTGATCCGCGAACGACGGCGCCACCGCCAAGGCGGTCACGAGCGCGCAGGCTGCGAGCCACGACCTCATGGTCAAAGCGTAGTCCCGCGTTCGCGGCTCGGCAAGCGCCGGCGGGCGCGGCCCGCCCCACGCCCAGTCGAGCAGCTCGACCGTGTGGACGATCGGCCAGTCCAGCGCGCCTTCAAGCTGAACCATGCAGCCGATGTTGCCGGCGGCGACGAGGCCCGCGCCGGTGCGCTTGATGTTCGCCGCCTTGCGCGCGCGCAAGCGCCCGGCGATCTCGGGCTGCAACAGGTTGTAGGTTCCGGCCGAGCCGCAGCAGAGGTGGCCTTCGGGCACCTCGCGCACGTCGAAGCCGGCGGCGGCGAGCAAGCGCTTGGGACGATCGGTGATCTTCTGGCCGTGTTGGAGCGAGCACGCCGCGTGATAGGCGACCGTAAGTCCGCGATGAAGTCCGTCCGAGGGCCGGCGGTCCGCGGCCAGATCGGCGACGACCTCGGTCACGTCGCGGGTCATCGCGGCGACGCGCGCGGCGGGCGCGGCCCATGCGGGATCGTCGGCGAGCAGATGTCCGTAGTCCTTGACCATGGTGCCGCAGCCCGACGCGGTGACCACGATCGCATCCAGCCCGAGCTCGGCCCACGCGCGCACGTTGCGCCGCGCGGCGACGCGCGCCTCCTCGCGCCGGCCCAGGTGATGCACCAGGGCGCCGCAGCAGCTGGCGCCGGGCGCCGCCACGATCTCGGCGCCGAGGCGCCCGAGCAGCCGGCGCGCGGCGGCGTCGATCTGGGGCGCGAGCGCCGGCTGGACGCAGCCTTCGAGCAGCGCGACGCGCGACTTCGGCGTGTCACGCTGCATGACCGCGTCGGTAGGCGACGCGGCGTGACGCGACCTGGGCACCAGATCGAGCATCCGCCGCAGCGAGCCGGGCAGGATCGGCGCCAGGGGCCGGGCGAGCCGGCCCAAGGCGACCAGAGCGCCGAACACCCGGCGGTTGGGCAAGAGGCGCGCGAGCGCCCAGCGCGCGAGCCGGTCACGCCACGGCCGGCGGTAGGTCTCGTGGATGCGGGCGCGCGCCAGGTCGACGAGATGCATGTAATCGACCCCCGACGGGCACGTCGTCTGGCACGCGAGGCAGCTCAGGCAGCGGTCGATATGCCGCGCCTCGGTCGCCCCGGCCGGCCGGTCGTTCTCCAGCATCTCCTTGATCAGGTAGATGCGCCCGCGCGGGCTGTCGCGCTCGTCGCCGAGCAGGACATACGTAGGGCACGTCGCGGTGCAGAAGCCGCAATGGACGCAAGCGCGCAGGATGCCGTTGGCCTCGCGCACGTCCGGATCGGCGAGCTGGGCCAGGCTGAAGCGCGTCTGCACGGCGCTAGACTCCCGCGACCATGCGGCCGGGCTCGAGCACGCGCGCTGGATCGAACGTGTCCTTGACCCGGCGGGTGAGCAACGCGAGCGGCGCCGGCTGCGGCTCGAACACGTCGATCGTCGCGCGCAGCGCGTCGGGCGCGCGGACCAGGGTCGACAGCCCGCCGGCATGGCCGGAGACGGCGCGCACGGCGCTTGCACCCGCGTCTGCGAGCCCGTCCGGCAGCGCGGCCCACAGGCGCCCGCCGGCGAGGTCGAGAAAGGCCTCGGCGCCCGCCGCCTCGAGCGCGGCCAGCGCCTCGGCGCCCGCCGCCGGCGGCAGCGCCAGGCGCCAGACCGGGCAGTCTGCCGGCTGGGCGAGCAGCGCGGCAAAGCCGATCTCGCGCCACAGCGCGGCCGAGTTGCGGCCGTGCAGCTCCTCGACCGGCGCGGCCTTGGCGAGCGCGCGGCGCACGGCCTCGGCGCGCACCAGCGTCGAGGCCGGCGGGCCCTCGATGCGCGCCGCCGTGACCGAGCGCCCGGCGCCGTTCACGTAGCCGACGCCCGAGCGCGCCGCGACCGCGGCGGGGAGGTACGCGAGCCCGCTCGGCTCGAGCGGGCCGGCCATGAGCGCGGTCATGGCGGCGAGCGCGGCCGAGACATCGAGGCCGTAGGCCAGGATCGTCCGTGTCTTGGCCGGGCGCGGCAGCACCTTGACGGTGATCTCGGTCAGGACGGCGAGGGTGCCGAAGCTGCCGGTGAACAACTTTGGCAGGTCGTAGCCGGTGACGTTCTTGACCACCTTGCCGCCGGCCTTGATCGCCTCGGCACGGCCCGTGACGGCGTGGACGCCGAGCACGTGGTCGCGGCAAGCGCCGGCGCGCAGCCGACGCGGCCCCGAGAGGTTGCACGCGACGATGCCGCCCAGCGTCGGCGCGCCGGGCCCGAGCAGGTCCGAGGTGTCCGGCGGCTCGAACGCGAGCTGCTGGCCGTGCTGGGCGAGCAGCGCCTCGATGGTCGCGAGCGGGGTCCCGGCGCGCGCGGTTAGCACCAGCTCCGAGGGCTGGTAGTCGACGATGCCGTCGAGGCGCGCGAGGCTCAACCGATGCGCGGCCTCGACCGGGCGACCGTACCCGCGCTTGGTCCCGCCGCCCTCGACGGCGAGCGAAGCCCCCGCAGCCACCGCCTCGCCCACGGCGTCGCGCACCTCATTGGCATCGGCGGGAGCAAGTATGGCCATGCCCTACCCTAGCGGACGGGACGCGCGCTGTCGGCGGCCCTGGCGGTGTCGAGCGCGATTTCGAAGAAGGCCGCCATCGAGACAATGTCATCACTTAGTTGGCGTCCTGCTCCACCTTCGGCACGAATCCGGCGGCGAGGCAGGTCTTGTTCTAGTACTTCGATTGGCCCAGGATGGACCGGCAATGGACGCCGTTCCAACCCGGACGGCCTACAAGACCGCCGTCTTCAGGATTCACGACCCGTCGCGCCGCAAGCGGGCGATGCTCGATTACGCGCTACGCCGCGCGCACCTCGCATACTCCAGGGCGCTTGCCACGATCGGACCCAAGGTTGAAGCCTGGGCGACCGAGGAGCGCGGGGCCGTTCAGAGGGACAAGGAGAGCGGCCTCGACGATCGCACACGTAGGCGGAACGCCCTGCAACGAAAGCGCGCGAGAGAGCGCATGGTCATGTTCGTAGCCGCGTCGGTCGTTCGACCCCTCGGGTTGGCAGGCGGATGGGACATGATTTGCAAGGACGTGGTGAGCCAAGTCGAGAGCCACGTTGCTCTTTGGGAGAAACAGGAAGCGGTCGGCGTTCCGACGGTCCAGCGCCTCGCGCCGGACCCTGAAGCGCTCGACTCCGTGCTCGGCGGGCTGCGTACGACGACCGACCTCAACGAGGAGACAATTCTCCGCGACCGGCTCCTATTGGAGAGCAAGTCGGGTACATACCGGCCGATCCTGTTGGAGCGCAATCGCAAGAGCGACGGGTTCCTCGTTCTGAAAAACCCCGTCACGAACCGGTACTTCGTGTACCTGAACCTCTGCTCGCAGAACTCGCGCTTCGCCAAATGGACCAACAAGGAGCAGGAGCGCAGCTCGTGCCGATGGATTCACGGCCTCGTCGATATGCGGACGGGCGAGGTGATGTCCTTTCGGTCGAAGACCGGTTGCCTTTTCCCGATCGACTTCGGGCGCGACTACCAGTTCGACGAGTTCATCGCCAGGGCGCGGACCCAGTCCGCGAAAATCGTACGTCGTGGCGCGACCGATGATCGCGATGCGACGTACGAGGTCCACGTCACGTACGAGTTCGAGAATCCGGCCGTCGTTCCTGAAACGCGTCTTGGGGTCGACCGGGGCATCTACAACTTAGCGTCTTTGACCGTCGTTGATGATAACGGCCATATCGTGACGCGGGAGAACGTAGACGGCCGTGGTCTTCGGTTCGTGCAGAGGGCGCTCGAACGTCGTCAGCGATCAGCGCAGAAAAAGGGCCGCGTATACAGGAGCAAGGCAAAGCAGTTCGCCGCCGACGAGGCGGTTCACATCGCCGCGAACAGAATCGTCGAGTTGGCAAAGGCGAACCGATCGCTTGTGACGTTGGAGTTCCTGGGGCAGTTGAAGGGCGGCGGAAAACGGCGCGGCCGATCGAACTTCAACCGGCTTCTTGGGCGCAATCAGTACGGCAAGCTCGAAAAGGTCCTCGACTACAAGCTCGCGGTCGCCGGGCTTCCGAAGTTCGTCGAAATCGGCGCGGCCCGCACCTCGATCACGTGTGTGCGATGCGGGTACTCCCATAAGGATAACCGACCGAAGGTCCCGATCGTTGACGGGTTCAGCATGGAGCGATTCGTTTGCGGATCGTGCGCCTATGCCGACGACGCCGACCTGAACGCTTCTCGGATCATCGCGCTCAAGGGGATGTGGCGCGAGTGGCTTCCGAAGTCGCAGCGTTCGACGCTCTTTACGGAGCTACCCGAAACTCTGCGCTTCGACAAATTCCTTCGCGATCTCGCCGAAAGGCGAGGTGAGGGTGCCTGTGACCGCAAGGTCGGTACTTTTGGGCGCCCTGGTCTGGACGAGCAACACGGGGAGGGCAATGTCTCGCCCGGCATCGGTGGTTTATCCGCCGAGGCTACGGACCCCGATCCGGACCGAACACCCCGGCAGGAAAAAAATTCGCAGGCCATGCCGCCCGCGGTTAGCTCTTCGAGCGGAATCCTGCCACCGTCAGAGGTAAAAATGGATGGTCCCCCAGATGGATGATGGAAGATCGGTCGCGGCCACTGACGAATCACGGGGTGACCAAAGGGGACCAAATACCTTTTGGCTGGACGCGCGAGTCGCAGCCACTGACGAATCACGGGGTGACCAAAGGGCATGAAGGCGAATGTCCAGAGCAGGATCGGTCGCGGCCACTGACGAATCACGGGGTGACCAAAGGCACCTCGTGCGCGAGCACCGCCGCGAGGCCGTCGCGGCCACTGACGAATCACGGGGTGACCAAAGGACGCGCCTCGGAAAGTCACTCCGCCTCCGCGTCGCGGCCACTGACGAATCACGGGGTGACCAAAGGTGGTGGTTCTCCCATGACCACGGATGGTCGGTCGCGGCCACTGACGAATCACGGGGTGACCAAAGGTAACAGCACCCCCAACACCTACCGCGAACAGTCGCGGCCACTGACGAATCACGGGGTGACCAAAGGGCGCAGCCAGTCGATGCACTTGACCTCGACGTCGCGGCCACTGACGAATCACGGGGTGACCAAAGGACTTCTCGCCACGCCCATACCGTTCGCCGAGTCGCGGCCACTGACGAATCACGGGGTGACCAAAGGTGGAAGTGGCGGCTGCTGCTCGCGGCCGATGTCGCGGCCACTGACGAATCACGGGGTGACCAAAGGACGTTCGGCCCCCGATTCGCCGGGGTCCGAGTCGCGGCCACTGACGAATCGCGGCGTGACCAAAGGGCCGCTCAGGTAGACGACGGGGGCGTCTAAGCACGAGGCCCAGTGCACCGCCTCGTCCCTCGACGGGGCTCAGGACGAGGTGAACTTAGAGTCGGTACATGCCCGCGGCGGTAAAAAGCCGGCCCGCGCCCTCAGAACCGCGGCAGGTGGGCGAACTTGGTCTCGCCCTTGTGCACGTGCATGCGGCCCAGCTCGGCGCAGCGGTGCAGGGTCGGGAACACCTTGCCGGGGTTGGCGAGGCCGTCGGGATCGAACGCGCACTTGAGCCGCTGCTGCTGGTCGAGGTCCTGCTCGGAGAACATCGTCCCCATCAGGTCGCGCTTCTCGACGCCCACCCCGTGCTCGCCCGTCAGCACGCCGCCGACCTCGACGCACAGCCTGAGGATGTCGGCGCCCAAGGCCTCGGCGCGCTCGAGCTCGCCGGGCGCGTTGGCGTCGTAGAGGATCAGCGGGTGCAGGTTGCCGTCGCCGGCGTGGAACACGTTGGCGACGCGCAAGCCCTGGCTTGCCGCCAGCGCGGCCATGCGCCCGAGCACCTCGGCGAGCCGGGCGCGCGGAATGGTGCCGTCCATGCAGTAGTAGTCGGGCGAGATGCGGCCCATCGCCGGAAACGCCGACTTGCGCCCCTTCCAGAACAGCAGCCGCTCGTCCTCGTCGCGGCTTTGGCGCACGGTCGTCGCGCCCTCGGCCTCGGCGATCGCAGCGACGCGCGCTGCCAGCTCGTCGACCTCGGCCGCCACGCCGTCGAACTCGACGATCAGGATCGCGCCGGCGTCGGTGGGGTAGCCCGGGTGGCAGTACGCCTCGGCGGCGTCGATCGCCAGTCGGTCCATCATCTCCATGCCGGCCGGGATGATGCCATCGGCGATGACCCGGGCGACGCAGCCGGCGGCCTCGACGCTGGACGGGAAGCCCAGCAGCAGGGCTTGCGCCGTCTCGGGGCGCGCGAGGATGCGCACGGTCACCTCGGTGATCACGCCGAGCAGCCCTTCGGAGCCGGTGACGATGCCGAGGAGGTCGTAGCCCGCGGCCTCGCCCGCCTTGCCGCCGAGCCGAATGATCGTGCCGTCCATCAGCACGAGCTCGACGCCGAGCAGGTTGTTGCCGGTGACGCCGTACTTGAGGCAATGGACGCCGCCCGAGTTCTCGGCAACGTTGCCGCCGACCGTGCAGGCGATCTGGCTGGAGGGATCGGGCGCGTAATAGAACCCCGCCGGGGCGACCGCCTCGCTGACCGCCAGGTTGGTGACGCCCGGCTGGACCACGACGCAGCGGTTGGCGAGATCGACCTCGAGGATGCGGTTGAACTTGCCGAGCCCGAGCACGATCCCGTCGGTCAACGGCAGCGCGCCGCCCGAGAGCCCGGTGCCCGCGCCGCGCGGCACCACCTTGACCGCTTCCCGGCGGCAAAACGCGAGCACGGCCGAGACCTCTGCCGTCGTCTCGGGCAGGACCACGGCGAGCGGGCGCTGGCGATACGCGGTCAGCCCGTCGCACTCGTAGACGGCGAGGCCGGACTCATCGGCGATCACGCCCTCGCCCGGAACCAAGTTTCGCAGCCCGGCGACGAGCGCAACCCGCCGGTCGAGAACCTTGCTGTCGGGCTCGGGCATGCGCATGACG
>JBBDQV010000001.1:0-13897 GCA_040905845.1 Alphaproteobacteria bacterium | reverse complement strand
TCGTCGTGTTCGACGACAGCGTCGACCTGGCGTGCCAGGCGCGCTTCGCCTTCGCCTTCTGCGCCATCGAATCGTGCGGCAAGTGCACGCCGTGCCGGCTCGGCTCGACGCGCGGCGCCGAGACCATCGACAAGGTCATCCGCGGCGAGCGGGTGGACGAGAATCTCGCGCTCGTCCGCGACCTCTGCGAGGTCATGCGCGACGGCTCGCTGTGCGCGCTGGGCGGGCTCACCCATCTTCCGGTGCTGAGCGCGCTCGACCACTTCCCCGAGGACTTCGACCGCGCGCGCCGCGCCGCGGCCGCCGAATAGACTCAGACGAGGTTCGCCATGGCCGTGCAGATCCAGCCCGATTTCGGAACGCCCGCGCGCACCGGCGAACGCTTGGTGACGCTGACGATCGACGGCGTCGCGGTGACGGTGCCCGAGGGCACGTCGATCCTGCGCGCCGCCGCCCTCAACGGCCGTGCCATCCCCAAGCTGTGCTCGACCGATTCCGTCGAACCCTTCGGCTCGTGCCGGATGTGCCTGGTCGAGATCGAGGGTCGCAAGGGGACGCCCGCGTCATGCACGACGCCGGTCGAGCTCGGCCTGAACGTGACGACCCAGTCGGACCGGCTCGCCAAGCTGCGCCGGGGCGTCATGGAGCTCTACATCAGCGATCATCCGCTCGATTGCCTGACCTGCGCCGCGAACGGTGACTGCGAGCTGCAGGACATGGCCGGCGTCGTCGGCCTGCGCGAGGTGCGCTATGGCTACGACGGCGCGAACCATTTCGGCGCGGTCAAGGACACCTCGAACCCTTACTTCACGTTCGATCCGTCCAAGTGCATCGTCTGCTCGCGCTGCGTGCGCGCGTGCGAGGAAGTGCAGGGGACGTTCGCGCTCACCATCGACGGGCGAGGCTTCGCGAGCCACGTCGCGGCCGGCATGGACGAGGACTTTCTCGACTCCGAGTGCGTCTCGTGCGGCGCGTGCGTCCAGGCGTGCCCCACGGCGACCCTTTCGGAGAAGAGCATCATCGACTTCGGCCAGCCAGAGCGCTCGGTCGTCACGACCTGCGCCTATTGCGGCGTCGGCTGCGCGTTCAGGGCCGACCTGCAGGGCAACCGCGTGGTGCGCATGGAGCCCCACAAGGACGGCAAGGCGAACCACGGTCATAGTTGCGTCAAGGGCCGGTTCGCCTGGGGCTACACGACCCACAAGGACCGCGTCACGAAGCCGATGATCCGCGCCTCGATCCACGAGCCGTGGCGCGAGGTGAGCTGGGAGGCGGCGATCGGCCACGCCGCCGCCGAGTTCAAGCGCATCCAGGCGAAGGTCGGCCGCGGCGCGGTCGGCGGCATCACCAGCTCGCGCTGCACCAACGAGGAGACCTTCCTGGTCCAGAAGCTGGTGCGCGCCGCGTTCGGCAACAACAACGTCGACACCTGCGCCCGCGTCTGCCACTCGCCGACGGGCTACGGGCTGAAGACCACGTTCGGAACCTCGGCCGGCACCCAGGACTTCGATTCGGTGCTCGAGGCCGACGTCATCGTGGTGATCGGCGCCAACCCGACGGACGCGCACCCCGTGTTCGCGTCGCGCATGAAGAAGCGGCTTCGCGAGGGCGCGAAGCTCATCGTCATCGACCCGCGGCGCATCGACCTGGTGCGCATGCCCCACGTCGAGGCCGCTCACCACCTCCAGCTCATGCCCGGCACGAACGTGGCGGTGATGGACGCGATCGCGCACGTCATCGCGACCGAGGGGCTGATCGACGAGGACTATGTCGCCGAGCGCTGCGAGCCCGAGGACTTCCAGGCGTGGCTTGCGTTCATCCGCCGGCCGGAGAATTCGCCCGAGCACGTCGCGTCGATCACCGGCGTGCCGGCGGAGACGTTGCGCGCGGCGGCACGGCTCTACGCCACCGGCGGCAGCGCCGCGATCTACTACGGCCTCGGCGTCACTGAGCACAGCCAGGGCTCGACCATGGTCATGGCCATGGCGAACCTGGCGATGGCGACGGGCAACGTCGGACGCCCCGGCGTCGGCGTGAACCCCCTGCGCGGCCAGAACAACGTCCAGGGCGCCTGCGACATGGGCTCGTTCCCGCACGAGCTCTCGGGCTACCGCCACATCTCGGACGCGCCGACCCGCGCGCTGTTCGAGGCGGCCTGGGGCGTCGGCCTCGAGCCCGAGCCGGGCCTGCGCATCCCGAACATGCTCGACGCGGCCTTGGACGGCAGCTTCATGGGCCTCTACATCCAGGGCGAGGACATCGCGCAGTCCGACCCGAACACCAAGCACGTCACCGCGGCGCTCGAAGCCATGGAGTGCGTCGTCATCCAGGACCTGTTCCTGAACGAGACGGCGGCCTATGCCCACGTGTTCCTGCCGGGCTCCTCGTTCCTCGAGAAGGACGGCACCTTCACCAACGCCGAGCGGCGCATCAGCCGGGTGCGCCGCGCCATCCCGCCGGTCACGGGTCTCGCCGACTGGGAGGTCACGGTGGCGCTCTCGAATGCGCTCGGCTATCCGATGCGCTACGAGCATCCATCCCAGATCATGGACGAGATCGCGCGCCTGACGCCGACCTTCGCCGGCGTCAGCTACGACAAGATCGACGCGCTCGGCAGCGTGCAGTGGCCGTGCAACGACAAGGCGCCCGCGGGCACGCCGGTGATGCACATCGGCGGTTTCGTGCGCGGCAAGGGCAAGTTCGTCGTGACCGAGTACGTGCCGACCGACGAGCGCACCGGCCCGCGCTTTCCGCTGCTGCTCACCACGGGGCGCATCCTCAGCCAATACAACGTCGGCGCGCAGACCCGGCGCACCGACAACGTGATCTGGCACGACGAGGACGTCCTCGAGATCCACCCGCACGACGCCGAGAACCGCGGCATCAACGAAGGCGACCGCGTCGCGCTCGCCAGCCGGATCGGCGAGACGACGCTTCGGGCGCACGTCACCGAGCGGGTGCAGCCGGGCGTCGTCTACACGACGTTCCATTTCCCGGAAACGGGCGCCAACGTCGTCACCACCGAATTCTCCGACTGGGCCACGAACTGTCCCGAGTACAAGGTCACGGCGGTCGAGGCGAGGCCGACCAACCGCTGGTCGCGCTGGCAGGAGGAGAACGAGGAGTTCCGCGGCGCGGCGCGGCGCATCGAAGTGCCGGCGGTCGCCGCCGAGTGACGATGCGCGCCGCCGCCCATTCCGCCGCCGGCGGGCGCGGGCCGACCGAGCTGGCGACCGCCCTGCGCCTCGAGGACCGCCACGCGACGACCGTCCCCGAGACGGTCGCGGTCGAGGCGCCCGTCGCCTTCGTCTACAACGGGATCGAGCACGCGGTCATGATGGCGACCCCGACCGATGTCGAGGACTTCGCGGTCGGGTTCACCTTGGCCGAAGGGATCGTCGGCGACGCCGACGAGATCGCCTCGGTCGCCGTGTCCGAGGTCGCGCAAGGTGTCCGGCTCGACGTCGCGATCCCCGATGCCGACGCGCGCCGGCTCCAGCGCCAACGGCGCAACCTGGCCGGGCGGACCGGATGCGGGTTGTGCGGCGTCGTCGGAATCGACCAGGCGTTGCGCGCGCTGCCGGCCCTGCCGCCGGGATCGCCGGTCGCGGCCGCCGCGATCGTCGCCGCGCTGGCGGCCTTGCCCGAAAGCCAGGTGGTCAATCGCCGGACCGGATCGGTTCACGCCGCCGCGTTCGCCGAACGGGACGGCACGATCGTCGCGGTCCGCGAGGACGTCGGTCGCCACAACGCGCTCGACAAGGTGATCGGCGCGGTGGCGCGGAGCGGCCGCGATCCCGCGCAAGGGTTCGTCGTGATCACCAGCCGCTGCAGCATGGAGATGGTGCAGAAGGCCGCGACCGTCGGAGTTTCCCTGCTGGTGGCGATCTCGGCGCCGACCTCGCTCGCGATCGACCTCGCCGAAGGCTGCGGGCTTTGCCTGGTCGCGTTCGCGCGCGGCGAAAGCTTCAACGTCTACAGCCACCCCGAGCGCGTCACGGCGAAGGCATGAAGCCCGAGACCCTGGTCCGCATGGCCAACCAGATCGCCACGTTCTTCCGGTCGCGGCCGGAGGAGCAGGCGATCGCCGCGACGGCCGAACATCTGGTCATGTTCTGGGACCCGCGCATGCGTGCCGAGCTCGCCCAGCACGTCAGCGCGGGCGGCGCCGGGCTCGATGCCATCGCGCTGGCCGCGGCGCGCCGCATCGCGCCGCAGGAGGCTCCCGCCCCCTGAGCGGCGCCACCATCGGCGAGGGCCGGTCGCGAATCGTCGGAGATTCGAACGAATTTGAGACTTCGGTCGAACCGTCGAGCGAGTCTAGAATGGCGGACTTCGCGGGGAATTGGAACGGTCGACCCGGACCGGCGCGCGCGGAGAAGCGATCCTACAGGGAGGAGAAAGATCATGAACGTCGAGAAGACCGAGACGACGGCGAAGCGCGTTGGCGCAGGCCGCCGCAAGTTCCTGACCGGCGCGGCGGTAGCGGTCGCCGGGGGCGCGGCCACGATCGCGGCGCCCCACGTCGCGCGCGCCGAGCCGCGCGTCATCAAGATGCAGGGCGCCTGGGGCAGCGGCATTTTCAAGGAGTTCGCGCTCGATTACATCACCCGCGTCAACGAAATGGCCGACGGCTCGATGCGCATCGACTACCTCGACGTCGACGCGGTCGTGAAGACCGCCGAGATGCAGACGGCCGTGCACGACGGCGTGATCGACGCGGCGCACTTCGTGACCGCCTACTGGTATTCGAAGAACGCGGCCTCGTCGCTGTTCGGCACCGGGCCGTGCTGGGGCTGGACGGCCAACCAGTTGCTCGGATGGTTCTGGCGCGGCGAGGGCGAGGCTCTCTACAACGAGCTCGTCCACGACGTGCTCAAGCTCAACCTCGTCGGCTTCCTGTCGGGGCCGATGCCGGCGCAACCGTTCGGCTGGTTCAACAAGGCGGTCAACGGGGTCGCCGACATCAAGGGGCTCAAGTACCGCACGGTCGGCCTCGCCGCCGACGTGCTGACCGAGATGGGCATGGCGGTGGTCCAGCTTCCGGGCGGCGAGATCCAGCCGGCCATGGAGCGCGGCCTGATCGACGCGGCCGAGTTCAACAACCCGACCTCGGACAAGGACTTCGGCATGCAGGACGTGGCCAAGGACTACTACATGGCCAGTTTCCACCAGTCCCAGGAGTGCTTCGACATCATCTACAACAAGGGCGTCTTCGACGGGCTTGCGCCCCGCGATCAGAAGATCCTGCGCTACGCCGCCGAGGCGGCCTCGGCCGACATGTCGTGGAAGTACCAGGACCGCTACTCCCAGGACCTGATCACGCTGCAGCAGGAGCACGGGGTCACGGTGCATCGGACGTCCGACGAAATCATGGCGGCGCAGCTCGAAGCCTGGGACATCGTCGTCGCGCGGTTCACCGCGGCCGACCCGTTCTTCGCCAAGGTCGTCGAATCCCAGAAGGCATGGTCCAAGCGCGTCAACGCGTACGAGATTCCCAACGCACCCGACTACGTCGGAGCCTACAAGCACTACTTCGGCGAACCCTTCTGATCGCCGGTCGGCTCGTCGGAGCGGGGCGCGGGTCGGCGTGAGCCGGCCCGCGCTCCAAGGGTGCCGACGCAAGCCGGCATAGGCGGCCCGCCATGAATCCCTTCATCGTCTTCGTCGACAGCCTCAGCATGTGGGTCGGCAAGGCCTTCGGCTGGTGCATCGTGATCCTGGCGTTCGCCACCGGCTACGAAGTCTTCGTCCGCTACGTGCTCGGCGCGCCGACCACCTGGGCGTTCGACATGAGCGTCCAGATGTACGGCGCCCTGTTCATGATGGCCGGCGCCTATACCTTGTCGCGCAACGCCCACGTGCGCGGCGACGTGTTCTACCGCCTGCTGCCGGTGCGCGCGCAGGCCGGCATCGACCTCGCGCTGTACATCCTGTTCCTGCTGCCGGGCACGTTCGCGCTGATGTACTACGGCGCCGGCTACGCAGCCGACTCCTGGTCCTACAAGGAAGTGAGCTGGAACAGCCCGGCGCGCATCCAGATCTACTTCTTCAAGACGCTCATTCCGGTCGCCGGCGGGCTGGTCATGCTCCAGGGCCTGGCCGAGATCGCGCGCTGCCTCATCTGCCTGCGCGACGGCGCGTGGCCCATGCGGCTGCGCGACGTCGAGGAGACGGAGACGGTGCTCATGCACCACCACGAGGACGAGCTCAAGCACCAGGCCGATACGGGACACCGCCCGTGACCGATCCGCAGGTCGCGCTCCTGATGCTGGGGCTGTTCGTCTTCGTCATCATGATCGGGTTCCCGATCAGCTTCACGATGATCGCGATGGGCCTGGGCTTCGGCTACTACGCCTACGCGGAGCCGGACCAGGTCGCCCACCTCCTCGACAATCGCATCTTCGGGCTGTTCGTCCAGAACACGTTCTCGGTGATGTCGAACGACGTACTCATCGCGATCCCGTTGTTCCTGTTCATGGGCTACGTCACCGAGCGGGCGAACATCATCGACCGACTGTTCGCCAGCCTCCAGCTCGCGCTGCGCCATATCCCGGGCTCGATGGCGGTCGCCGCGCTCGCCACGTGCGCGCTGTTCGCGACCGCGACGGGAATCGTCGGCGCCGTGGTGACGCTGATGGGCCTGCTCGCGCTCCCGGCCATGCTCAAGGCGGGGTACGACAAGAAGTTCGCCTCGGGCGTGATCTGCGCGGGCGGCACGCTCGGCATCCTGATCCCGCCCAGCATCATGCTCATCGTCTACGCCGCCGTGGCCCAGGTCTCGGCGGTCCGGCTCTACGCCGGCGCCCTGCTGCCCGGCCTGCTGCTCGCCGGCTTCTACATGGTGATGGCCGTCGTGCGCGCCTCGATCAACCCGCGCCTCGCCCCGAAGCCGCTGGCCGAGGACGTGCCGCCGCTCGGCACCATCGTGCGAATGCTGGTCACCTCGTTCGTGCCGCTCGCCGTGCTGATCATGAGCGTGCTGGGGGCGATCCTGTTCGGCCTCGCGACGCCGGCCGAGGCCGCGGGCGTCGGCTCGATCGGCGGCCTCGTGCTCGCCGCCGCCTATCGATCGCTGACGTGGGATCGCCTGCGCGAGGCGGTGTTCCTGACCGCGCGGACCTCGGCGATGGTCTGCTGGCTGTTCGTCGGATCGGCGACGTTCGCCTCGGTGTTCTCCTACCTCGGCGGCCACGACTTGATCGCCGGATGGGTCACCGGTCTCGAGCTTTCGCCCCTCGGCTTCCTCATCCTCGCCCAGTTCATCATCTTCCTGCTCGGCTGGCCGCTGGAATGGACCGAGATCACCATCATCTTCGTGCCCATCTTCCTGCCGATGCTGGCCGGGTTCGACATCGACCCCTTGTTCTTCGGCATCCTGGTCGCGCTCAACCTGCAGACGGCGTTCCTGACCCCGCCCGTGGCCATGGCCGCGTTCTACCTGAAGGGGGTCGCACCGCCGCACGTCCAGCTCATCGACATCTTCCGCGGCATCATGCCATACAACCTGATCGTCATCCTGGCGATGGTCCTGGTCTACGTGTTCCCGGGCCTCATCCATTGGTTGCCCGTCTTCCTGTTCGGATAGGGGACCGAACCATGACGCCGTGGCCGCGGGGCGTCGCCGAGACGGCGCGCCTCGTCGCCGAGGGACGAGCCTCCTCGGAGGAGCTGGTCGCGGCCGCGCTCGCGCGCATCGAAGAGCTCGAGCCCGAGCTTCACGCCTGGGCCCATCTCGACCGCGACCACGCGCGCGAGCAGGCACGCGCCGCCGACGCGATCTGGCGGCGGGGCCGGCCCGTGGGGCTGCTCCACGGCGTGCCGATCGGGGTCAAGGACATCTTCGACACCCGCGACATGCCGACCGAGAACGGCACCGTGCTCGACGCCGGCCGACGCCCGACCGCCGACGCCTTCGCCGTCGCGCGGCTGCGCGCGGCCGGCGCGGTCATCCTCGGCAAGACGGAGACGACCGAGCTCGCCGTGTTCACGCCCGGGCCGACACGGAACCCGCGCGATCCGGGGCGCACGCCCGGCGGCTCCTCGAGCGGCTCGGCGGCCGCGGTCGCCTGCGGCATGGTGGGGGCGGCGCTCGGCAGCCAGACCAACGGCTCGACCATCCGGCCCGCCGCCTTCTGCGGCGTGTTCGGCTACAAGCCGAGCCACGGCCTGATCCCGCGCACCCGCATGCTGCACCAGTCGCGCGCGCTTGATCACGTCGGTCTTCTCGCGCGCTCGGTCGAGGACCTCGCGCTTCTCGGCGACGCGCTCGCGGGCTTCAACGAAGGCGATCCGGACACGGCGCCCGCCGCCGCCCCGGCGCTCGCGCGCGTCGCGGCCGAGTCCCCGCCGATGACGCCGCGCCTGGCGTTCGTCAAGACCGTCGTGTGGGATCGCGCCGAGGCCGACACCCGGGCCGGATTCGCCGAGCTCGTCGGGCACCTGGGCGATCGCGTCGTCGAGGAGACGCTGCCGAAGCCGTTCGATCGCGCGCTCGAACACCACGGGACAATCCACGAGGCCGACATCGCCCGTGCGTTCGCGGTGCTCGCCCGGCGCGGCGGGGACCGGCTCAGCCCCCGGCTGATGACGATGATCGAACGCGGCCGCGGCGTGAGCGCCCTCGCCTACAACGACGCGCTCGCGGCGGCGCGGTCCATGACCCTGTGGCTCGCCGACTTCTTCCACGACTACGACGCCATCGTCACCCCGGCGGTCGCGGGCCAGGCGCCCGTCGGGCTCGAATCGACCGGCGATCCGGCGTTCTGCACGACGTGGACCCTCGCCGGCGTGCCGGCGGTGTCCCTGCCGCTGCTCAGCGGAGCCGACGGATTGCCGATCGGCGTCCAGCTCGTCGGCGCCAAGGGCGACGACGCGCGGCTGTTGCGCACGGCCAATTGGCTGGTCAGGATGTGCGGCGCGGAGCCGAGGAAACCCGAGCCATGAGCAGCATCGTCGCCGCCGTTCTCGGCTACGCCGTGCTCCTCGCCTTCGTCGGCGGTCTGGCCGTCGCGATCGGCGCGGTCCCGTTCTTCGTCATCGCGATCGTGGTGCTCGTGCTCGCCCTGATCGACGTCGTCCAGTCCGTGCGCGGCAACGCCGCCCGAGGCCAATAACCACCGCTCAGCGCCCCGCGAGGGTGAGGCCCGCGAGGTCGATCTCGGCCTCGCGGCCCAGGATCAGGTCGGCGACAATCCGGCCCGAGCCGGCCGCCATGGTCCAGCCGATGTGGCCGTGCCCCGTGTTCAGCCACAGGTTGCGGTGCCGGCCGCGCCCCATGATCGGCGGGCCGTCCGGCGTCATGGGGCGCAGGCACGCGAAGTGCTCGGGGCGGTCGAAGTCGGCGGCGGCGGGGAACAACTCGCGCGCGACCCTGGTCATGACGGTGAAGTCGCCGGGGGCGAAACCGGTGTCGTAGCCGGCGAACTCCGCAGTGGCGGTGACGCGCAGCCGGTCGCCGAAACGCGCGAACGCGACCAGGTAGTGCTCGTCGACTCCCGGGACGGTCGGCGCGGCGTCAGCGTCCTTGATCGGGAACGTGAGCGAGTAGCCCTTGACCGGGTAGATCGGCAGGTGCACGCCGATGCCGCGCACGATGGCAGGGCTGTAGCTGCCGAGCGCGAGCACGAACGCATCGCCGTCGATCCGGCCTCGGTCGGTGAGCGCGGCGGCCACGCGTTCGGCGTCGCCGTCGAGTCCGCTCACCGTCTCGTTCCAGCGGAACACGACGCCGAGGTCGGCCGAGCGTCGCGCGAGCGCCTCGGTGAACAATCGGCAGTCGCCGCTTTCGTCGTCCGGCGCGTAGATGGCGCCGGCGATCCGATCCGCCACGGGCGCCAGCGCCGGCTCTATGTCCAGGCAGTGCTCGCGGTCGATGGTCTCGATCCTGAGCCCGTGGTCGGCGAGCAGGCGCGCGTTGGCCGTGGCGATGCCGAGATGGTCCGCGTCGCGGTAGAGGTAGAGCGCGCCCTTGGTCACGGCGTCGTAGGCGAGCCCTTCGGCCACGCGCAGCGCGATGAGCTGCTCGCGACTGTAAATGCACAGGCGCAACTTGGTCAGCGTGTTCGCCCGGTTGCGCGCCGCGCCGCAATTGGCGAGGAACCGTAGCCCCCAGCCGAGAAGTCGCGGATCGAGCCTCGGCTTGAGCCTGAGCGCGGTGTCGTCGCGCCACAGCGAGCGCAGCAGGACGCCGGGCGCGCGCGGGCTCGCCCAGGCGTAGGCGTGGGCCGGCGCGATCAGCCCGGCGTTGGCATAGCTGGTCTCGCGCGCCGGCCCCGGCTGGCGGTCCACGACCGTCACCTCGGCCCCGCCGCGCGCGAGGAAGTACGCGGTCGCGACGCCGATGACCCCGCCGCCCAGCACGACGACGCGCATGGAGTCCTCCCCAAGGTTCGCCCCCCTTCACGGTGCCTCCGTGGGAGGCCGCCCGCAAGCGCCGCGACCGGCTTGCGGGGTGCCGGAACGCTGCTCTAGGGTCGCGTGCCTCGACAAAGGAGAGGGCGCCATGACCCGCCGCGTCACGCTCGACCGGCTGCCGCGCGACGATCGCACCAACGGCTGGTTTTACACTTTGCCCGAGCCGCCGCCGGCGCGCGTGCTGGGCGGCGAGCACAAGGCCGACTGGCTGGTGATCGGCGCCGGCTACGCCGGGCTCGGCGCGGCGCGCAGGCTGGCCGAGCTGCGTCCCGCCGACCGCGTCGTCCTGCTCGAGGCCCAGCGCGTCGGGCTGGGCGCGGCGGGCCGCAACTCGGGCTTCGCGATCGACCTGCCGCACAACGTCGACATGGCCCAGGAGGCGCGCAACCGTGCCCAACTGCGGCTCAACCACGCGGCGCTCGCGCACCTGGAGGAGATCGTCACGACCCACCAGATCGCCTGCCAGTGGAGCAGGCGCGGCAAGGTCCACTGCTGGGTGAAGGACAAGGGCCGGCGCGAGGTCGAGGACTTCGCCAAGAGCCTCGATCACCTGGGCGAGACGTATACCATGCTTGACGCCGCGGCGACGGCGCGCGTTCTCGGCACCTCGTTCTACAAGGGCGCGCTCCATACGCCGGGCTGCGTCTTGATGCAGCCGGCGGCGCTGGTGCGCGGTCTCTCGCGCGCGCTGCCGGCCAACGTGGATCTCTACGAGGACTCGCCGGTGACGGCCGTCGAGTACGGCGCCACGGTGCGCGCCGAGACGCCGAAGGGCGCGGTCAGCGCGCCCAAGCTCATCCTCTGTTCCGAGGCGTTCACCCCGGCGTTCGGCTTTCTCCAGGACAGGCTGTTCGTCCTTTACACCTTCGCCAGCCTGACCCGCCCGCTCGACGACACCGAAGCGTCGGCGCTCGGTGGCGAGGGCGACTGGGGCATCATCCCGGCGACGCGCGGCGGCACGACCCTGCGCTATACCCAGGACCGCCGCATCCTGGTGCGCAACGTGCTCAAGTACGTGCCCGAACTTTACGTCGGCCAGGAGGCGTACGCCGGCATCCGCCGGCACCACGAACGCTCGTTCAAGACTCGATTCCCGATGCTGCCCAAGGTCGGGTTCGAGTACACCTGGGGCGGCTCGCTGTGCATCTCGCGCAACAAGGGGATCGTGTTCGGCCGCCTCGCCGACAACGTATTCGGCGGGCTGTGCCAGAACGGCGTCGGCGTGACCAAGGGCACGATCACCGGGCGCGCGGTGGCCGAACTCGCGGTTGGCGAGGATTCCGATCTCGTCGCCGACATGATGCTGTTTCCCGGCCCCGAGACGCTGCCGGCGGAACCTTGGCGCGGCCTCGGCGTGCGCGCCCGCCTCGCCTGGGAGGAGTTCCGCGCCGGCCCCGAGCACTGACGGGCTAGCGCAAATTCCGATCGGATTGAACCACATGGTTCAATCCGATCGGATGAAATTGCTCCAGCTTCGACCACCTCGACCCATGTTGTACCAGCGCGCTTATGTCTTGACCGATAACCCATCGTTGTCATGCCCGGGCGCCGCGTGAGCGGCGAACCGGGAATGACAATCGAAGATTTGGGTTCCTCGCCGAGTCGCTTTGGTCAGAGACCGCTCTACGCTGCGCGCGCCGCGAGGATCGCGTTCGCCGCTTCGACGAAGCCGTCGGCGGCGCGCGCGTCGGTGACCCAGGCGGGCTCGTGCTCGAGGCGGCCGGCGAAGTCGCGCACGTTGGCGACGCCGATCGCGTTCGGGAAATGTCCGAACATCGGCGCGTCGTTGGGCGAATCGCCGACGAACGCGACGATGGCCCGTGCCTTGTCCAGGTCGGTCGCGAAGTCCTCGGCCAACAGGCGGCGGGTCATGCCGAGCTTGTCGTAATCACCGAACCAGCCGTTGACGTGGATCGAGCTGACCTTCGCCGTGGCGCCCGCCGCGCGAAACAATGCGACGATCCGCTCGACGTCGGCGGTCGACAGGGGCGTCACGTCCTCGCGGACGTCGATCGCGAGGTCGGCCTCGCGGTACGCCTGGTCGGCGGCGACGCGCGCGCCGGGCACGGCGGCGAGAATGGTCGCCTCGACGCGGTCGAGCCTGGCGCGGTCGGCGCGCCGTTCCTCGGCGCTCTTCCAATAGCGCCGGATCATGCGCCGGGCCGCATCGTCGTAACGGAAGGCGAAGGCGCCGTTCTCGCCGACGACCGCATCCGCTGGCCACTGCCGCGCGATCAGGTCGCACCAGCCGGCGGGCCGCCCGGTGATCGGCACGACGACGAGCCCGGCTGCGCCGAGCCTTTCGAGCGCCGCGTAGCTGCGCGCCGGCAGCCGGCCCTCCAGGGTCAGGGTGTCGTCGATGTCGCAGAGGACGAAGCGCAGCGCGGCCAGCGTCGCGCGCGGGCATTCGGCGAGCGGTCTCACAGGCCGTTCGCGATGAAGTCCTCGAGCACACCCGAATCCGCGGCGAGATCGAGGAAGGAGTAGCGGTCGCGGATCAGGCGCGCGTGGCGCACGGCGTCGCGATAGAAGCCGTCGGGCCAGCCGAGGTCGGCGGGCCGGGTCGGCGCGCCCGCGCGGCTGAGCACGTCCTCGAGCACGGCGGCCGGCCGGGTGACCGCCTTGATCCGTGCGCGCCACGCCTCCCAATGCGCGGCGAGGCGCGCGCTCAGCGCCTCCGCCCGCGCGTCGTCGAGCCGCTTGGGCGCGACGTCGCGCCAGCACGCGCGCCCGAGCTCGGCGCCGAAGTACGCGACGACCTCGACCTCGGTGACGGTGCTCGCCCGCAGCCTCGGCGCGGGCCCGTCGAGCAAACGCTCCTGGAGCCGCGCCATGGTCAGCGTCGTCACGGCGATCTGCTCGCCGTGGAACGACGGCGGAATGTCGGGCCCCGCCATCATCTCGATGGTGTGGCTGATCAGGTGCTCGCCCTCGCTCGCCGGGTGGCTCGAGCCGCAGATGGTCATGCCGAACCCCGAGAGGACGAGGGTGCGCGCGAGCCGCTCCATCGCGCGCAGCTCGCCGCCCATCAGCGCCTCGGGCGCCGCGAGCAAGGCATTCTCGTCGGGCGCGAGCAGGGCGAAGGGCGCCGCGCGGTAGGGCTCGCCGAGCAGAAGGTGCGCGAGCAGCCAGTCGGCCTGGGCGGTCGGGCGCGCCACGCTGTCGCCGAGGCCCGAGCGGATCATGCGCTTCGGCGCCCGGGCCAGCACGGCGAGGTCGATGAACACGCCGACCGGCGCCGCGGCGCGCAGCGACTTCTTGTGGCCGTCGATCGTGATCGCCGCGTTCATCGAGGTGTAGCCGTTCATCGACGGCGCGGTCGCGAACGAAACGTACGGCTTGCCGTCGAGCGCGGCGGCGTACTTGCAGAGGTCGTTGATCGTGCCCGCGCCGATCGCGACCAGCGTCTTCGCCGCCGCCGTCGCGGCGCGCAGCGTCGCCGCGGTCTCGGCGTCGGCGTGGGGCCCGGCGGGCAGCGTCA